>NC_002939.5:3168096-3491112 GCF_000007985.2 Geobacter sulfurreducens PCA
GGCCGAATACTCGAAGGTGATGCCCTGGGGCAACGTGAGTTTGAGGGGGCCGGACCCGAAGGAACAAAGGGTCCGCTGAAAGATGCCGTTTGTGTCAAAAAACTGAATGCGTCCGTTCAGCGAGTCGACAACGGCCAACTGACCGGAAATCTTCTCGTAGGCAATGCCGGTCGGCATATTGAACTGGCCACTGCCAAAGCCGGCCGTTCCGAAACGGCTCAGGTAGTCACCCGTGGCAGTGAATACCTGGACGCAGTTACCCAGACTGTCTGTTACGTAAATCCTGCCTGCCGCATCCAGAACAACACCGTTGGCCATCTTGAATTGTCCCGTGCCGGAACCCAGACGGCGCAACTCTTTCCCGGTCTGGTCCATGAGGGCCACAAAATCGCCCTGGCTCACCACCAGGTTTCCCGTCGCGGTAAGTGCAACCCCCTGGGGCGCCTTGGCAGTGGGGATCAACCGGTCGAAACGGCCGGTGGAGGTGAAGCGCACGATACCGCCGCCCCGGGAATCGGTGACATACAGGTTGCCGGAAGAGTCTGTGGCGAGACGGACCGGAGACCGGAGACCGTCCGTCACTGACGGCAATGGTGTCACCTGCGGCGGGGTTGCCGCCAGGCCGCCCGCAATGCCGACCGCTTGGGCACCAACAATGACAACTACCGCCGCCAACAGCTTCCGGACCGTACCAACCATCACCCGAGCCTCCCGGCGCCCCGCGTCTGCCGCTTCCCGCCGTCCAGCGGGCGCAGAAAAGCCGGGGCCACTTATCCTTCGGATAATTCGGCATCCCGGCTGTCTCTAGGAGACCCTAGGCTTTCCGCCCCGCCCTCGCGGACGGTTTAGTCTTATCGTGTATCCAGTATTTATTTTGTTACTTTTGCGTTTTATTTATGCAACAAACAAGCCAACCAGCAGAAATGGCACAGAAAAAATAAAAAGCCGGGAGCCTCATATCATCAGATACTTCGGCATCCCGGCCATCTCCTTGAGACCCTGGGCTTTCCGCCCCACCCTCGCGGATGGTTTAGTCTTATCGGCTATCCAGCTATCTATTTATTATTTCGGATATGTTTACCGGATATCAAAATTCAAACAAAAAAGCAACAAGACAACAATTATTGTTGCCTAACCGGCTCTTGGCGTCTTCATCGGCGAAATCACCGGATGCCCGGACGCGGATCGGGCCCAACCATTCAAGAAAACACCCGCGATGAGCACCCGGTCATGCAGCCCGCCAGGACCGGAAAACGACCGGCAGCCAATGACGGCTGCCGGCCACGTCTTCCACTACCTGTGCTCGTCGCAGGCACTGGTGAGGGCGGTGCAGTTCCCCTCCCCGTAGGAGGTCGGCGACGATGCCTTCCTGAAGTTCGTCATGACCTGCGCCTTCTTGCCGGTGGAATCGATATAGGCATAGGGCGCGGGGTCGGAGTTGTAGCCGATGAACCGGCCGTGGTTCAGGCCGTGCGGACTCACCGAATGGCACGCGACACAGGCCACATTGTTCTCGTGGTCGCTTTCGCTGTGAACGTTGTTGTACCAGCCGCTGGAGCCGCCACTTCCCTTGAGGGGGTGACACTTGGCGCAGAACAGGGTGGTCTGCCAGTTGCCGGTGTTGTTACGCACGTCTCCCAAGGTCCAGAGCTTGCCGTCGGAGCGCGCGGGCCAGGTGGTGCCGGTAATCAGCATGGACTTACCGGTCGAGCCGGGGGTGTGACAGTCGCTGCACTTCATCACCTGGGTGCCGACGGCGGTCCAGGGTGCCTTCATCTGGTTTGCCCGCAGAGCCCGCGGCGCGGCGGAGCCGGTCTGGCTGTTGAGGGGCACCTGGACCGGGTGGGCCGACGCGTTGGCCGGGTTGAACTCCCGGGCCTTGTCGGTAAAGGGCTTGCCCGACGGGCCGACGATGGCGCTCACGCCGTTGGTGGCGGAGAACGCATAGGTGGAGTGACACTTATAGCACAGCTGGTACTCCTTGGTCGCAGGCTGCACGGCCGTGTACCCGGTCGGCGAGGTCCACGCCGCCGTAGCATTCGGCTGGACCCCGTTGTACTGGCTGAAGTTGGCGACGTAGTCGCCGTGCTTGTCCAGGTGGGACTGGGCGCCGTGGCAATTGGAGCAGGCATACTGCTGGCCCGCCACACCGGCGGTGATGGTGTCCATTACATCCTGGTTCGTACTGTTGTGACAGGTCTGGCAGACGGTGGCCGCAAAGCCGCCGTGTTGCGTGATCAGGTTGTTCTTGTGACAGAAGGAGCAGGTCCCCTGCCCCACCGCGGCCACATGCCCCGCCATGGCCGGAACGGCCATGGCGAGCAGTGCTGCGAATGTCATGACTATGCGTTTCATAGGGCTCCTCCATTGATCGGTCAGTTGGATGTGGTTCACGTCTCGCCTCCCCGCTACTGCACCAGGAAGGCCCCCTCGGCAACATAGAGGCTGCTCGAGGTGGTGGTGACACGGAACTTCATCCAGCCGTAGCCGTTCATCCGCTGCGCGATGGAGGTGACGTCGATATCTTTCCAGCCGGCGCTGCTCGTGCTGTAGCTCACCGAGTAGTAGCTGTTCACCGATGTGCCGTTGGACTGGTACGGATAGATGCGCAGCGTCCGCGACGAACTGATGGAGGAGACATACAGCCGCAGCACTACCTTGCTTGCGGTCAGGGCGTCGCGGTTCAGCTTCATGGCGATGACGTAGTTCTCGCCACTCTTGTACTGCAGCAGATACCGGTCTGCAAGGTTGCTGTCGCGGAACTTCGAGGTCAGGTCGTTGCTGTTGCTGTCAGAGGAGGTGACGCTGCTCAGCCGCTGCAGGTACAGCACCTGGTCCGCAAACACCGAACTGCTGCCCGCCTGGCTCTGAACCGTCACCACCGCCGTGTCGCTGGCCGTGTCGCCGCTGTTGTCGGTCACGGTAAGGGTCACCGTGTAGGTGCCTGCCGTGGTGTAGGTTTTGGTGACGCTCACCCCGCTTCCCGTGGTGCCGTCGCCGAAGTTCCACACATACCCCACGATACTTCCGTCAGGATCGCTGGAGCCCGAACCGGAGAAGGTGATGGCCTGGCCGACGGTAACGGTCCGGTCAGCCCCCGCGTTGGCCGAAGGGCCCCGGTTGGCGCCGCCGTGGATCATGGTGTGGCAACTGCGGCAGTTCTGCTGGATTCCAGCCATGCCGTCGCTGATGGTCTTGACGTACAGCTCATTGGTGCTCGTATGGCAGCCGTTGCAGTAGACCGGTGTGGCGGCCTTCTCATGGGCTGTCACCGCGTTGTCCGAATGGCACTGGCCGCAGTTGGGGGCGGGCAGTCCCACCATGTCGTGCTGCCCGGCGTGGTTGCCGAAGCCGCCGATGGCGCTGTGGCAGTCAGCACAATAGACGAGCGTGCCGCCCAGCCCCTTCTGCACCGCCGCCGTCACCGACGCGTTATCGCTGGCGTGGCAGGCCGCGCACTGAAAGCCCTTCACAGCGTGCAGCTCAACCAGGTTCGGAATATGACAGGAGCTGCAGTCGCCGTACGGGACCAGCACCTTGCCGTCGTGGGCGCTCTGGTGGGTCACCTGGCCGTGGCAGTCCACGCAGGAGACCGCCTGGCCGCTCCGCCCCGCGGCAATGGCCTGCTGGACCGCCGTGCTGCTGCTGGAGTGGCAGGTGGCGCAGGTAGACGTGCGGGTCAGGTGCTCGTCGAGCACGCTCTTGGTGTGGCACTGGGCACAGGCCGGAGAGGCAAGCGCCTGATCGTGCTGGGCCACGTGGTTAACCGCCCCGTGGCAGCTGGCGCAGGAGACCGTGATCCCGGCGCGGCCGTCGCTTATCGTCTTCTGCACCGCGGCGTTGGTGCTGTTGTGGCAGGTGGCGCAGGTGGAAGAGCGGTTCGTGTGCTCGTACACCACGCCCTGGCCATGGCACGAGGCGCAATCGGCAGGGGTGGTCACCTTGTCGTGCTGCTGGACGTGGTTCACGTTCGCGTGGCAGTTGGAGCAGTAGACCGTGGTGCCCGCCTTGCCGGCGGCAATGGCCTGCTGGACCGCGGGAGCGGCGCTCGAGTGGCAGGTGGCGCAGGTTGAAGCCCGCGAAAGGTGCTCGTTCACCACCCCCAGGTTGTGGCACTGGGCACAGTCGGCATTGGCCATGGCCTTGTCGTGTTGCTGGATGTGGTTCACGGCGCCGTGACAGTTGGCGCAGGAAACCATGGTGCCGGTCCGGCCGAGGGTGATCGTCTGCTGCACCGTGGTGCTGGAACTGTTGTGGCAGGTGGCGCAGGTGGAGGTCCGGTTGGTGTGCTCCTGGACCGGCCCCTGATTGTGGCAGCCGGAGCAATCCGCCGGCGTGGAAACCTTGTCGTGCTGAAGCACGTGGTTCACCGTGCCGTGGCAGGTAACACAGTACACGGCGATGCCGGCCCGGCCGTCGGCGATGGCTTTCTGCACCGCGGGCTGGGTGCTGGCGTGACAGGTGGCGCAGGTGGAGGTCCGGTTCAGGTGTTCGAAGACGACCCCTTGGGCGTGGCACTGCACGCAGTCGGGAGAGGGGAATGCCCTGTCATGCTGGACAATGTGGTTCACCGCGCCGTGGCAGGTGATACAATTGACCATGACGCCGGCCCGGCCGTCGGTGATGGCCTTCTGCACCGCGGGAGCCGTGCTGGAATGGCAGGTGGAGCAGGACGACGTTCTGCTCAGGTGCTCGGCCACGGGGGTCTGGGTGTGGCACTGGGCGCAATCGGCCGCGGTGGCAACCATGTTGTGGGCCGCAGCGTGGTCCACTTGGCCGTGGCAGACGATACAGTCGGTGATCACCTCGATGGTGAATCCGCCCGATCCGTCGGGGATCGCCCGGTGGCACTGGAGGCAGGTGATGCCCTTGCTGCTGGCTACCGCATGGTGTTGCTGGGGAATAGAGCCGTAGGTGCTCCCGGTGTGGCACGTCGTGCAGTCGGTTGCGGTAAGAGCCTGGGCATCCCGGACAATTCCCGGACCGGCCGTCAGCATGACGGCTACCCCCCACAGGCACATCAGAATCTGCGGGAAAATGGTGATAATCCTCGACCTGTTCAAAGCGCAAAGTCCTCCTTTCAATGATTCTTCACACTGGCGGGTTAACAATACAAATACACAATTCAATATACAGCGATGTCAAAAACACATCACAGGCGGAACAAATTAACGCATCTTACTTAAAAAAACAAGGGGAAAAATACGACAAATCAACACATTGCAGCGTTTACAGAGATACGGAAAGGCTCCTCAAAACACACATAAAATCAAACAAGTGCGGCATCTCAACAGTCATTTAACCGTCATGTCCGGCGAAATAGCCGGACAATGCAACGTAACTGCGCAACTGCCGGTACATGAGAGACCGTTAAGCAGTACCTGTGCCAAACTGCCCACAGAATGACAGATGCCTTCAAAAATTCGACACACGCGAGTGTCCTCACGGGGTTATGGTTGCCGTGCGCAAAGAAAACACAACGGCCCGGTCATCTTCGCGATAAGACCGGGCCGTGAAAAGCCGTGTCCGGGGGAACAGTGGCGGGGACGATCAGGGGATCGGCGCCACCGCGTGGGGATGGGCTGCGCCCGTGCGCTCGCCGACCGCGCGCAGCAGCGCCTTTACCTCGGCCGGCATCTCCTTTCCCTCCTTGAGCATGGCCCGCATCTGGCCGGCCAGGTAGGAATGATTGATGAGGAGATCCAGTACCGAGAGCATGAATTCCTGCTTCCATGCCGATAGCTGGTGCAGATTCTGGAATTTGTGCATGAAAAACTGCTGGGACGCCTTGCCGAGTTGGCGCTCCAGCTCTTCCAGGGTCATGTGCTTCGGCTTGATGACCGGCTCCACCAGGTTGTACTTGCGGTAGTCCTTGGTGGCCACGTACTCCTCCAGTTGGGGATAGAGCTCGGCGTAGGGCCAGGGCGCTATGGCCAGGAAAAAGGCCATGTCAGGATTGTAGTGCTTGGCCAGCTCAATGGTCTGGGCAATGGATTCCGGCGTATCGTCGGGCATGCCGAGCACGAAGGAGGTTTCCGAGACGATGTCGGCGTTGTTGATCAGGTCGATAGCCTGCTTGGACTGCTCCACCTGGGTGTCCTTCTTGAAAAGGTCCAGGGTCTCCTGGGTGCCGGCCTCCACCCCCACGTAGATATGCTCGACGCCCCCTTCCCGGTACCTGTCCATAATGTCCGCATCACGCAGGATGTCGTCCACCCTCGTTTCCATGAGGAGCTTGACCGGAACCTGCCGCTCGATCATCAGGTCCAGGATGCGGACCCATCGCTGCCGGTCAAAGGTGGGAATCTCGTCCGAAAGCATGGCCACCTGGACGCCGTGCACGGTGTGGAGCATCTCAAGCTCCGCCACGAAGTTCTCGGCGGAGCGGGCCCGCCACGACTGTGACCAGAAGAGCTGCTGGGAACAAAAGGAGCACTGCTGCTTGCACCCCCGGGACGAGGAGACGATGGCGAGCCGGGCGTCGTTCTTTGCCCGGTAGGTGTAAATGGGCCATTCCACCAGATCCCAGGCCATGGGGAGCCCGTCAAGGTCGTGAATGTACGGCGCCCGCGGCGTTACCACCACGCCGCCGTCCCGCCGGAAGGCGAGCCCTTCCACCTTGTACGGATCGTCTCCGGCATTGAGGCAGGTACAGAGCCGGGGCAGCGTTACTTCACCCTCGCCCCGGACGATGAAGTCGACGGCGTCGTGGTCATGGGCGAGGATCTCGTCGTAGCAGAAGGTGGCGTGCACATTGCCGAGCACGGTCACGATGCCGGGATCGATCTCCTTGGCGAAGCGCAGCAGCCTGATCGCGTCGACGATGGACGCGGTGAAGGCGGTGGTGGCCACCACGTCGGGGCGGAACGCCTCGATCCGCCTCCTGATGTCGGGCCACGTGTGCCACAGGGACATGGCATCATAGTAATCGACCTCATACCCCGCTGCCCTGAGAGACCCGGCGATGTAGACAAATCCGACATTAAGCCAGGTGCCGGCTGATTCCACGACCCCCGAGTGATAGGGGGGCGTGATGAGCGCCACACGCTTTATTTTTTTCATCAATAGCTCCTCTATTCCATAACAGGCGGAAACCGCAACGGGTTGCCTAAAGCAAAAAATGGACCGCGTTTAATAAAAATTCAAAAATCCCACATTCCTCACCAGAACACAACGATTTTCTCCAAAAGGAACTGCAGTGCGGTTCCGGTGGAGTCACGGCAAAAAAACGTCATTTAGCCGGGTCGTCGAAAGACTGGGAGGCTGTTCGCGGATGAAGCCGCCGGATGCGTCACTGACCTGCCGTACACGCGGCCATGCCTCAATGGAATACCATGCCGTACACGCACAGATAACCGGCGCCGAACGCGGCAAACAGGACCAGGTGCTTGATGATGAGCATCCGGCGGCGGACCTTCTCCGCATCGGGTCCGTACCAGTTCTCCACATAGGTGAAGGTCCGGCCGGCGCCCGTGGCCATGATCACCACCATGGCAACGACGCTGGCCCAGAAGAAGATATGCTCCAGCCGGTTGAGAATCGCAACGATCTCCGCGGCCTGCCCGCCGTGCATCCGGTGGATCAGGACAATGGCGGCAATGGCGGCAAGCCAGATGCCGGCCGCGAAGTCATGGACAAAGCCGTTGAGAATCACTGCTGCATTTTTCACGTTCATGCAAGGCCTCTTTCTGAAGGCAGGGTCGCCGGATCTCTACTTGAAATACTCCGAATGGATCGACGAACCGATGAGCGGCGTAAAGAGGAGCGAAATCACCGAGAGAACGAAGCAGATCAGGTAGAGGTAGGCCGCCCGCTCACCGTTCCAGCCGAAGAAACGGCGCAGGTGGAGGTAAATGCCGAAGGCGATCCATGTCATGAGGGACCAGGTCTCCACCGGATCCCAGCCCCAGAAACGCCCCCACGACTGGTATGCCCAGATGCTTCCGGCCACCATGGCGATACCCCAGAAGGTGAAGCTGAAGCCGGCAAAACGAAATGACAGGATATCGAGGATCTCCAGTTCGGGGAGCCGCTGGAGCCAGGAGATCCCGGTCCGCTTCCGGAGAAGGTAGAAGAGGGAGAACGCCAGGGCCACCAGCAGGGTGAAGAGCGATATCTTGTAGAAGATCACGTGCAGGACGAGCCAGACGCTCCTCAGCGTGGGGGGGAGCATCTTGGCCTGGGGCTCGATGAACAGGCCCACGGCGATCATGAGGAAGGTGACCGGGAAAACCAGGATGCTCGCCGCCTTGATGCGGGGGAAAAAGCGTGAGGATGCCATGAACAGGGCCAGCACGGCCCAGGCGTGGGAGGAGAGGACCTCGAACCGGCCGATGTAGGGGCCGTGGCCGACGATCTTCCACCACCAGAGGATGCCGATCCCGTGCACCAGGAGCCCCCCGAGCACCAGGGCCTCGCTGACGGCAACGGCGCGCTCCTTGCGGAACATGAGGCCCGATACGTTGAAGATGGTGGCGATGACGTAGACAACCACCGCTACCCAGTGAATTATGGTGATGTGTGCAAAGGATGAATCCATGAGTACTCCTTACCCCTGTGTGAACGTGTGGCCGCGCCGTACGCGGCTCATCCCCGATGCCCCCCGCCCGGTACCCGGTCCCCGCCGGCTGCCTCGTCCGCCGGCAGGCACTCGCGGCAGATGCGCTCGAACTCCTCCCGGTAGAGCTCCGCGAACCGGGGGGCACGCCAGGCGAGCCGGCATCCCTCCCCCTCCTTCACGGCCAGGAGCTCGCGGGGCGGGGACAGGTAACTCATCCCCCCGCCGAGGGCAATGACCAGAAAGGCGAAGAATATTCCTTCCATGCCCGTGGTATCGATAAAAATGATGCCGCCCCACCACTCCGACTTTACGAGAGTGACGGGATGGCCGCCAAGGGTCCCGGACGCGCCGGCGGTGAGGGAGAGTTCCTCCACCACCTTCCCCGCCTTCACCAGTTGCAGCAGGAGCAGGGGGTTGTCACCCACGGGCGCCCGCCGGTCACTGTCGGGATAGTATTTGGCCCTGATCGTCGACGAGGTCCAGGGGACCGTAAAGTCCTTGAACGGGGCGTCGTCGCCGGTGAAGCGGCTGTCGACCATGAAGATATCGCCCTGCCAGGCCCCGTTCGCATCCTGAAATCCCACGTAGAAGGCCCTGCCGAACGACTTGCCCTGGAAGACCCTGATCCCGCTGTGCCGGATCGTCTTGTTGACATGCATGGAGTAGGGGCTGTTCCGGCCGTCCGGGCCGATGAACGTGAAATCGGTCGTGAGCTGCTTGAGATTGCCGTTGGGCCAGAACTCGGGGACCACACGGTCGAGACGCACCGCCTCGGGAAGCGCGAATGTCCCCGCCAGCAGCCCCATATCCTGCCGTGTCCACGGATCCCCCACTCCGTGGACCTCCCCTTCCAGGAGATCGACCGACCCCCGCTTTTCATAGAGGAGGATGACAAGCGATGCAGCCACTGCCGCGACAATGCCCAGATGGAGCAGGACATTGCCCCAGTAGCCCCAGGGATTCTTTACGAGGCGGATCGAATCGCCATCGGAGCGGACCCGGAGATAGCCCAGCCTGCCGGCAGCGGCGGCAACCGTTTCCGGAGCGCAGGCAAGGACCAGGCTTTTGCCGCCGACCCCCCCTTCCCGGGTCAGCCGGAGCGCGCGCGTGAACTGCTCCCAGGTGGAGAAGAGCAGCGAAACCATGAACAGCGCCAGGAGGACCGCAAACCAGGGCGACGTGTACACGTGGTCCAGTGCCAGCGTGCGCGAAAGGGTTGCGAGAAAGGGGTGGTCAAGCGCCCACCGGTCCATGCCCGCCGGAGAGAGCAGGAACCGCTGGGGGAAGAGATAGCCGACAACCACCGCTCCCAGCACCAGGATGATCAGGGTCAGAACCGTTGAGCGGGCAAGAAAGAAACGTTTGATCATATCCTCAACCTGCATCGGGCGGCACGGGCCGCCAACGGACCACGCACGGAAGAATCCGGCGCGGAGGCACAGTACCCTCCGCCAGGAGCTCCTACCCCGCGCCCTCCCGCTTCGCCTTCTCCAGCAGGGCCGCGACCGATGCCCCCTCCTGACCGGCATCGATGATCATGTCGGCCACCAGGGCGGCACAGGTGCACATGGCCTCGCCGGTACCGAGCATCCTGTCGGATATCCGCTCCCCGGACCCGTCAGCGGCCCGCATTCGTTCGAGTAATCTTATCATGGAGCTTACCCACCTTTTTGAGACTTCGTTTCAACAGGAACTCGATAATGGGGGTCATGAAGCGGGGGCCGTGGGCCTGCTTGATGGCCTCGGTTTCCAGCTCCCAGGAGGTTTTCTTCCAGCGGCCGATGATCTCGAAGCCGCCGGGGGTCATGAATCCCACGTTGTCGGTCTGGACGGCCACCACCATCCCCCGGTTGACCAGGTCGTAGTGGCGCAGCAGCCCCGGATCGCCGTCGGGTACCGGTTCGAGCGTCTCCACGTCCACCACCCGGGTCCGGGTCCAGGGTGGAACGACCTTGGCCCTGGCAAGGGGACGTCCGGCCAGGTGATCCTTCAGGACATTATCGAAAAAGTTGGTGCTCACCTCGCCCATGCCGAGGACGTTCACGCAGTGGTGCTCGTCCACCTGGAGGATCTCCGCTGATTTGAGATAGAACTCCTCCCGGGAGCACTCCCCGAACTGGGCCAGATAGCCGCCGCCGTCGCAGAGGCGGCTGCCCGGGGGAAGCCGGAACCGGACCCCGTCCCGCTCACAGGCATTCATGAAATAGACGAAACCGGCGGTCGACCCGATGATGACGATCGGCTCCCCGGTCCGTTCCGCCTCCATGAGCGCGGACAGGAGAAAGGCCAGGTCCAGGCCCCGGCGGTCGATGAGGTAGCGGCTGTCGGGGGAGCCGAACATCCGCCGCACCACATCCAGCCCCACCGCCATCCCCATGCCCGGCGCGATGTCGGGGGAGGGAACCATGAGGAACATGCGCATCCGGTCCACGTCGGGGAACACGTACTCCCTGGTGAGGAGGCCGTTGGCCGCATTGATGAGGGTCACCCCCGCCGGGTCCCGCAGTATCTTCCCCTTGTTCAGGGGGTCGGTGGTGCCGCTGGTGAAGTAGCGCTGCTCCGCCCGCTCCGCCGGAAACGAGGTCATGACGAACTTCTTGAAGGCCATGGACGGGACCGCCGGGATATCCTCCCACCGCTCCACCTTTCCGGGCGACCTCCCCTTGTCGAGACAGAAGCGGCGGTAGGGCTCCACCGTATTGAACTGGAGCTCGAAGCAGCGCAGCGCCAGGTCGTTGAATCCGTCCTCGTCACGGTTTTCCAGCCCCTTTTCCACGTAGGAGAGGATGTCCCGGTCCAGTTCCCGGACAAAGTCGGATTCGAGCGAGTAGTCTTTCAACAAATGATCTCCTTCCGCGGCACGCTTGGCAAGCCGACCTGCGTCAGCAAGGGCGGAGCGCGCATCATAAATCGTTAGTCAAAATTTCCCAACACTTTTATCTTCCATCGCAGCGCTGCCGGCAGGCCAACGACCGGGACAGACAGCTCCGCCGCTGATACTGCCACGTGATTTCGCGTACAGGCCGGCGAATAGCCTCAGGTGATCGAACGTGCCAAAAATCGACCCGAATAACCGGATTACTGCCGATGCGAGCCACAAAGTCACCGCTGTTTCACCGCAAATGAGGCCCATTATGCAAAAGCACCAATTAAAAGCAAAGAATATACCAGACTCAATGCAGAGCCTTGCCCGCACTCCGTTCCCGGCCCCGAGCCCGCGGCAGGCCGCCCGCATTCGCTGCGGCGGCCGCGGCACCTTCAACCTGCCCACGATTGGTACATTTCTGGCAATGATGTGCGAATCCGGACGAATCGTTGTCCGGCAAGGCGAAAAAGGGGCCCGTGCCGCCCCGGAGCTCCGCGGCAACGCGGGCAAACCCACTCTGGCGCGGGAACAGACAGACATCACCGGAGGAAAGACAGACATCACCGGAGGAAAGCATGCTGAATCGCACCACAAGAAAGATCGCCCTGGTTACCGGCCTGTCCCTGGCTCTTGCCCTTCCGTCGCTGTCATGGGCAGATTTTGCCGCCGGGCAGCAGGCATTCCGGAACGGCGACTATGAGACGGCGTTGCGGGAGTACAGGGAGGACGGGGGCGCCCAGGCCTGTTACCGGATCGGAACCCTCTACGACAACGGGTTCGGGGTCCCCGAAAACAAGCAGGAGGCCCTGAAGTGGTACCACAAGGCGGCAGATCTCGGCCTGGACCAGGCACAGCACCGGATCGGAGAAATGTACGACAACGGGCGCGGCGTCGAAGAGAACCCGGTCACCGCCCTGAGCTGGTATCTGAAGGCTGCCGAGCAGGGAATGGCGATCGCCCAGTTCAAGGTGGGCGACATGTATTACACCGGAAAGGGGGTCAAACAGGACGTGGCGCTGGGGGTCAAATGGCTGCAGCAGGCGGCCAAGATGGGAAACATCAGGGCCCAGTACGAAATAGCGACCATGTACGAGACGGGCAGGGAGCTGAAAAAGGACATCTCCGAGGCGGCGAAGTGGTATCTCCGGGCAGCGGAGCAGGGGCACAGCAGGGCCCAGTACACCATTGCGCTCCTTTTCCTCAAGGGCGAAGGCGTCAGGCAGGATCGGGCGGAAGCCGTGAAATGGCTGCGCAAGGCCGCGGAAGGCGGGCACACCAAAGCCCAAATGGACCTGGCAAGCCTGAGCCAGTAAATGGGACTGAACGGGGTTCTGCTGCCGGCTACGGGCCGCTGAAGGAGCAGGTGCCGGCTTCAATGCAGCCGTCACCCAGGCTGTCGCCGACCCGGACGCAGCCGGCCACCCCCCAGGGCCTGATCTTCAACAGATAGCCATACCCGTGGTCACGGCAGAACGTGGACTGCCGTGCCGCCGCATACAGAGGCACCGACCCGCTGTCCGCGCAGGAAAACCAGTTCCTGCTCCTGTCGCTGACAATGTACATGTCGGCACTGGGGCAGTAGTAGGTGATATCGTCCTGGTTAAAGAGCTGGTCCTCGATGGTCCCGACGGGGGTGCACACCCCGGGCCAGAGGTCATTGGCGGTCCCCTCGGGGCAGCAGCGCCCGTTTTTCTGCAACACCAGCCCATCCCCGCAGAGCGGGTTGCCCTTGCCGTCATCGGTGGCATCCAGGGCAGATGGCGGCACGACCGGTTTGACGAAATTCACCACTCCCGCTCCGGCGGCAGAGGCGCGCGTCGCAGGCCCCCACAGGCCGACAGCCAGCAGACAAACCAGTGTGAACGGAATCCTCATCTCCAGCACCTCCCTCGGCGTCTCCGTTTCCGTCAGCGGGAACACGCTGTCAGTAACTGCCGGCCGCCTCCAGCAGCTTCGCGATTCCGTCCATCCCCCTGGCCCGGGCCACGTCCAGGGCCGACTTTCCGTCAGCGGTCCGGACAGAGACATCCGCCTTGCGCTCCAGCAACGCCCTGACGATTTCCTCGTTACCCTCGGCAACGGCAATCAGCAGGGCGGTGACGCCGTGCCTGTTCCGGACAGCAACGTCCGCCCCGGCATCGATCAGGAACCGTGCGATATCAGTCCGGTTTTGAGCCAGGGCAAACATGAGCGCGGTATCCCCGTCCCTGTGCACCGCATTGATGTCGGCCTTTGCTCCCACCAGGAATTTCACCACCGCCAGGTGGCCGTTCATGGCGGCCGCCATCAGCGGCGTGACATCCTCGACATTGCTGTTGTTGAGGTAGGCCCCACGCCCTGCCAGGTACCTGACGATCTCCGGATGTCCGTTGTGGGCCGCGATCCAGAGCGCATTGACGGCCATACTGTTCAGATAGTTCACCCAGGCACCATTGGCAACCAGCAGCTTCACCGTATCCAGGCTCCCCGCCATGGTCGCCACCATCAGGGGAGAGACCCCGTCAATGGTGCCGCCCTCGGTTCTGTCGACGCTTTCGGTGTAGTTCACATCCGCCCGGGCCCGGATCAGCTTCCGCACCCCGGCCGCGTTTCCCGCCATGGCCGCGTCAAAGAGCTCGCCGTTGACGGAGCGTTTCGACGTGCTGCTGACGATCTCGTCCCCCTTGAAGACGATTTCATAGAAACCGTCGCGGGTTAAGCCCCGTTCGCGGCAGTTGCGGTAGTCGCCGCGATAGGTGGTGGTCGCGCCCCGCCTGACGATCGAAACCCTTCTGGTCCCGCCGTCGCCGCAACGCACGGTCTTGCCGCTGTTTCTGCGTACCGTGTCGTGCCCCCCCAGATCGACGATCATGTCCGTCATGAGCTTCGTGGTCGCTTCCTGCTCGTATTCATAGGCACGGACATCCGCGGGGAGGCCCAGCGCCACCGCGGCACCGGCGGTCGCCAGCACTAGTCTCGTTATCATTCCCTTCTCCTGAATCGCGCCGCGTGGGGCCGCAGCCGCAGCGCCCTCTCCCGGCCCGCCGCCCCCATGCTGCTGCAAACAAAGAGAGGTGGGGCGCCCTGCAGCCTCACCTCTCCGTGCTCGGGCCGGCTGTCGACTAACAGGGATGCACGTTGGCGGAGCCGACGATCCGCGGTTTGACATAGCTGCGCTTTTTCATCTGATCACGTCCTTTCCGCACCCGCAGGTGCACTATCCGGTGTGTAGCGTTCCTACCACGGTGACTTCGTATTCCACAACTGCCCGTCCTGCGAGTAGGTCGAGCCGCCGGCGGTGGCGCTCTGGTGGCAGAGGGTCTGGCTGTTTGTGGTTATGCTGGTAGATTGAGTGGCCTTGCCGAAGAACCACTTGCCCGCAGTGCCCAAGGGCTGGTCTCCCGTACCGCCGCCCCCCTGCGGGAAGCGACCCACACCCGCCCCCTTGGATCCGCTCTGGGATGCTGGGCCGGTCATGCTGCCGCCGGAGGCCGCCCGGCCGCGGTGCTTCACGTCGAGGCAGTTGGTCACCAGCAGGCGCGGCAGCTTGGCGTTGTGCGGCGTGTGGCACTTGGAGCAGGTAAAGGCGTGGACCTTGTTGTTGGCATTGCCCCCGCTGGCGGTCGCCCATCCCTTGACCGTGTTGTGGACCCGCCGCATGGTCTTCCAGTTCGAGGTGGCCGGCGCTGCCGTGTTGTTGAGGTCGGCCTGGGCGTGACAGCCGGTGCAGAGTCCGGCGAACTGGGCATCGGTGGTACCCTGCATGGTACTCGGTGTCTGGCTGGATGCGTTGTTGGGGAAGGTCCACTGGCTGCGTGTCGCTGCTGCGGCAATCCCCATGCTGTTCTGGTCGATCCGGTAGCCCGGCGTGCTGCCGACGTTCATGGCACTTCTCTTTTTGCCGCCGCCGCGGGCTTCGGTTTTGCTGGCCGGCGCCGCATCCTGCTTGTACGGCGAGGTGACCCAGGTCCCCTTGAGGAGGGGTACGGCATAGGCCTGGTTGGCTCCCAGGGACGGGCTCACGCCGTGGGGGTCGTGGCACGGCGTGCAGAGGCCGTTGATGGGCTTGGCGGCGGTGGTGGTCAGGCTGGAGGATGCGCCGAAGTGCCCGCCCTTGTTGTCGGGGTTCAATGCCTTGTAGGCATAGGTCTGGGTGTTGGCGAAGGTGCCGCTGCCGAAGTACGGCGTATCGTGGTAGCCGTAGATGGCCTGGGTGGAGCCGAAGGTCCCGCCGCTGGCCGTCGGACCGTACCCCCAGGGAGCGGTTGCGCCGGCGCTGGCGGTATTGTGGCAGTCGAAGCAGAGGGCCGCACCCGGGTTGTAGGCGTTCTTGTTGGGCTCGACGGCATCGCCCCCCGCATACGGCGTGTAGTCGGCGGTGTAGCCGCCGATGCCGTTGCTGGTTGCCTTGAGGATACCGCCCATGTTGCGGCCGGTGGCGCTGGAGTAGCTGCTCATGATGCCGGTGGCGCTGGTGCCGTGGGAGTTGTGGCAGTCATAGCAGAGCACGTTGACCGTGCCGCTGGTATTGGCATAGACCTCGCCGGTGGTGCTGTTCCCGACGGTCCAGCCCCGCTGGTTCAGGTCTGCGCGGCCGTGGGCCGAATAGGCCTTGGTGAGGCTCTTGGCTACCGTGTTGTTGCCGGTGACCTTGGCCCACGTGGTGGTAGTGGCAACGCTGTACCGCTCGGCAATGCTCTTGCCGTCCCATGCGTACTGCGTCGGCGTCATGCCGTCGCCGAAGGGCTGGCTGGCCGCGTTGGTGGCATTGTGGCAGCCGAGGCAGTTGCTGTTGAGCTTGGCAAGCTCCGTCCGGGTGCCGTTGGAGGTATAGGCGGTGCCGGTGCTCCCCTCGGTGTAGGCTACCGGTCTTGAGGTAGTGGTCCGGATGACCAGGTTGACCGGCTGGCCGGCCGTTCTGGTGTGATAGGTCGTATTGGCGGTGCCGTTTGCGTTGGCCTCCCAGTGGCACTGGTAGCAGACCGTGTTGCTGATCTGCACGCCCTGCACGTGGTGCGACTCGCCGCCGAACTGCGGGATCACCGCGGCGCGGGTGTTCACCTCGCCACTGTGGCAGCCGATGCAGGTGGGCTTGTGGGTGCCGCCGTCATAGGTGCCGGTGCTCGGGACGCCCCAGGTGGGTCCGGCCACCGCCGTGGTGTCGTGGCAGAGGATGCTGAAGCACTTCTTGGCACCGCTGTCGTAAGTGGCCGTCACGCCCACCACCGTAGAGTTGAAGACCACGTCGATATCGCCGTTCACGTGCTTGGGATTGCCGGAACCGGAACCCAGGTGGCAGATGAAGCAGTCGATGCCGTAGCCGCCGTTGGCGGAGCTGGCGGAATGCTTCTGGTGGCTGTCGGTGAAGGCCGAGGTCTGGTTCTTGTGGCAGCTGCCGCAGTTCATGGGCGCGCCGCCCCAGACCGGCAGCGGGCTGGCGTAGTTGCCCCTGCCGTCGCTGTGGCAGTAGACGGCGCAAGTGCCGAAGGCGGTGCTCGGCGCCAGGCCGTTGGTCGCGCCGCTGGCACCGGCAGTGCCGTTGCCGGCGGCCGGGGTGTACTGCGGGTTGGCGACCTTCTGGTTCAGGCGTTGGGCCGTGCTGTAGAACGCCCATTCCACCTTGCCGTCCACGTGGTAGTTGTTCTCCTTGACGCCGTGGCAGTTGGAGCAGCCGAGACGCGGCTTGCCAAAGGCGGTGCTCACGTGGGCGTCATGGGACCCGGTGGCATGGTAGGTGTCGGCGGTCACGCCGTGGCAGGTGCCGCACGCGGCCTGGGACGAACCGCCTTCCCAGTTGGGCCTGGTGTTGCTCCCACCCTGCAGCGCCGCCCGGGTGGACGTTCCGCCGCCGTGGCAGTAGAGGTTCGCACAGGTGTTGAGGGTATCCGCGTTGGTCGTCCGGCGGACCACCGTTCCCGCATTGGTGGATTTGTAGACGATTCTCGGCGAGTAGTTGTCGGACAGGGTCGAATAGCCGTAGAACGTGCCGCTGGTGACCCTGCCGCCATAGGCGTTGAAGCCCATCTCCATGTCGTAGCTCGGCATCTCCTGCGAGTACTGGTAGTGGCAGACGTTGCAATCCTTGCCGATGCTCGGATTGAGGGCGTGGGCCTGGTGCGCGCCCACCATGCCGGGGGTAAGGGCTCCCACGGCCGGGATGGTCATGCCGGCCTCGTCGACGGGCGGCCGGCCGTGACAGGTATTGCAACTGTCCACAACGCCGTTGACGTGCAGTTTCGGGTCCTTGAAGGCGTATCCCGTGTTGTCCACATGCTTGTGGCAGAGGATGCACTGGTTGGCGACGAACGGCCTGTTGTTGTTGTCGTCCCAGTGGGTGTAGCCGGGCAGCGGCGCTGCCGGCGGGAAAGCATGGCACTTGACGCAGTCGTTGGTGCCCACGCCGGTGAGATAGGGAGAATTCCAGACGGCGGGCGCCGGCGAGCCGAGGGAAGCGCCGTCTGTGACGGCAGAGCCGTAGGGGCCGGCCCCCACGTTGGAGGCCATGCCGCCGCCGTGGCACCAGACGTTGCTGCACTCCCTGCTCGCATAGTTGTAGGACGGCTGGTGCTCTGCGCTGGAATAGCCGTTCTGCACGCCGCTGCCGGCAATGGCGCCGAAGATGACCTCGGCCGGCAGGGCCGAATCGATGTGGCCAGGGGTGTAGGGGCCCGTGGGCTTCAGGTGGCAGCCGGAGCAGTCGATCCTGGCCGAATACCTGAAGGGCATGGAGGTGATGTGCTGGAAGTGCGCTCCCACGTAGGCATCGGTCTTGGACGTGGTGCTGCCGGGTCCGGAGGTGCTGTAGAACCCTGCGGCGGACGGGCTGGTGGTGTGGCACTTCTCGCAGAGCGGAACGGCGTGGTTCGGCGGTTCCCAGGCGAGGGTCCGGCGGGCGCCGTGGCAGTTGCCGTTGTAGCAGGTGCCGTAGGGGGCGGAACCGGGCGTCTTGGCGGAACTGTAGGAATAGTGGGTATTCTCCCCAAGGCCCGTGAACATGAAGTTGATCTTGCTGTTGCCATGGTTGAGGGAGTTGGTGCTCCCGCCGTTGGCGTGACAGATGCGGCAGTCGAAGCCGGTCACCTCTTCTCCGGCGTGCTGGGGATGGCCGCCGGTGGTGTTGGGATCGGCCTGGTGGCAACTGTTGCAGTTGGTGGAGCCGCCCCAGACCGGCGTTGCAAAGCTGGTGGGACCGCCGGTGCCGTTGTTGGACTGGACATCACTGTGGCAGTACAGGTTGGAGCAGGTGCCGTAGCTGCCCGGGGCGGTGGGGGCCTTGGCGCCGGTGGAGCCTGCCGCGACTCCGGCGTACCTGGCAGTAGTGCTGTTGGCGGCGAGGTCCCATTCCACGTTGCCGTTGATGTGGGACGCGCTGGTGGAATAGTTGCGAAAGCCGTGGCACTTGGCGCAGGCGATGCCGTTGCCGTAGCCGGGCTCGTTGCCGGCATGCTTGGCATGGCTCCCCGACGGCGGCGGGACATCTGCCGTGGCGGCATGGCACGAGCCGCACCCCACCTGGGTGATGCCGGTCCAGGCCGGTTCGGTGTTGTAGCCGCCGTTGCCCTCCCAGCCGTGGCAATAGACGCTGCAGGTCATGATGGTATTGGGGGCCTGCTGGATGGTGGTGCCCGCGGCGCCGGACCAGGAATAGTCGTTGCCCGGCGCGAGGGTGCGTATCGTGCCCGTGGTGACGCTCCCCACGAAGCCGGGGAAGGTTCCGTTAGCGACGCTGAAACCCAGGTTCAACTGCATGTCGGGGGTCGCCGTGACCAGGTGGTTGGCGTTGCTGTGACAGGCCGTACATGTCACCTGCCGCGCATTGTGCTTCCCATGGGAGCCGGCATTGCTGGCAAAGGGGAACAGGACCTCGGTCGGCGGCACCACCAGCATCTCGTAGCTGGTGGGCGGATTGCCGTGGCAGTCGTCGCAGGACTGGCCGGTGGCTTTCGTCTTGAAGCCGATGCTGTGGGGATGGCACTTCAGGCAGTCGCCGTTGTTGTTATGATCCTTCCAGGCAACCTTGGCGGCGCTGTACTGGTGGAACCGGGCCCGGTGATGGCAGACCTCGCACACGTTGGTGGATGCGGTGCCGCTCCTCCTGTCATTGCCGAACACGCCCGCGACATTCGCATTGATGGCCGTGGAGATCGTGTCGAAGAGGACCGGACGGGGTCCGGTGGGCGTGGTTATCACATTCCTGACCTGCTTGATGTTGGTCGCGTCGGGAGAATGACACGTACTGCAGGTAAAATTGACACCCCACTTGCCGTACTTCTGGGTACCGAGCTGCAGGCTGCTGTGCATCATGGTGCCATACTTGTTGACCACGACCTCGATGGGATCGGGGCACACGGTTTCCCCGCCGCTGCTCTTGACCACTTTCACGTGGAAGGTCTTGACCGCCCCCTCGATGGCTCCCGGCTTGGCCGTGATGTCCAGGTGCGTGTATTTCGAGCCGTTGTTGGTCGAAATGACAAAATCGTTGGCCTCGAAGGCGGCAACGGTGAAGTTGCTGTCGTCGATGTTCGTGCCTTGGGTGACGAGGCTGAAGGTGGTGGGTCCGCAGACCCCGGTATCCTTGTTCTTGATGCCGATGGTCAGCTTGACGGTGGTGCCCGCCTTGACATAGGACGCCGTGGGGTTGACGATCAGCTCCGGCAGCTCGTTGCACCGGTTCTTGATGGCCGCCGTTGCGCTGGCGGTGACGCCGGCGTTGATATTGTTGACCGAGTCGATGACACAGAGGCGATAACCGTAGTTGACCCCTTCGTCCAGCCCCTTGTCGACCACGGAGGTGGCGGGGCCCTGGTAGGCCAGGAAGGTCTTGGCGTTATCCACCGTGCAGGTACGCGGGGCCGGCGCGTTGCCCAGGCCGCGCACCAGCTTGTAGGTGACCGGCTGGCCGCCGGCATCGGTGGTGCCGAGCCAGCTCAGGTTGACTTCGGCCCGGTCGGTGTCGTTGTGGTAGGTCCCGGTGACGGCCGTGAGGGACGATTCGTTGGGAGGCTCTTCGTCCATCAGGATGGTGGCGCTGCCGGCATCGTTCACCAGCAGGGCGTTCGTCGTCCTGGAATGGGTCACCGACGTTACCCGGCCCTTGACGGTGAAGGTGATCCCCTGGTTCCCCTTGGGGGTGATGGCCACGTAGTAGTCGGTGGGGATCTGGGTGGCGGCCAGGCCGGTGGTGGGGACCTGCCAGTTGTCGGCCATGGTGGGGGCGGTCAGGTGCCCCAGGGACGTGCCCGCGGCAGTGACGATATCCACCCGTCCCACGTAGTCGGAGATGACCTTGCCGGCCGGCAGCCCGCTGGTGGTCGACAGGGTGACCGTGACGTTGCGGATCGTGTCGTTGACGCCGCCGTTGGTCCTGAGTCCGAAGGCATCCACTTTGGTGGGGCCGGCGTTCCAGGGAATGATCGCGTTGGGGGGCTCGGCGGCGATGAAATCGCTCAGGGTGGTCGTGGGCAGAATGGTCAGCGTGGCCGACGTACTGTCGTTGTCCACCCCGATCCCCCCGGTGGAGGCTACCGTCAGGTCGTCGACAACGGCGGTGAGGATCACGTTGGTGTTGGGGGCATCGCCGATGTTCACCACCACCAGGTAGCGCCTGACCGCGGTGCTGATCGCCAGGTTGAGCCCGGAGATGGTCGCGGTGTTGCCGGAAATCGTGGCGGTGGAGCCGAGCAGGGTGTCGCTGCCGTCAAGGGTGCCGATGGTGCCGGCATCGGCGTACAGCTTCACCTCTTTGATATTGGTGCCGGTGAACGTGGCGTTCCCCTTGATGGTGACGGCCGTGACCGTCTTGGCCTTGGCCGCAGTCAGGGTGAAGCTGTCGATGACCTTATTGACGTCCGAGGCATAGACA
Source organism: Geobacter sulfurreducens PCA (assembly GCF_000007985.2). NCBI lineage: Bacteria > Pseudomonadati > Thermodesulfobacteriota > Desulfuromonadia > Geobacterales > Geobacteraceae > Geobacter > Geobacter sulfurreducens. The sequence goes on from NC_002939.5 coordinate 3,189,364, forward strand.
GTGGCATTGGGAATGGCCGAGCCGTTGCCCACGTCCACGTTTTCGTTCTCGGCCGCAGTCTCCTGCACCATAAGCTGGGCATTGACCGAGCTGCCGAGACCGATGCGCATGCCGGCGGTGACGCCGATCTGGATGCCGAGCCGGGCGCCGGCCGGCACATTGCTGAAATCCTGTCCGGCCAGGGAGGTGGTGATGGTCTGGCTGATCGAGCTGCCGGTGGTGTAGCGGGAGGTTATGGGGGCGTTGACCCTGACCCCGTCGCTGGTCACGTAGAAGAGCTGCAGCGTCACCGTGCCGCCGCCGAAGGGGGTATAGACCCGGTAGACAAAGGATCCGCCCTTGATGGTTTTCATGACCGAATGATATCCGGCCCCGGCGAAGTAGAGCCTGATGAAATCGGGCTGGGCGGTGGTGGCGGAGTATCCCCGCCCGGCAACGCTGGCGCAGGTGTGGCTCGGGTAATTGAGCAGGCCCACGAGGGGGAAGCCTGACCCGGTGGTGTTGCTGGTGATGCAGGCGGTGTCGGTGGCGGAGGGGCCGCCCGTTTCGGAAATCCCCGCCAGGGTCGTGCCCTCGTCCCAGTCCGCGGCATAGATCTTCGTGACCGCGGTGCCGCCGTACTGGATGGTGGGGGTTGAGGAGGAGGTGCTCGTAACGTTCACCACGCCGCCGGCCGCGCCGGTGACCGCGAAGTAGGAGCTGTTGGCCACCCGGGCTCCCACGGTGGTGCCGTAGGTGGAGTTCCGGGCGATACTATAGACGATGAAATAGCGCTGCGGCGTCGTGGTAATGGTCTGCGGGGTTGCCAGCTCATAGGCCTGGCCGGTGAGCTGGGTAAAGGTGTAGGGCCCGCCGACCTGGGTGTCGGTCTTCTGGAACAACCCGTCGCCGTTGGCATCCTTGAAGATGGAGAAGGTGACGTCGCCCGGCTCGTCCTCGTTCACGTAGACGCTGGTGTTGGTGCCGATCTTGTCGAGCTTGCCGCCGCTCCAGGTGGCTCCGCCGCTCACGTTGGAGTACAGGTCCATCTTGAGCATGGGGATAGCGCCGTCCCCCTGGGTCACCGACGCGAGCTGGCCGCTGTAGTAGTCGGACAGGTTGTTGACCGTCACCGAGTTGGCCACATAGGGGGCCTCGGTCACGGTGAAATAGGAGTAGTTGGTGCTGTTGCCCCAGTAGAAGCGCGCCGACGACGAGGTGCTCGCCATCCGGCAGGTGACGACCACCTTGAGCCGGTAGCCGGCCTCGACATCCTTCGGCTGGGGGTTGGTAAACGTCAGCTCCAGCGGCGTCTGGACCGCCGGGTGGGCCTCTTTCTCGTCCGAGGTCCAGAGCAGCACGCCGTTATTGGCGGTCCCCTTCGGATTGTAGGCGTACACGTACGCCTTCCAGTACATGTTGTTGGTGGTGCCGTTGCGATCCCGCATCCCGATGGTGACCGACGGGGCGGTGAGGGTCTGCTTGGTGGCATAGACCGGCCCGTAGGCCCTGATCATGTTCTGCTCGGCGGTGCTGACGGAGGCGGTAACGTACCGGGAGGTGGTATAGACACCCGGTTTCATGGAAATTTTGCCGTCGCGGCTGGTCCTGGTCGTGGTGTAGCCGTCGGCGCCCAGGTTTACGGCTGCAGAATCAAGGGTGAAGTAATAGGTATTGGTGGCCGTATCGCCGATCAGGGGCCGGAACATGGCCTGGTACAGGAAACAGGCCATCACCAGCATTACGGTAATGCCGATTTTAGTCCGTATCCCCATTCCCCTGATTTTCCTGACGAGCGCTGTTTCCATAAAATCCCTCGTGTGGCGTAGATGGCGGAAAGTCTATTGCATGGCTACATGGCCGAATGGCAACTGACGCACTCGGTAATGCCGTTGTTGTCGGTCCACTTCACGCTCTGGCCGTTGTGGCAGGCGATGTTGGAGCAGGTCTTGGTGCCGCCGTCCCACATGGTGGCCGTGTCGAGCGCCTGCTTGGCTGAATCGTTGGCACCGGAGACCTTGTAGCCGCCGTTGCGCTTCCAGACGCTGCTGTAGGTGGCGATGGCGAAGCTTGCCGGCCGCATCTGGGCTTTGGAGATGACGGCCACGGGTTTGAACGCCACATCCACGAGGCCGTTGACGTGCTTCGACCGGTCCGCGATCGCAGCCCGATTGCCCGACAGGGCACCGACGGCGTTGCCGTCGTAATGGCAGGTCTTGCAGACCGCGTTGTCGTCGTTGCGGGCGGTGGTGACGGTCTCGTAGTGGCAGATGTTGCAGCTGATGGTGGTGGCGGTGGCTGCATTGCCATGGCTGCTGCTGCCGGTGGTGCCGGCCGTGGCGCGCTTGCCCGGGCTGCTGTAGATGTTCATGGCGTGGATGCCGATCTGGTGGCCGCCTGCCACGCCGGTGTAGCCGAGGAAACGGTTGTTGTAGTGGGACGAGGACCCGGCAATGGTGCTGTTGGGCGAGTTGCCGTGACAGGCGGCGCAGCGGTCGCCGGCAAAGCTGCCGCCGTACCAGTCGGGCGTGGCGGCGTAGACCAGGTTTGCGGCGTAGCCGTTGCTGTGGCAGTAGACCGACGCGCACCTGACCGACGCGCCGGTGGTGCCGGTCAGGCCGCTGCCGGCTGAATTGAGTCCGCTGCCGTTGGTCGCGCCGTTTTTCGTTTTCAGCCCGCCGGCATTCACATCGTTCTTGCTGAGGGAGAGGTCGATGTGGCCGTCGATGTGGTGCACCGGATCCATCGGATGGCAGTTGGCGCAGCCGTAGCGATAGGCCGCTCCCACCGGGTGGTTGCCGGTATAGGCATAGAAGGTCGGGATCATCCCTCCCACGTGGATGCCATGGGCGCCTCCCAACCCGGCGATGGGGTGGCAGGCGTTGCAGTTCTGGGCGGAACCGCCCCAGCGGGGGGTCGCGTAGGCCCTGCCGGTCTGCCGGCCGTTGGAGTGGCAGTAGACGTTGGTGCAGCGGCGGCTGAGGTCGTTGTAGGACGGGCTGTTGCCGCCCGCGACCGCGGTGTTGAAGGTGACGTTCTTCTGGGTGTTGGCGTGCAGGGTCGTGCCGGGCACCAGGGAGACGCCGTTCTGGGTGGTGCCGGCGTGGCAGGTGCTGCAGTCGCCGGCCGACCTGACGTGTTTCGGGTTGTGGGAGTTGAACCAGTTACGGTCGGCAGAGCTGTAGTTGTTGTAGTTGGGCTCGCCGAACCGGCTGACAAAGACCCCGGCCGGGCCGGCGGTGGACGCGCCGTGACAGGACGAGCAGCCGTAGGTGGTCGCCGTATCGCTCCAGGGCACCATGGTCCGGTATGCCGGGGAGCGCTGGCCCGAGCTGTGGCAGTAGACATTCGAGCAGGTGCCGGCGGCGATCGTGCCGGCCCGCTGTCCGGAGTAATCCTTGAAGCGGTTTACGTGCCTGGCCTTATCGGCAATGGTCAGGTTCCCGGAAACGGTAGGGGCGTGGCACTCCACGCAGCCGATACCCGTGCCGAGCCCGCCGTTGTAGCTTGCATCCACGTGTTTGCGGTGGTTGTTTGACGCAATGACGTTGCCGCTCCCCTGCTGACCGCCATGGCAGCCGGTGCAGCCTGTCGGGAAGTCGGCCGCCCCCCAGGTCACGGCGTAGTCGTTGAACGGCGGCGTGGTGGTGGCGCCGTCGGAGTGGCAGTAGATATTCCGGCAGGTGCCGTAGGCGGTGCCCACGTCCTTGGCCACATGCCCGGCGGCGCCGCCGTAGGTTCCGGCGCTGCCGATGGCGGCCTCGAAGGAGATATCGGCCTTCTTGTTCACGTGCTGCGTCGGATCGCCGATCTGGCGGGAATTCGTCACTGTTGCGCCATGGCACTGGACACAACCGATCTGCGCCGCGGCATTCACCCCCACGTGCGCCCCGTGGGACCCGGTCTGCATGGGAGAGCCGGAGTCGGCATCCCCCCGGTGACAGCCGAGACAACTGGTGCCGAGCGTGCCTGCCCAGTCGGGCGACTGATTGGGAGGGTCGTAGCTGCCGGCCTTGGTGCCGGGGCTGTGGCAGTAGAGGTTGGTGCACGCGCCGGTGCGGGACGGGTTGTAGAGATAGAGGGGATAGCTCACATCGCCGCTGAAGGAGCCGCCGGTGTTGGGAAATGCCGTGAACTGGATCACCAGCCCCCGCCGGCCGGCGCTCGTGGCATGGGAGAACGCCCCCTTGCCCGGCTTGGCCGCATGGTCGGGGTGACACTTGACGCAGGCCGTGGTCACATCCCCGTAGTACTGGGCATGCTTTGCGTGGCGAGCGTCCGCCGGAGGGGCGCTGTGGCAGGTGGCGCATTTCTGCTGGATCGTCTTGCCGCCGTCCAGGTAGAGCGGCGTGGCCCCGTTCTGGGGGGTCGTCTTCTCGAAGTGGCAGTTGACGTTGGAGCAGGTGCCGAAGCTCGGGCTCGCCGTGCGGGTGAAGGACGTAAGGTTCCTGTAACGGGCCGTGAGCCGCGAGTTATTGATAGTGGTCACAAAGTCCACGTTGTTGTTGCGGTGGTTGTAGGTGGCGGGCATCTTGTGGCAGATGGCGCAGTTGGGGGTTCCGGCGCTAAGCCAGGCATGGGTGTCGTGGCTTCCCATGAACCGGCCGGTGGAGATGTTGCGATAGGGGGCATCAACCGGCGGCATGCCGTGGCAGCCGGAACAGTCGGTAATGGTGCCGGCTGCGGCCGTACCGGCGAGCGCGAAGAGCGCAGCCGCACATGCCAGCGCCGACAGGACTGCCGCACCGGCCAGTGCACAGCCCCTGTGCCATTTCATATACACATTAATCATGACGACCCTCCGCCTCTTTCCGCAGGAGTACCCGACAACTGACAATTCTTGCAGCCCCTTAACGGCCCGCTGTCGCCTTATCACCGACCAGCAAGCATAACAAATATTAATTATTACAGACTAATTCAGCGTGAAATCGGTTAACCGTTTGATATTTCTAACCCTACCGTTTTAATACAATATGAAATGTCAAAATCACTAACTGTTATTTCACTGCGTCAATAAGCAAAGCAAAAACCGAGCCTTTTATCCCGGAGATCCCTGTGAAATGGCATATACACTCATGTGGTGAAAAGTCAGTCGCAGACAGTCATTGTTACATTTGAGAAAAAAAAGGAACAACACCGGAGGGATGCGCCTCAGAACACTACAAAAACACTCAAATAATCGGCTGTCAGGCGGTACGGGCCCGCCAGAAAAGGCAGGCGGCGAGAACAGCGGCGAATCCCGCCAGAAGGGCGGCCTTGCCGGCAAGGGAAACGCCGGCTGCCGTGGCGGCAATGCCCCACGACTGGACCAGGGCGCCGCCGATGAGCATCCCCACCACCACGAGCCCCGCATCGGCGTCCCCCTCGCCCGCCTTGATGAGCTGGCGGAAGGGGCAGCCGCCGATGAGGACGGAAATCCACCCCACGAGCCCCATGCCGAGGAAGCTCCAGAGGTGCTCCGGATGGGCGCCGGGCTGGCCGTGGAGACCGGGGTTGAATCTGCCGAAGGCTACGTTGGCGGCCACCGCCGCAGCCAGAAAGGCCACCACACCCCAGAGGGCCGGGGTCCGTCTGCCCATGATGAACGCATCACGGATGCTGCCGGTTATGCAGAAGCGGCTCCGCTGGGCCATGGCGCCGAGCAGCGCGCCGGCGCCCAGGGCAAGGGGAACGGGAGCGTGCTGTGCCGCGCTCCCCTGGCCGGAAAAGATGATGAAACCGGGGCGAACGAGAAGAAAGACCAGGAGCAGGAGAAAGAAGGCCGGGATCAGCGGGCCGCCGTGACCAACGCCCGGTGACGGGTGCCCCGGCTCCACCCCGTTGGCGAGCCCCCGGAGACCGGCCCAGACCCCGGCGACCAGCCCCACGACGCCGGCAACGGCGGTCAGGTCGCCGGCAGCCAGGCGCAGGAAGAGCTTGATGGGGCAGCCGATGAAGATGGCACAGCCGACAATGAGGAACACTCCCGCAACGAGGCGCGGCAGGGGGGCGCCCCCGCCGCGGGAGCGGAACTCGCGAAAGAGCAGTGCGCTGGCCGCGGCGCCGAGCACGAAGCCGATCAGTTCAGGCCGCAGGTACTGCATGCGGGGGTTGTCGTGCATCCCCAGGGCCCCGGCGCTGTTCTCCATGAAGCAGGAAACGCAGATTCCCGAGTTCTCCGGATTACCCCAGACCGCCAGAAGCGCACCGAGGCCGCCGAGGAAAAGCCCCGCCGCCACCACCATCCAGAAATGCCGATCCCGCAGCACTACTCGCACCCTCCCGCCAGCCGACTCTTCAGGTAGTTGACCTTGCGCAGGGACGCCGCCAGGCTCCGGTTGCCAGGGTTGGCGGCTGCCCGGCCGCCGATGCCCGCCAGCCCCTCGACCACCAGGCCCTCGATGGCGCGGCGCCGTGACAGGGGGCTCTGTGCGTCCACGTAATCGCCATTGAGCCTGACCCCTTCCTCAAAGGAAGCCACGGCCTCGTCCAGTGCCCCCATCTTCCGGAGGATCTCCCCCCTGAGGATGTAGCCGTGGGCCTCGCCGGGGTAGCTTCGGATCAGCTCGTTCAGCCTCAGGAGGGCTTCCTGGTCGTTGCCGGCCGTGCGCAACTCCTCCACCGGCCCATAGAGCCTGGCGATCAGCTCGACGCGGGCGCGATAGGCCATCTCACGCTCCACGGCCTTGCCGAGGCCCGCGGCCCTGCCTGCTCCTGCCCCGTGATTCGTTGCAAGAACACCGGCCAGAGCCGCAATGACGACGGCCAGGAGCAGCCAGGTTATTTTGTCGAAGGTGTCGGTGAACATTGGAAAAACCAGCCTTTTCAGGTCAGTACGTCTGATATGGCGGCATATTGACACGCTTCGCCATTTCACGGATAAGGTCGTAATCGCTGTCCAGCAGATCTTCATAGCCGTCGATCCAGGCGGCCTTCAGCACCTTGAGCCGCTCCCCGTCCACCTCGGCGGTGTCGCCGGGCTTCAGGGCCAGGAGGGCGTCCTTCACCTTCTTCACCAGGGCCGGATCGGTTCCCTTGGCCACGGCAAAGGTGCAGTAGGGGATCGGCTTGCTCTGGGCGAGGATGACGAAGTCGTCCGCCGAGATCTTTCCTTCCTGTGCCATGGTTTCCAGGTCGAGGACCGGCGCGGCGGCCACGTCATACTTGCCGTGCAGGACGCCGTAGATGAGTTTTTCGTGCTTGAAGGAGCCCGAGGGGATGGAATAGGTCCCCAGGTCGTGCTCCGGGTTGATGCCGGCCGAGAGCATCAGGTCGTACTCGGCCAGGTAGCCGGTGGGAGCCAGCATGGGGCCGAAGGCCAGCCTCTTCCCCCGGATGTGGTCGAGTGTTTCGATGCCGCTCCCCTTGCGGGCGATGAGGGCGCCCGCGGAACGGGAGCCGAAGGTGCCGCGCTTTTCCGATGCCACCAGCTCGACGCCGTGGTTCTCCCGCAGGATGACGTAGATCAGGGAGTTGGTGTGGGTAAAGGTGAACTCGCCGGACTTGAACCGTTTCTCGAAATCGTGGGTATCCACCGGCACCGCCACGAAGTCGACCCCGCACCTGTCGGACAGATAGCGGGTGAGTGGGAGGAAGCGGGACATGGTCTCCTGCTCGTTGTTGCAGAGCATGTAGCCGATCTTCACCACGGGCCGGGCCCCCTCGGGCTTGCAGCCGGCAAGGAAGGCGGCAAAGAGGGCCAGCATGAAACATCGCGTCAGGGTCGAAAAATTCATTACATGGAGTCCTGTCGTTGTCCGGGCGGTTAACCCGCTACCAGCACGAGGGGTCTTCACCCTCAAGGGATTGATGCATGACGTATGCCCTGCCGCGGCATCCCCCCCGGCATTCCGCCAGCTCGCCGCAGGCACCGCAGGCGCGGGGATGCTCCAGGAGCCGGCGCCGGAGGGCCTTTTTCGCTTCCGAGGCAATGAGCTCCTGCAGGGGCATCTCGCCCGCGGTGCCGAGCCTCACCGGCAGGGTGGGACAGGGATAGACACCGCCGTCGGGGGCGATGGCGATCATGGTGTTGGCCGCCTGGCATCCCCCCTGGGGAAAGGGTACGCCGGGGTTGAAGGCCCGCCAGAGGAACGGATCGTGAATGGTCAGGGCAAGGCGCTGGGCGCCGCCTTCGGCGTCCAGGGCGTTCGCCAGCTCCCGCTGTTCGTTCATGGTGAGGAAGAACGGGGGCTCGCCTCCGTACAGGCGTTGCATGGGGAGGACGAGCCGGGTGATCCCCCGGTCGAGACAGTAATGCACAAGGGTCGGGAGTTCGCGCCAGTTCCCGTGGGTCACCGCATAGGATACGCCGGCGGACGGCTCGTCCTGCCACTCCCCGGAGTCGAGCAGATCGGCATGGTCCACGTCAAGGAGCAGCTCCCGCACCGCCCCGTGGGCAACAAGGGCCCGGACGGTATCGTCATGGGCCTGCGGGGGGATCGTGAGGGTAACGGCGGCCGGGCCGCCCCGGAACCGCTCCAGCACTTCGCCGAGCCAGCCGGGAGAGGTTGGCGCGGTGCTCGTTACATTCAGCATGAGGGGCCGGCAGTCGATGATCCCGGCGGCGATCGCCAGCAGGAGCGACGGATCGGCCGCGGTAGCGGGGAGATCCCAGTAGATGGTTATGGGAGACGAAAGTTCCATAGAATCATGCCCAGCAGTGGGGGTCGGGACTGTTAAGGTCGCCGGTGAGGGCCAGGGCCCGGGCGGAGCAGCCGCCGAGGCAGTCCTCGTACGCGCTGCAGCCGGCGCACTTGCCGGTGGGCTTCTTGGTACGCAGCGCCGCCAGTACTGCCGAGTCCCGCCAGACCTGCTTCAGGTCGTCCCGCACGATGTTGCCGATGACAACGGGAATGAAGCCGCAGGGGGTCATGTCGCCGTTGGTCTTGATGTTCAGGGAGAGCTTGCCGCAGACGCTACCCTTCACGAGGCTCCCCGCATCGCGGGCTCCCAGGAGGGCGATGATCGGGTCGTCCAGGGAGACGTCGAGCCCCGACTCCCGCTCCCTGGCGGCCAGGGCGCCCCGGTAGAACTCCCGCCACTCGGCGGGCGAAAGGTCCAGTTCATCCCTGTGGGACAGACCCAGCCCCGAGCACTTGAAATTGTGGAAGTTGAGCTGTCCCACCCCCTGCTCCCGGGCAAAGGTCACCAGATCGTCGATGGCCGTGTGATTGATCCGGCAGATCACCGTGGAGATAGAGGTGGCGATGCCCGCCCCGGCCAGATGCCGCAGGGCAGCCACGGCCCGGCCGTGGCTGCCGTCAACGCCGCGGAACCGGTCGTGGACCCGGGGGAGGTGGCTGTCGATGCTGATACCCACCCTGGTGAACCCGGCGTCCCGCAGGGCCGCCGCCGTGTCCCGGTCAATGAGCCAGCCGTTGCTGTTCAGGGAAATCCGCAATCCCGACCCGCTGGCGTGCCGGGCGATCTCCAGCAGCCCCGGGTGCAGGAGGGGTTCCCCGCCGCCGAAATTGACGGAAAAGACCCCGGCAGCGGCCGCCTTTCCCAGGCATGCCAGAAGGACGTCCCGGGGGAGTTCCTCGTGGGTGTCCCCCCGGCTGTAGCAGTGGCGGCAGGCGAAGTTGCAGGTGTTGTTGATGGCCCAGTTGATGGTGAGGGGCGCTTCCAGTGACGGCGCGTCCGCTCGGCTGGCAGCGGTGGCCTCATCGCCGGCTCCCCGGCGTATCGCCGGATGCGCCTGCGTTGCCTCCCCTGTGCCGCCGCGCTCGCCACGCGAACTCACCGTCGCGGTTTCCCTGTCATTCTGCATAGCGGATAAATCCCTTGACGGCCAGTTCGTCCAGGAATGCCTGGACATCTTCCCGCAGCACCGCCTCGTCCACCTCGAACTGGGGGAGCAGCTCCGCCACGATGCCCTCCGGGGTCCGGCCGTCACAGAGCTTCCAGATTTCAGTGCCGAGATAGTTGAGGGAGAGCATGGTCCCACCGGAGAACAGGACCGAGGTGCCGGTCTCCTCCACCGCCTCGCCCCGGTCCAGGGCCTCCAGGACCCGGGCCAGGGCATCGGCCTCCTCGCGCCACATGACGTCGGGGTTGCGATGAATCGTCTTCACGTTTCTTACCTTCCTTGCTCTCACAATCCGTTGTTGTGAATGCCCTAATCCCCCTGCGCCGTTATGGAGGCAATGACCAGATTCTCCTGGGAAGCGTTGCGGATGCCGTGGTCCTCGAACGCGGGAACGATCACGATCTGCCCCGTGGTGATGGACTGGGTCTTGCCGCCGGACTGGAACTGGCCGGTACCCTCCATGACCATCCAGATATGGCTGCCGTGGTGGGTGTGGGTCACGATCTCCTGGCCGGGCTTCATGCAGATGAGGCTCACCCGGGCGTGATCATCGGACCAGATGGTTTCCTGGTGACGTTTTTCATCGTTGAACGTTTTGAGGGTCTGGACGTCGAGCACCTGTGATTTCATGCATTCCTCCTGAATGTGGTTGTGTCATCCCGGCTCATGGGGTACCCAAGGTACCCGCTTCAGGCCTTCCTGACAAGCTTCAGAACAGAGCCGAGCCACGCGGAGGCCCGGTTGAAGACGGATGAGGCGGTGGAAACCCGCACCTCCCCGCCCGTGTCGGCGACACCGGAGAAGGTCACCCCGTAACGGGAAGCGAAGAGGTTGGCCCCGCGGAAATCCGCTGCGCCGGCTGACGGCAGCGGCACGACCAGGGCGGCGCCTCCCCGGGCGTTATGGTCCGCCAGGAGTTTCGCCTCGGCATCGCTGAGCCCGGCGGCGCCGTCATCGCCGCAGAAGAGCCAGACCTGGCCCCACTCCGCCAGCAGCCCTCCGGTGAGGCGCGGCACCTCGCGCCGGTCCACCGTCTTCACGGTGAAGCCCCGCGCCGCGAGTTCGGCCAAGACCTTCTCCCCCAGCAGCACCGCGGCACCGCCGGCACCGTCCCCGAGGCGGCAGACGAGGATTCTGGTGGAGGCGGCCGAGAGGGAATTCTCTTCGAGCCAGTCGGCGATGTTGCCGATGTAGGCCCCGGTGTCGTAGCGGTCGGCCATGGCTGCGGTGAACCGTCCGTACGTCCCGTCGAACACGACCCCCCCCCGCCCGTCCACGGCATTGGTGTAGGTGGCGACGGTCCCCTTGCCGGCGGGGTCCATCACCATCCGCACGTTGGGATCGTGCTTCAGGACCACGGCGGATGTGCCGCCGGACAACGACGCGACCCCCCGCAGGAGAGGATTGCCCACATCCACGCCCGGCACGAACACCAGGAGCCGGAAGGCGTAAGCAATCAGGAGCGTCCCCGAAAGGCAGGCGAACATGTAGAGGAAGAAGACCCGCTTCTTGAAAAAGGTCCAGAAGAGCACCATGGTGGGCACCGCGGTCACCGGTCCGCCGATCATGAACGCAAGGGCCGCCCCGGCGTCCATGGTCCCGCCCAGGGCTCCCTTGATATGGTAGACGATGCTGGACGCGCTGATCTGGTGCAGGAACATTGGTACCGACGCCAGGGTCACCCAGACGATGTTCAGGGGATCCGTCCGGCCGAAGAAGCGGTAAATCCACTCCTTGGGCAGGTAGCGCTCCACCACCGCGCCGATGACCACCCCCACGATGACGTACTTCCCCACCACCCAGACCATCTCCGCGGACTTGGCCAGGAAGATGAGGAACTTGTTGCCGGTCCTGACGGCGACCCGGTTGCCGAATTTCCGCCGGCAGTTGCACCGCAGCCGCTCGTCCGGGTAGTCCTCGTCGTGGAAATCGCCCCGCACGATCCCCCCTTCGACGAAGATCTCGTTCTTCCGGAAACCGGGCCGCTTGCTGAGGGCAAGGGTCACCAGCCCGGCGAAGATCCCCATGGAGAAGGCGGAGATGGTCCTGACCACGGTCCACTCGGGACCCAGGTCGTTCAGGGTAAGGAGATAGGTTGACGGGCTCAACAGCGGCGAGGTCACCATCAGGGCCATGACCGGCGCCAGGGGAATCCCCGCCACCAGGAGGCTGATGGCGGTGGTCACCGTGCCGCAGGCGCACAGGGGGGTGATGATCCCCACGAAGGACGCGAGAAAGACGCTCAGGGCCCCGTACTTTCTGAGGGATGCCTGGAGTTTCACGGCAACCTTGAAGGTCCGGAGGTAGCCGGCAATGAGAATGCCCACGATGAAATAGGGCAGCACGTCACGGAGCTCGGCCATTACCCCGTGGTCGCTGAAAAACAGGTCCCAGAGCTCGCTGCCGAGCAGCACGGGGAACGAAACCGGCGCGGCATCGGAGGAGACCAGGTGCCCGCCGGTGCCCGTGCCCCACACGTGCCAGACCACTAGGGACAACGAGATCAGAACCATGACGATCAGCATCCGGTTCCCCGACTCAGCCTGGTGTCCGTGGACCTCGCAGGCCTCCCTCGGTTTTGCCCTGAACGGATTCACGAGCACGATACCCTGCCCGTGCCGGCTGTTCCGATGCCGGAGATATTCATTGTTTCCTCCTCAACCGCCTGGCGCACGCCAGTACCGCACCGAGCCCCACCATGGCGAACCCGGCGAAAACACACGGCCTCCCCGGGTCCCTGACCACCTGAATACCAGCAAAAGACATGCCCATCGCATCCGTACCGACCTGGGTGTTGTAGAAATAGAGGCCGTTCCAGATGAAGGGGGCGTTCACCTCGGCCGTACCCTCCGCTATGGCAACGCCATCGCGGCTCAAGGCCAGGTCGACCCAGAGCCGCTTCAGGACCGGATTTTGAAACGCCACCAGCCTGAAGTCGTAGGGGAACTCGGCGGGGAGGCTGCGTTCTCCCGAGGTATCGCAGGTGCCGACGAGCTGCCCGTTGCGAAAAACCGAGAGCCTGAGGACCTCCGAGGGAAACTGGAGGGAATCCGCCGTCACGCGATAGGGCCCCGCCGTGAAGCTGTCACCGGTCTTCAGAGTGTGGAGCGCCTCCTTCGCGCTGCCCCTGAGGACCCCCACCCTGACCGGAATCGGGTAAAACTCCCGATTGATCCGCGTGACCGTCAGGTCGGCACCGAGGGGAGCGTCCCGCTCCAGGTCCCACCGGTAGGCCTGGTCAACAGAGGTTCCCTCGTAGACGTTGACGGTCGCCACGTGGCCGAACGTCCGGGCCGCAACGCCCCCGCAGATTACCAGCACGCCCAGATGCAGAATCAGCACCGGCACCGAAAGGGACCGGAACCGGCGCAGCGTGCAGCAGACGAGATTCAGCGCCACTCCCGCCAGCAGGCAGAGAAACGCCGGATGGGCGTAGAGAGCCCTGGTCCCGGCGAACGTGCCGGGGATCGCCGCCACGGCAACGATCAGGAACAGGGCCACCGCCAGTTCCATGGAAGCCAGGAACCGGCCTATCCGTTTCAGTAGAGTCACCGGGAATGGTCCGCTCTGGTCAGATCAGTTTTTTCGACTTCAGGAAGTCTCTGACCGCTTTTCTGGACTTGTCGCCGGCGTCCGCCGACTTCAGCAGCCGGGCGTAGGCGTCGTTGGTGAGCACCCCGGAGAGCTTGGCCAGCAGCTTGGGCAGGGCCGGGTAGTTGTTCAGAGTTTCCACCGTCAGGACGGGAGCATACGAGGGCGTGCCGCCGAAGGGCTCAAGCCAGGCAAGGTTCAGGGTTGAACGATAGCCGCTCTTGATCGCCTCCCGTGCCGCCCCGTCACCCGCCTTCGGTTTACCCAGCACCTCCAGCGCGCGCTCGGGGGTTTCCACGAGCAGGTTGACGTCGCCCTTTTTCACGGCACCGTAGAGCTCCCGGCTGTCCCGGTAGACCTGGACCTTCACCGCGGTGCCGGTCCGCTCGGTGATGAGCAGGGACATCATTTCCGCCAGCAATCTCTCCTGGGGCGTGTTGGGAACGCCGATGTGGAGGGTCCTGCCGACACAGGCCCCTGCCAGGTGCGCACCCACGAGAACCGAAACCGCAACAATGCAGCAAATAAGCTTTTTCATTGGTCACCTGTCTACCATGGTGGTGCAGACCGCTGTCTGCGTTGATTCGGAGCGTGCCCGTGACGAGCGCTCTCAGTCTGGCCCCAGCCCCACGTCCAGGGCACTATCCGCTGTGCCCGGGGAAGGTACGAATTCCGCCGAGGCGCGCCATGTGGACGGCGGAAACCGCCTGGAGCTCCCCACGTACTGCTTGTGGCCCGCGGGGACGATGAGGGTGTATCGGCCGTCCGCCCCCGTCCAGGCCGAGATGTAGTCGGGCATGCGGCTGTTGTCGCTGGTGGCCGACGCAAACACAAAGGCATTGGCCACCGGGTTCCCGTCGCCGTCCAGAACCCGTCCCGCCAGCTTCACGAAATCTGCGACCAAGGGCCGGCGCATGCGCCCCAGGTCCCGGATATCGGCTACCGTAAAGTCCTGCTCGATCTCGGCATCCGCGGTCAGGTCCATGACGGCCGGTTCCCCCGAGTGCTTGTCGCCCGGCATGAGCGGACCGTATGATTCGTCCAGCTTGAGCCGCGCCACCACCCAGTAGGTTCCCGGCGGCACCCTGACGGCCGTGGTGCCGTCCCCGGCCGACGGCGGTGAGATGAAGGTTGCGGGCCGCCGGACATGGGCCGAGTCATAGACAAAGAGCTTCACCCCTGCCATGGGCTTGCCGTCCACGTCCGTCACCCGGCCCCTGAGGACCGCCGCATCCGCAGCGCCGGCCAGGAAGCCGGTGAGCGCCAGCCAGAGTGTCGCCCGGAGCGCCGCTCCCCTCATGGCGTCCCTCCGTTTGCCGGCCCAACCGGGCCCGGCTTGTCCAGCCAGGGCTCGTAGAGGACCATGCCGATGCCCGGCTCCTGGCGGCCGTCAAAGATCGTCCCGCCCGGATCCCCCTCGCCCCACCAGTTGCCCCGGGCGTTCACGTCCTGGTCGTTGAAATCGCCGATCCGCATGTTGTAGCCGCTGTTGCCCACGAGACTGTTGCCCGTCACCGTCAGCCCGCCCCCCTTCTCCCGCACGAAGATCCCCGTTTCATTCGCCGTGATCAGGTTCTCCGCGATGAGGGCGTTGCCGATGTACGAGCGGATGCCGATGGTGTTGTCCCGAAAGATCGAGCGGCGGATCCGGACCGGGCCGCTTCTGAAGCGCATGCCGCCGTAATTGTGCCGAATCAGGCAATCGGTGACGGCGAGATCCGTGAAATGACTGTGAATGCCCCAGGTGGCGTACTCGACGATGCAGTTGGAGATGACGCTTCCCGTGGCGTATTCCAGCAGGATTTCGTTCCAGTCGGAGGGCCCTTTGCGGTCGACTGAGGTGAACCGGATCGTGCCGTCCCGTTGTCCCGATGCAAGGAGCTTGCCCTTGATCTCAAGGCCGGTGCCGGCGGCGAACTGCACCGTTGTTCCCGGGGCAACGGTCAGGGCCGCGCCGGGGAGTACCGTCGTGGGGACGGCCACGGTGATGACGCCGCGCCAGACCGTATCGGCGGCCACGGTCGCCAGCGGCCAGACAAAGGGGGTGGGAGCGGCCCCCGGCCGGCCGTAATCGACACGCCCCAGCCGCGGATCGTCCCGCTGGTCGTTGATCACCAGGGCCGGGTCCCGTCCCCCCCACCAGTTGCCGGGGGCGGAAACATCGCCGCTACCGTCCAGATCGATGGCATAGAGACCGTTCCCGGCGAAATTGTTGCCGCTGATGATCCCGGCAAAGGACAGGATTCCCATCCCCCGTTCGCCGTTGTCGGCAATCAGGTTCCCCGTGATCAGGGAGCCGGAATCCTGGATGTTGAAGCCGCTCAGGCCGTTGGCCGTCACCGCGTTGCCTGCGAACTCGACAGAGTCGACGTTTTTCAGGGAGATGCCCGTTTCGGCGTTGCCGGAGATGCTGTTGCGGTTGACCTCGCCGTGGTAGAGATCGGCCGCCATGAGGCCGAACCGGTTGCCGTCGAACAGGTTCTCCCTGACCGTTACCGCTCCTTCGCGCAGGCGGAGCCCTTCCCTGCCGTTGGCCACGATCCTGTTCCCGCGGACCGTGAGGGTGGTGCGGAAGAAATTCCCTCCCACCTGGTTGCCGCAGAGCAGGTTGTCCACCAGTTCAACCTCAGAATCGCGCCCCTGAACCCCGCTCTTATTGCCGCAAAGGGTGTTGCCGTGCAAGGCCACCACCGACTCCTGGAACTGGATGCCGCGGTAATTGTTCGTGAGGGTGGTGTTGTGGATCGCCACCGTGGAGAAGTGGAAGTGAAGTCCCCGGTAGGCGTGCTCAATCCGGCAGTGTTCCACCAGGTTCTGGCCTGCCGAGCTGTTCATGATGTTGACGGCATCCCAGTCGCCCATGCGCCGGTCCTTTTCGGCGGAACGGAAGGTGATGGGCCGGTCGGGAGTCCCCTTGGCCAAAAGGCGCCCCTGGATCATGATCCCGTTTTCGCCGATGCCGTCGCCGTTGGTGTCCCGCCGGGTAAACTCGACGATCGTTCCCGGCAGGATGACCAGGCGGCTCCCCTCCGGCACCCTCACCGTGCCGTCCACCAGGATTCTCCCCTGCCACAGGGTCTCGCCCAGCAGGACCATGTCCTGGTACCGGCGGCTGACCGGCGCCTCCTCGTTGACCGGCGGCCCCTTCGGCAGGGTGTGGGGCCGGACCGCTGCCGTGTGGGCGTCTTTCTTCCGGTTGCGGGCCACCTCGGTGGCATGGGCGGTCACCCGGGCACCCTGAAGGGATAGGACGCCGTAATCGTTCTCGATGATCCTCGCCCCCTCCACCGTGATCCGCGACGCTGCCCCCTGCGCCACCAGGCCGTACCGGTTTTCCCGAAGCGTCGACGAGGAGAGATGCAGCGTCCCCTCCGCCACGGAGATCCCGCTGTCGGCGTCGGCGACCAGGCATTCCCTGATGGCGGCGGTGCCGCCGTCGATGAGGATTCCCGCCCAGCTTCCCGCCCTCTTCTCCTGGCCGGAAAACCGGACCGGAGCCGTCACGGTGCCCTCAACCGCCAGCCTCCCCCGGATGGTTATCTCCGTGAGGGGCGAGAGATATTCGGGGTCGGTCTTGGTGCTTTCCGCGGCCGCGACCGTGACGACGGTGCCGGCCCGGACGGTCAGGGTGACCCCCTCGGGCACGACGACGTCTTCCGTGACCGTGACGTTCCCCTGCCAGACCGTATCGGACGTTATCACCCCGGCGATCGCGCCGGCGGGGAGGCCGAACAGCAGGGCGGACAGCAGCGTCAGGGAAAGGGCGGCGATTCTGGCGAGCGACATGGGTTCGAGCATAGTCTCACAAAAAGCAAAAGAGGTGCCGACGAATACGGTTCGGCACCTCTTTTAGGGATTGTGATCGGTTTCTCAGCAGGGATGAACCACTGCGCTCCCGACAACCCTCGGACGAATATAGCTTTTTTTCTTCACCTGATTTTCCTCCTTTGTTTCCGTGCGTACCGCACTCTGTGCATCTGCCGGGAACGACCTTCCGGCCGATGCCCTTATCGTTCCGGTGCCGGGCTCGCAGCCGCCGATGATTTCGCCGGCTGCCCTGCTCCGGTCTCGCCTGCTACTTGTCGTCGGACCAGCGCGGCGTCGGCTGGAAGTGGCAACTGACGTTCCAGCAACTGCCGGTGGCATCCGGGGACTGCTTCGAGTACCACTGTCCCTTATCAGCGTTGAACTTGTACGTCGGATCGATCTTCACGTTCACTGCCGACTTCTTCTGCTGGGTGCTGCCGCCGGCCCAGACCGACTCGTCGCCCACGTGGGCCGCGGCACCGTCGTAGTGGCAGGTGAGGCATGGGGTGAAGCCCTGGGACGGCCGCAGGTTCGACATGAGGTGACCCAGCTTCACGTGGGCGCCGCCGCCGCCCGAGTAGTTCTCGAGACGTGCCGTCGAGTAGTTGGCCTGGCTGGCAACGAAGCCCTTGGGTGTCGGCGGGTAGCCGTGACACTCGTCGCAAGCCTTAGGCTTGAAGGCAAACGTGTTGCGGTGGGAGTGGCAGTTCAGGCAGCCGGTTGTGGGGTGGCCGGATCCTTCGTTGACGCCGCGCCGATAATGGCTCGTTTTGGTGTGGCAGGTCTGGCATACGCCGCGGTACGGAGCCTGTAGCTGCACGAGATCGGCCGTGGTGGCATAGCTGATGGTGGAGGTCAGTGCCCCGAAAACAAGGGTGGTCCGGACCATGGCCCGGTTGCCGGTGCCGTGGACGTCATGGCAGGTCTTGCACTCCATGGTGTAGTTGCCCAGGTCCACGGCATGGCGGGTCACGTTGCGCCTGGTGGCGGTGGGGACCTTGATGGCGTCATTGTGGCAGCCTGCGCAGAGGGTGTAGTCGTTCACGGCGATCCGCTTCTGGTCGCCCGAAGTGCCGTTGATGTGCCCGCTGTCGGCATCGTGACAGCTTGCGCACTGGCGGCTGGCGTTGAAGCCGGCCCCGGCCTGGCCGTGGCCGCTGGCGGTGAAATTCGTTTTTGCCGGTGCGGTCTTGCCGCCGATGACCGAGAGGAGCCCCGTGTGACAACTTTCGCAGGTCACGCGGCCCGAGGTCCAGGTGGCGCCGTTCTTGTGGCAACTGGACGTACAGTTGGCCGAAACCACCTGGACGGAGCCGTTCACGTGGGTGATCGCCGTTGAGGTCGTGTAGGTGTGGCAGCTCTGGCAGGCGGATACCGTTGCCCCCAGGATGGCCTTGGGACCATAGCCGAGGGTCAGGTGGGCCGCGTGGCCGTTGGTCCCGATGGTCTGGGCGCTCGTGGCGGCGATGGTGGGGGTGGCGTAGTGGCACTTACCGCACGCGCCGGTCGTCGGATCGACCCACTGGGGAGTCGTCACCGGCGCGCCGCCGCGGCCGTCGCCGTGGCATCCGGCAACGCTGCAGGTCGCCGTGTTCACATTGTAGGTACCGCTGCCGACGTTGATGGTTCCCCGGGCGACGCCGTTGAAGACGACGGTTTTCACGCCATCCACGTGGACCGATTTGTCCTTGATGGTGGAGGGGCCGCTGAGCGTCGCGTAGTGGCAGTTCTGGCAGTTCATGATCCCTGCGTTGAAGTGGGCCGGGTGGGCGTTGGTCAGGGGAAATGCCGCGTGGCACGAACTGCAGCCCGACAGCTTGCCCACGCCGTTGCCCCACGTGAACGTCGTATTGCCCGGCGCGCCGACCACGGCCTGCAGCGAAGCGTTGCGGGGAGCGCCGTCCGAGTGGCAGTAGGTCGCCGTACAGGTGCCGTTGCCGGCCGGGTTGTAGGTGGGGTTGGCGCCGGAGCCGATACTGGCGATGATGCCGGTCTTGTCGACGAACACATCCTGGAACGTGCCGGTATTGTGACTGAAGCCCTTGTGGCACTGGTCGCACGCTATGCTGTAGTTGGCACCGCCGCCGGCATGCCGGGCGTGGGGGGTCTGGGTTTCGTTCTTGAACACACCGGAGGTTGAATAGTCACGAACGCCGTCCTTGCCGTAGCCCGAAGGCCCGCCGGCCGTGTTGACGGTGGGGGGGAAGCCGTGGCACTGGGTACAGTTGGCCGAAAAGCCCTGGGAGTGGGTGTGGCAGCTCCGGCAGTCGGCTGCGTTGGTGCTCGAGTGCTGCCCGATGGTTCCCGGCAGGGGCGAGTGGCAGGCCAGGCAGACGCCGAAGGCATCCTTGTTCCAGTTTTTCCGGGTAACCGAGGTGTACTGGTACATGACCTTGGCGTTGCGGACCGCTCCGTACTGGGTGGAGATGTTCATGTACCGGTTGATGAGATAGGCGTTGGGGGCGGTCCCGTCAGCCTCGTCCACGTGGCCGCCGTGGCAGTCGGCGCACTGGACGTTCTGGTTCTTGGTGCCGTTGTGGTTCTTGACGCGGGCAGTGGTGTTTGCCGGGTCGTCGGCCGACTTGTGGCAGTTGGTGCAGATGTTGGGATCGCTGACGGTCCTTCCCTTCAGGTCCGTGCGCAGCAGCATGCCCCGGGACGTGGAAAGGAGCCCCATCCGGGCGCTTGATGCATTGTCGAAGGTGCGGCTGTTGGAGTCGGTGTAGTGCACCCCGTGACAGGTGGTGCAGACGACCGCGCCGCTGCGCGACATCCTCATGGCCGATGTGGGGTTGGCCGGGTTGCTGTTGCGCGGCGGGCTGTAGAATTCGTCGGGCCGGGCCGCGGCCTTGGTCGAGTAGTTCACCGTGACGGGGTGGGATCCCCTGGTGTGGTCAACGGTCTTGCGGGGCCGGTGGCAGTCGAGGCAGAGCTGGTCCTCGTCGTTGCGCACCCGGAGGAACGGTTTCGAGTTGTAGGCCGATGAATAGAGGTCGTGGATGTTGTGGCAGCGGGCGCAGGACACGGTTCCGATGAGGAGCGACTTGGTGAGCCTGACGTCCGTGGGAGCCACCGCGCCCGCCTTGGGCACCACGTCCTTGCCGATCCAGTTGTGGGAGGTCTGGTACGTCACCGCCGGCCGGGCACTCGTCCAGGTGCGGAAGGGGTTGGCGAAGTCGGTCATGGCAAAGGGCTTGCCTGAGCCGTAGGGATCGCTCGGGTTGTGGCAGGTGAGGCAGACGTTGTTGTACCCCGTGGAACCGAGGGTGCTGTGAACGGTATGGCAGGAGGAACACTTGTAGCCCTTGACGCTGCCGAGTTCGTGGGGATAGTCGATGGCCCACGCGGCGATCGGGACGAAGAGCGTCACTAATGCCGTGACGAAAGTCCTCTGTAGTATTCCGTTCATGGTTGGCTCCCGAATAAACTAAACAAGACAGTACAATTACTTGTTATGGCAGGCGAGGCACATGGCACTCCCCTCATTGCTGCGGGTGAGGAAGGGCGTCAGGGATTTGTCCCCCACGCCGGTATCCTGCCGATCATAGGTGTAACCGTAAGCCACGTGGGGGTCGTGGCAGGTGGAACACTCCATCCGGTCGCGGTTGGGACCGAAGAACCGCAGACCCTGGGACTTGGGGGTCTCAATGGGCCTCAGCGACGAGAGCCCCGCATCCACCTTTTCCTGGTAGGCGGCGGCATAGGAGAAGGAGATGGGGTGATCGTCCATGAGGTTGCTCCCCGCATAGGGGTCCGCATCGGTCTTCCCCAGGTTAGCCCGGTACCCGCTGCCGAACATGGGAAGGTTGAGGGAGAAGTCCCCGGTCGGATGCGCGCCGAAGGGGTCGTCGTAGTCTCCCCCGATGTCGACTTTCTGGTCGCTGCCCACGGCAATCCCGTAGTTGCCGGTATGGATGACGTTGATGGCGGTCCTGCCGTCATGGCAGGAGAGGCAGAGCAGGGACTCGGGTCCCGGCGCAGTCACCGCTTTGGCCGTATTCGTCAAGGTTGCCGATGATGTGTACATTTTAAATGTCTGTGTCGGCATGACCTTGTTCCAGAGCGGCTTGGCCGGCTCTGAATAGTGCGGCGTATGGCAGAAAATGCAGACCTGATCGACACCGAGGCTCACGAAATGGCGCTGGCCCTGGGTGAGCCCACTGCCCGCATCCGTATTGTTGGACATATTGTGTGCCGTCCAGCGGATATTGTTGTTCCCCGCGTAGACAGCCGTCCAGGCCGTCATCACCATCCCTAGTATCACCGCTTGCACAACACTCTTCATCCGTGCGACCTCGTTCCGTATATATCCATCTTCAGGCTGCGTCCCGGCACCAATCCGGCCCGCTCACTACCAGCTTTGCAATCCGAGTGCCTTTCTCAGGATCAGGAGCGCGTCCACCAGGTCAATAACCCCGTTGGGCCGGGACTTGCCCTGATAGAGAGGGCCGATGTCCCCGCTGGCCAAATGGGATGCGGAGGGAGACAGCTGTCCGGTGAAAATCCTGAGAGCCACCAGGGCATCGGCCACCGTGATCCTGCCGTCGCCGTCGACATCGCCGTCAGGTGCCCGCACCACCAGAGACCGGACCGTGCTGTTGCCCGCGGCATCGGTGGCCTTCACCGCCAGCGAATGGGGATCGTAACTTCCCAGTGTCAGGACGGCGTGCCAGGCGCCCTCTGTGATGACGACCTCTCCGACGGTACCGCTGTGGTCCTCTACGGCCACGGTCGCGCCCCGCTCCACCGTTCCCGAGAGTTCAGCCGGATAGACGGTGTTAACCTCATTAAGCGTAAGGACGGGAGGGGTTACGTCGTAGATAAGGGTCCGCGTCACCACACCGGCGTTGCCCGCGGCGTCCGTGGCCCGGACGGTGACCGCGTGGGCACCTTCCTCGCCAAGATGCACCGACAGGGAGAACGACCCTTCGACCGTGCTTACCTCAACCGGCACACCGTCCACATCGGCTGTTACAGTCACGGGACTCGTGTCGTTCGCGCTCCCCACCAGTCCCACGACCTGACGATTGACCGCCATGTCCTGGGCCGGAGAGGTGATGACGATCGCCGGACTGCCCGCATCATAGGTGAGGGTCCGCTTCACCGCGGTCGTATTGCCGGCAAAATCCACCGCCACCACCTCGATCGTATTGAGCCCCTGAACGAGCGGCACGTCGGCACTCCAGGCGCTGCCGTCGAACCGTGCCGGATGGCCCGCAACCGTCACGGTGGCTGCCTGGTCAACGGTACCGCTGACGGTCACATGATCGACGGCAACGAAGGCCCCGTCAGCAGGTGACGTGAAGGTCACCACCGGGAGGTCGCAATCGTAGAAGATGGTGCGCGTATTCACGGTCAGGTTGCCCGCAAGGTCGGCAGCGGCAACAGTGATAACGTTGGCCCCGGGACTGAGCGTCACCGCCGTGCTGCCGGAACCGTTCGTCATCGTGACCGGCCGGCCGTTCACGGCAACCTCACCCGGATGCGCATCGCTCGCCTCGATCCGTACGTTCTGAACCTGTTCGCTGGTATAGCTGCCGTCGGCAAGGGCCGAGACCGTAAGGACCGGAGCGGCGGTATCGAGAATCGCGGAGAAAGCGGCCAGGGCTGCCGCGCTCAGGGGGCGCACCGCCTTGACTGTCACGCTGTTCACGCCGGGAGCGAGTGCCACCGTATGGCTCCAGGTATCGCCGAACACGGTGGCGTTGGCGGTAATGCCGGTGGCCGCGTTGGTCACAGTAACCGCGCAACCGGGTTCGACTGCCCCGGAGATGTGCTGGGCAAAAACATTGGTCACGGCTGCGGGAACACTGTCGACCGTCAGATAGGGGGCCTGCTGCAGATAGGTGACCGATGCGGTTTTGGTGCTGGTATTGCCGGCCGCATCCCGGGCAATGACCGTCAGGACGGTTTCGCCGGGGGCAAAGCCGGCCAGGGAAACCCTCCACGTTGTGGGCGTCGGGAAGGAAAGCGTACCCACCGTGGTCCTGCCGCCGGCCGTCACCGTTACCGACGCCCCCGCTTCCACGGTGCCGTGGAGTTCGAGCGACGGCGCGTAGAAGGGGCTCACCAGCGGATCGATGTCAAGGGCGGGGGGGATGGTGTCGGTTGTCAGACCACCGCCGTCAATGCCGTAGACAGTCAGATTACCGTAGCCGTTCACAACCAGCAGACGGCCGTTGGCCTGATCAAAGCGAAGATCCGAGGGGACCATCAGCTTGCCGTTGGTGGTACCGTATCCCCCGATATAGGCCAGAAACACCGGCACCGCGGCCGGCTCCACCACCTGGACCTGGCCCTGGAAGGTGTCCACCACATACATCCGTTTGAGAACCGGTGTCGGATCGTTGGAATACTCGAAAGCAACCCCTTGGGGGGCGGTAAATTTCAGGGGACCGGAACCGAATGCGCCGATGCTCCTCACAAAGGTGCCGTTCGTATCGAAAAACTGGATACGCCCGTTTCTCGTGTCAACAACCGCCAGGTGGCGGGCTCGCTTCTCGAAGGCAATGCCCGTGGGGGTGGAAAACTGGCCCGCAGCAGCACCGAACGTGCCGAACCGCCGCACGAAACCGCCGGCCGGATTGAATACCTGTACGCAGTTGTCGAGGCTGTCAACCACGTAGATGTAGCCGGTATCATCGACGGCGATACCGTTGGCCATTTTGAACTGGCCGGCGCCGATGCCGAGCTGTCCCGTCACGGAACCGGCACCGTCGACGATGACCACGCCATTACCCTGACTGACTATCAGACTGCCGTCCGAGGCGACAGCCACGCCTTGTGCAGACTTGACCGTCCTGATGACATCCGTTAAATAACCAGAATTGTCATACTTCAGCACACCACCGGAAAGCGCATCGGTGACATAGAAGTTGCCCGCGGCATCTCCCGCAATTCTAAGTGGAGAGCGAATCCCCTCCGTAATGGGAGCGTGTGTTGCCACCCCGGGAGCGGGTATGGCAAAAGCGCTCGAAACCAGCGAAATAACAATTAACGCCAGCGAGAAGGCAGTAAACAGCGATCGTCCTGGTGACCTGTGCACCATGGCAATGCCTCCGGAGTTATTGGGAGAACCGTGCGGCTCCCCATTGCACGGCAAAATTATAGTTCTCCTACATTAAGGAACAGCAATTATGGTGCCAAAGACACTGCAAAACGGCCTATTGACACAGTCGCCGCTCACGCGGGACAACAGCCCGTTGCCACTCCCCTTCTCATACCGCCCGCGGCCTTGACAGGATTGGCACTAGCGAAAAAAGCCCACTGGCAAACGCCTTCAGACTGACAAATTATCGACACGGCGACACAAGAAGCGGCAGACAGGCCAATGGAAACGGCCCCCTGCGCATTCCCGAAAGGGGACAGGGGGCCGTTATTTGACGTAGAACCACCGAGTGGTGAGGCGGGTTATTTAAGGAAGCCGAACTTCTTCATCCGGTAACGGAACGCATCGATTCCCAGGTTCAGCTTCTTGGCAGCCTTGGACTGGTTCCACTCACTCATCTCCAGGGACTGGCGGATCAGCTCCTTTTCAACCTCTTCAATATCGACCCCGTCAGGCGGCAGCTTGAAGGTCGCCAAGCCCGTGGTCTGGTTCGATGCCTTGGCAACGATCTCCAGGGGCAGGTGCTCCAGCAGCAGCGTATCTTCGTTGCCGAGGATGATGGCCCGCTCGATCACGTTCTTGAGCTCACGGATATTGCCGGGCCAGTGGTATTCCAGGAGCAGCTTCTCGGCCATCTTCGAGATGCCGGTCACGTGCTTGTTGAATTCGCGGTTGAACACCTCGATGAAGTGGTTGACCAGTTGCAGGATGTCTTCCTTGCGCTCCCGGAGCGGGGGCAGGTAAATGGGAATCACCTGGAGCCGGTAGTAGAGATCGTTGCGGAAATTCTTCTCCTCAATGGCCTTCAGCAGGTCGCGGTTGGTGGCGGAGATGATCCGGACATCAACGGCAAAGGCTTTGGTGCCGCCGATCCGGCGGAAGGTCCTTTCCTCCAGGAAGCGCAGGAGCTTCGCCTGCATTCCCATCTCCATGTCGCCGATTTCGTCGAGGAAAACGGTACCCCCGTCGGCCAACTCGAAGAGCCCTTTTTTCATCACCTTGGCGTCAGTAAAGGCGCCTTTCTCATGGCCGAAAAGCTCGCTTTCCAGAAGCGTGGCAGGTACTGCCGCGCAGTTGATGGCCACAAACGGCTTTTCCGCGCGGGCAGACTGGTAATGGATCCACTTGGCCACCAGTTCCTTGCCGGTGCCGGATTCCCCCTGGATCAGGACCGTGGAGGCATCACTCTTGGCAACCTTTTCCATCATTTCCAGGACGTTTTTCATGTGCCGGCTGGCACCGATGATGTCTGGGGGGCCGAACTTGCGCGACTGTTCGCTGCGGAGCCGCTGGACCTCCCGACGCAGATCGGAGGTTTCCAGGGCCTTGCGGATGACGATGGACATTTCGTCCAGATTGAACGGCTTGTTGATGTAATCGTAGGCGCCGAGCCTCATGGCATGAACCGCTGTTTCCAGGGCGCCGTGAGCGGTCACCATGATGACGAGGATTTCCTCATCGTATTCTTTGATCTTTTCCAGAGCCTCCAGGCCGCTTATTCCCGGCAGCTGGATATCGAGCAGCACCAAGTCGGGCTGCTCCTCGCGGACGATCCGCAGGGCATCCTCGCCGTTACCGGCGGAAACCACGTCATACCCCTGCTTCTTCAGGTTCTGCTCGAGGGACCAACGGATGAGATGTTCGTCATCCACCACCAGTATCTTTGTCTTTCTCACGGCAGCTCCTTTAACGCATTGAATCGTATAATGAACCCACTATAGCATTACCGGCAGCAGATAGGGAAATCCTTTGATGCACACAGCGCTCTTCCCGCGCCGGCCATTCCTCATACGGCACCGTCGGCCTCCAGTTCGGTCATGGGGAGGTCGATGGAAAAAACCGTGCCCTGGTTAAGCACACTCGAGACATGGAGGGTTCCGCCGTGCTGCGTGATGAGCTTCTGGCAAATGGCCAGGCCAAGCCCCGTCCCCTGGGCCTTGGTGGTGAAAAACGGAGTGAAGATTTTGCTGATGATCGGCTCGGGAATACCCGGCCCCGTATCGGCCACCTCCACGCGGACCCACAAACCTCCCTCGCGCTCCGCGATACGGCTGGCAACGGTGAGGGTGCCACCGGTCTCCTGCATGGCCTGGATGGCGTTCAGGATCAGGTTGAGCACCACCTGCTGCACCTGCTTGGGGTCCACGAAAACGAGGGGGAGCGGCTCCTGCAACTCCAACCGTTTCTCGATGTTCTTCCCGCCTTTGTGCTGAAGGGCAAAGAGCAGGGTCTTGCGCAAGACATCGTTCAGATCGGTGGGAGCGGGCTCCGGATGGGTCGGCTTGCCGAAGAAGAGAAGATCGTTGACCGTCTTGTCCAGACGGTTGACCTGCTCGATTACCTCGCCGATGATTTCCCGGCGGGGATCCTCCTCCTGGAAATCCTGGCGGATGATGGTCATTGCTGCGGATATCCCGGCCAGCGGGTTCTTGATCTCATGGGCGATACCAGCGGCCATTTCTCCCACGGACGCAAGCCGGTCGGCCCGCTCCATCTGCTGGAAGTGATACTGCTCCAGCTCTTGCTTGGCCTTGTCGAGCTTGTCGACCATGGAGTCAAAACTGGTTATGAGCCGACCGATCTCATCCCGGCCGCCGTTGACCATCCTGACCTTCAGATCGCCCTGCTCCACCCGGGCCATGCTCTCCACGATACGATTGAGCGGCTGCCTCACGAAACGCACCATGACGAGAGAAACAGCAGCCGCGCTAAAAAGGATGATGGCGCCGGTGGAGAAGAGGAAGAGACGGGTCGCCTCGTTGATGCGCCGATTGGTATCCGCCAGGGAGTAGTTGACGTTGAGCACTCCGATGACCCGCCGCTTGCGACCGTGGCAGATGTGGCACTGCTCCTCGTTGTAGATCGGCTTGATCATGCCGAAGACTTCACCGTGGCTGCCGCTGGCGAAGATCCCTTCCCGCAGATTGTTGGCAAAGAGCTGGTAGTCTCCGTCCGGCACCGTTCCGCCCATCTCAGAGGGGAGCGACGACTTGAGGACAACCCCCTGGGGATGGAATATCCGCACCCCCAGGAGCTTAGAGTGGCTCTTGCCGACCATCTCCAGCATGCGCTGGACGTCCTGGGTATCGCCGATGCTCATGGAACGATAGATGCTCCGCTCAATGGTATTGAGGAGCAGGAGTGTATTCTCGCGGGCCGCCGCGATCAGCTGGCGCTTCTCCCGCTTGAAGTTAAGATAGGTAAAGGTACCGATCCCCACGGAAAGCAGGCCGACCAGGATGATTATCACACGTGTTGTGAGGCTTCTGAATACCAACCTGCCCCCATGGGCCGGCTGTTCACGAAGAACAGCCGCCGGGTAATGTAAGTAGCGAGAAAAACATCAGCGTGGCCGGAGCCGAAGCGCGTCTACTGAATCAACTGCTGAGACGATGTGGTTGCCTGCGTCCGCGCCCCCTGATTCTGCTGTCCGGCCGGGGCAACGATGGTGAACACCCACTTCTTGTACTGGTCCTGGTTCTCGAAGGTGGCCAGCTCATCGGGGAAGTTCGTCTTTTTGAGCGGCTCCTGCTCACTGGTGCTCATGACGCCGACGATCCCCTTGCCCGGCTGGACGATGGTCGCGAAATCCTTGCCGGTGATCGGGTCCTTGTAGAGCCGTCGCAGATACTTCTGCCGCGCGGCGCTCTGGGGATCCTTGAGGAGATCCTTCAGGTCATTGAGCGGCCTGGGGGCTCCTCCGCCCGATCTGGTCGGAGTGTGCCACTGCTCCAGGGCGATCCGGTACTGGTTCCCCCTGAACAGGAGCTCTTCCTCCCGCTCCCGCTTCATCACCATCTGCCAGCTCTGCCCCACGATCCCCAGCATGATTCCCATGACAATCACGATCATCAGGGCGCCGACAAAGGTGAAGCCGCCGGAGGATGCAAGGATTCTCCTCACCCTCGTTCCTCAGGGCCGCTTGCGCGTGAGCACCTCGCGCCCCGCCTCGGCCAGATCGGCCGGCATGAGTCCGAAATATTTCAGCAGTTCCTCGGCTTTGCCGGACAGGCCGAAGCGGTCATTAATTCCGACCCGCTTGAGGGGCACCGGACAGTTCTCCGCAAGGAATTCGGCAGCGGCCCCACCAAGCCCGCCCACTATGGAATGCTCTTCGGCGGTAACGATGGCACCGGTTTCTTGAGCGGCGCGCTGCAGAATCTCGCCGTCCAGAGGCTTGATGGTGGCCATATGGATCACCCGCGCCGAGATACCCTCCTGAGACAGGAGTTCCGCGGCGGCCAAAGCCTGAGCGGTCATGAGGCCGGTGGTTACGAAGGTCAGGTCCGTACCGTCCGCAAGCTGGACCCCTTTACCGATCTCGAAGGGAGTATCGGTCGAGGTGACGGTGGGGACCTTGTTGCGGCCCAGGCGTACGTATACCGGGCCGCGATGGGCGGCGGCGGCACGGATCGCCCTGGCCGTTTCCGGGCCATCGGCCGGGACGATAACCGTCATGTTCGGCACCGCCCGCATGATGGCAATATCCTCCACCGACTGGTGGGAGCCACCGTCCTCGCCAACGGTGATGCCGCCGTGGGTGGCCACCACCTTGACGTTGGCCTTGGGATAGGCCAGCGACTGGCGAACCTGCTCCCAGGCCCGTCCCACGGCAAAGATAGCGAACGTTGATACAAAGGGGATTTTACCTGCCGCGGCAAGGCCCGCGGCCGTGCCGACCATATTGGCCTCGGCGATCCCCATATTGAAGAAACGGTCCGGGAATTTCTTGGCAAAGACCGACGTCTTGGTGGAGCCGGACAGGTCGGCGTCGAGGACGACGACACTGCCGTTCTCCTCTCCAAGTTCGGCGAGGGTCTGGCCGTAGGCGTCGCGGGTGGCGATCATGGTGCTCATATGTCAATGTCCTTTCTGATCAGTGATGTGGCGCGCGGCACGTTACAGGTAGCACTGCTCCCCGAGACACTCCAGTGCCTTGGGAAGCTCCTCGTCACTGGGAGCGACGCCGTGGTAGGACGCCTTGTTCTCGAAGAAGGAAACACCTTTCCCCTTGACGGTGCGGGCAACGATGGCGGTCGGCCGGCCGTTGACCTCCGCGGCCTGGGCCAGCGCGCCGACGATGGCGGCCATGTCGTGACCGTCGATATCGATGACGTTCCAGCCGAAGGCGCGGAACTTGTCGGTGACCGGCTCCACGTTCATGACCTTTTCAACCTCGCCGTCGATCTGGAGGCGGTTCACATCAATGAGGGCACAGAGGTTGTCGAGCTTGAAGTGACCGGCGGCCATGGCCGCTTCCCAGACCTGTCCCTCCTGGAGTTCGCCGTCGCCCAACAGGGCGTAGACCCGGCTCGCACTGCCGTCAAGACGCAGGCCGAGGGCCATGCCGTTGGCCATGGAAAGCCCCTGCCCCAGCGATCCGGTGCAGACCTCGACACCGGGGGTCTGCTTGCTGTCCGGATGTCCCTGCAGGTGGCTGCCGAGACGCCGCAGCATCATCAGATCTTCTTTCGGGAAATACCCCGTCGCGGCAAGGGCCACGTAAAGAGCCGGCGCCGCATGTCCCTTGCAGAGGACGAACCGGTCCCGTTCGGACCAGGCCGGATTGGTCGGATCATGCTTCATTTCGTGGAAGTAGAGGGCGGTCACCATATCGATGGCAGACAGGGAACCACCGGTATGCCCCGACTGGGACGAATGGAGTGTCTTGACAATGTCGACCCTGAGCCGCCGGGCCGTCTCTTCGAGTTGCTTGATCTTTTCGCTGTCCACAATGGTCCTTTCCGTGGGTGATGTTGGGTGTATTTCGTCTCAGTCTTTATCGTCTGCCAAGAGAAAATCGAGGATAACCTCATCGAGGCTGGACGGTTTTTCCTGTGGTTTGGCGGGAGGTTTCGGTGGTGGGGATGACGGGGCGGCAGCCGGCGGGGCCGGCGCAACCTGCGTGGAGGCGACTGCGGGCGCTTGTTCCGGCGCAGCGGCAGGCTTGGCAGCCGGCGCCGGCTGCCGGGAGGGGAAGGCCCGGTCGTCAAACTCGCCGTTCTTGAGCCGGCGGAGCATGTCCTTGTGTTGTTCCTTCATGAGCTCCTGAACCACCTGATCCAGGTTATCCATCTTGATGATATCGGCGTAGCTCGTCTTGCGGGAACAGATGATGGTCCCCCCCCGATAGAGGAGGGTTATGATGTGGGGATTGGCAATGCCGCTGTCTTCCGTCTGAACATGGAAGATCTCGCCCCGGTACATGACGTTGTGGTTGAATCCGACGTTCATGGCTGTCCATCCATCAAGAGACGCAACAGGTTAAACTAGCACGCAACTCCGCGTAACGCAATGACTAATCCACCCCGAGGAGCGCCTTTATACGCGCCACCGCGTCCATGGCATCCCGGGCATAAAGGTCTGCGCCGATCCGGTCGGCATACTCCTGGGTCACCACCGCTCCCCCCACCATGGTGAAAGTCCGGATGCCGGCAGCCCTGAGGCGGGCGAGCACGTTTTCCATCTCGGTCATGGTTGTGGTCATGAGGGCCGAGAGCCCCACCGCATCGGCCCCGTTGCGCTCGGCTTCCGCCACGATCCGGTCCGCCGGCACGTTCTTGCCCAGATCGATGACCCGGAACCCGTGGTTTTCCAGCAGAGTGCAGACGATGTTCTTGCCGATATCGTGGATATCCCCTTCCACCGTGGCCATGAGGATGGTCCCCTTCGATTCCGCCTCTCCTGTCATCTCCTGCTTGAGCCGCGCGAACGCGGCCTGCATGGCCTCGGCCGACTGCATGACCTGGGGGAGGAACACCTGGTTTTTCTCGAAGCGGCGCCCCACCTCCTCCAGTCCCGGCAGGAGTCCCTCGTTGCTCACCTGGAGCGGCTCAAGCCCATGGGAAAGGGCTTCCTCCACCAGGGAGACGATTCCCTCTCCGTCGCCGGTTATTACGGCCCGCGCGAGCCGCTGCCGGATATCGGGAAGCTCGCCCGTCGCTGCCGGCTCGGCCGCGGGAGGAGCAACGCCGGCATAGGCGGCGATGTAGGCGGCGGCGTTCGGATCCCGGTTCAGAAGCACCATTGACGAATGCCAGGCAGCCATCATCTCCTCTTCCTTCGGGTTCACGATGGCGGCATCGAGCCCGGCAGCCAGGGCCATGGCGAAGAATGCCGAAGAGATGAGCGGCCGGCGGGGAAGGCCGAAGGAGATGTTGCTGACCCCGAGGACCGTGGGGCAGCCGAGCCGCTCCTTGACGAGCCGCACCGCTCTCAAGGTTTCCATGGCCCGCTTCTGCTCGGCGCTCACGGTAAGGGTGAGGCAATCGATCACCACGTCCGGCCGCCGGATACCCGCCTTGCCGGCCGCCTTGACGATCCGCTCCGCCACGGCCAGACGCCCCTCGGCGGTCTCTGGGATCCCCGTCTCGTCCAGTGCAAGTCCGATCACGGCCGCCCCGTACTTCCGTGCCAGGGGCAGAACGCGCTCCATGCTCTTTGCTTCGCCGTTCACGGAATTAAGGAGCACCTTGCCGTCGGCGGCCTTAAGCCCCCGCTCCAGGGCGGCGGGATCGGACGAATCAAGGACCAGCGGCGCGCCAACTGCAGTGGCAACGGTAACGACGGCCCGTTCCATGGCGGCCGGTTCGTCGATTCCCGGCGTACCCACGTTAACGTCCAGAAGGACGGCGCCGCGGGCGGTCTGCTCCAGGGCCTCCCGCCGGATGTAGGAGACCTTTCCATCCTGCAGTTCCTGGGCAAATCCCTTCTTGCCCGTGGGGTTGATCCGTTCGCCGATGATGGCGGCAGGAAGCCCTGCGCCAATGGCCACCACGGTGGTGCGACTGGAGAGGAAGGTAACTCCCTCGGCCGGGCCACAGGCGCGCAGGGACTGATCCCGCAGGGCCAGGGCCTCCCTGATGGCGCGGATGTGGGCGGGCGTGGTGCCGCAGCAGCCGCCGATGACCCGGACGTTCAGATCCAGCAACCGGTCATGGAACGCCGTCATGTCGTCGGGAGTGCCGGGGAAGACGGTGGCGCCGTCCACAAGCGTCGGCAGCCCCGCGTTGGCCTGGGAAATGAGAGGAAGCCGCGTAACCCGTCGCATGGCCGCCATGACATCGCAGATGCCGTCGGGACCCAGGCCGCAGTTGGAGCCGACGATGTCGGCACCGGCCGCCTCCAGGGTCACCGCGGCGGCCTCGGGCGAGGTGCCGAGGACGGTCCGCCCCTCGTTGTCAAAGGTAAGCTGGGCAATGACGGGGGTTTCCGGCGAAATCTCGCGAATGGCGATGACCGCAGCACGGATTTCCTTGATGTCGAGAAAGGTCTCCAGGGTGATCAGGTCCGCCCCGGCGTTGATGAGCGCCTGTGCCTGCTCGCGGAAGATGGCGGCCATCTCGTCGAACGACACATCTCCCACCGGCTCCACGAACTGCCCCGTGGGGCCGATTGATGCGGCCACGTAGGCCCGGTCGCCGCAGACCTCCCGCGCGATGGCCACGGCCCGGGCATTGATCTCGGCGACCCGGTCCTGAAGGCCATAGTGCTCCAGCTTGGCACGGCTGCCGCCAAATGTATTTGTAACGATGATATCGGCGCCGGCATCCAGGTATTCCCGGTGGACGCCGGCAACCACCTCGGGCAGGGTCAGGTTGAGTTCCTCGGGGGACTGGCCGGGTCTGAGCCCCCGCTCCTGGAGCATGGTCCCCATGGCGCCGTCAAGGACGAGGACCCGCTCGGCAATAGCCTGAAGAAAGGGTTGTTTCATGGTTCACCAACCTTTGGCAATAGTTACGGATCGATTCGATCGGCCGCCCGGGGCAGCCCCAGTGCCCGGCGACCGGACGTTGCCCTCACCCGCTCACTGGGGCTGACGGGGCTCCGGCTCGGCGGGACGCTCTTTGGAGTAATCGGGCTCTATCGGCTGGCGCAGGTCCAGGTGTCCCGTGAGTGATTCGGCCTCGGCGCCGTCCAGAAGGAACCTGACCTGTTTGAGCTGGGGGAAATTGAAGCAGACGGTATTCACCACCGAATAGACCGCTGTCATCTCGGAGGAACTGCCGCCGGGGAGACCATCGGCCAACTCACGCCCGAAGTCGATCACCGCCGTATGTCCCTCGATTCGCACGTGACGCACGGTTGTCGTGGGGGGAACCGTGGGCTGAAGCGCTCCCAACGGACCATTGATCAACTCGTCCAGGACCGCATCGACACAATCGGCAAGCTGATCACAGGCGGGGACTTCGCGCCCTTCCCGGGCAAGCCCGTCGCCCTCAGGGGCGGCAAAGAACAGGGTCACCCTGAAACTTCCGGTAGCCCCAGGCACGGGCTGAACCGTGGGAAGCTCGTGACGCTGACGATATTTGTCGAACATGAGAAGACCGATGACCAGCGCCGCTGCGGTGAAAGCCGCCAGCAGAACAAGGCTCCGGCGACGGGGGGTGGAACGCTTCATGGCCGCTCCTTTTCCGCATCGAGACTCACCTGGTAGACATCACCGAGCCTGCCGCCGATGAAGCGGTTGCCGACCCGAATGAAGCCGGCAGGCACATCAGTGACGAAGAAGTGGTGATTGCCCTGCTCACCGTCCGGCCGGAGCAGGTCACGCCCTCTCAGGATGTCGGCCACGGTGCGCGCCGTCTCTTCGGCCGAATCCACGAGCCTGACGTCTTCACCAACGGTTTCACCGATGACCCTCTTGAGGAGGGGGTAGTGGGTACAGCCGAGTACGATGGTGTCGACCCCCTGCTCCCGCAGACCGGCCAGGTAGGTGCGGGCCGTCAGGCGCGCCACCTCGTTGTCGGTCCACCCCTCTTCGGCCAGGGGAACGAAGAGCGGACAGGCACGGGTGATCACCTCAACCTCGGGATTAAGTCGCTTGATGGCCTTGGCGTAAGCACTGCTCCGGATAGTCCCCTCGGTGCCGATAACCCCGACCTTGCCGGTTCGCGTGGTGGCCACGGCCCGGCGGGCACCCGGCTCGATGACGCCGACTACCGGGATGGGAAGCCGCTCGGTGAGGGCTTCGAGGGAAGCGGCCGAAGCGGTGTTGCAGGCCACCACCAGGAGCTTGATGTCGCGCTTCACCAGGAACGATGCGATTTCGAGGCTATAGCGGGTGACGGTTTCAGGGGATTTGGTCCCGTAGGGGACCCGGGCGGTATCGCCCAAATAGATGGTATCCTCCTGGGGGAGGACCTTGATGATCTCCTTGAGGACGGTCAGTCCTCCGACCCCCGAGTCGAAAATACCTATGGCTTTCCAGGGCACGATTCTTCTCCGCACGCGGACGCTCGCCGATATCGCCGGCCCGTGGGCAACGGGCATCCCTGCCGGGAAAACGGTCGGCGCTTTCAGTTGTTGCGTCGCTTAAAAATGTATATACTAGGGAAGCCATATTACCTTGTCAAGCCATTTGCCCGGACACCCAATGGTGTAACCCCGCTTCATTTCAAGGTGAAAGACCGATAGCCGCCTGGAGCTCCCATGGAAAAACAGGAACTGCTCGATAAGACCCGTGAGACCCTCAGCCCCTTCGAGACGGGAAACATCATCGCGTACATAAAGAGCCTGACGCTCAAAAGCGCCATGGAAAATCCGTGGATCATCAGCATCCTGGCCATCGTCATCTTTTACGGGGTGTTCAAGAGATCGAAATTCGTCCTGTCGACGGTTTTCGCCATCATCTCCATTACGCTTCTCATCCGGCTCACCCTGCCGACGGGAGAGGGAAACGAGCTGACTCTCGGCTCCACCCTTCCCTTTGCCTTCGGCGGCCTCGTGATTGGCGCATTTCTCATCTATTTCATCTTCATCAAATCGGAGTAACATCCCAGTGCACCGTGTCGGATTCACAACCACCATCCCGCTGGAGATTGTCCTGGCGGCGGGCATGACTCCCGTTGACCTGAACAATGTCTTCATCACCAGCCCCCACGCCACCCGGATGATCGAGGAGGCCGAGGTGGACGGCTTCCCCCGCAGCATCTGCGGCTGGATCAAGGGGATCTATGCGGCGGTGGTCGAGTGCGGCATCCACGAGTTGATCGCCGTGACCGAGGGGGATTGCAGCAACACCAGGGCACTCATGGAGGTGCTGTCGCTGAAGGGGGTGGAGACGATCCCCTTTGCCTACCCCCACGACCGGGACCCGGCAGGGCTGCGCTTCGAAATCGAAAAACTCATGCGCCGGTTCGGGGTCGGCTGGGACGCGGTGAAGCTCTCGCGGGAGCGACTGGGGCGAATTCGGCGCAAAGTCAAGGAGATTGACCGCCTCACCTGGGATGAAAACCGGGTAAGCGGCCAGGAAAACCACTACTTCCAGGTCTGCACGAGCGACATGAACAGCGACCCGGACCGGTTCGAGGCGGAAGTCGACGCCTTCCTGGAAAAAGCGCGGCAGCGGGAGCCCTTCCGGCAGCGGCTACGGCTCGCCTACATCGGCGTCCCCCCCATCATGACCGACCTCTACCCTTTTGTGGAAACGCTCGACGCCCGGGTGGTCTTCAACGAAACCCAGCGCCAGTTCGCCATGCCCTTCGACACGCCGGACCTGGTTGAGCAGTACCGGGCCTATACCTATCCCTACGACATCTTCCACCGCCTCTCGGACATCCTGATGGAGCTGGAGCGGCGCAAGGTCGACGCGGTGATCCACTACGTCCAGTCCTTCTGTTTCCGGCAGATCGAAGATATGATCGTTCGCCAGAAGCTCCCCCTGCCGGTGCTGACCCTGGAAGGTGACAAACCCGGCCCCCTGGATGCACGAACCAGAATCCGGATCGAAGGGTTCCTGGAGATGCTGGCATGAATCTGGGGATCGATCTCGGCAGCAGAAAGGCGAAATTCGCCCTGGTGCAGGAGGGGCACGTGATTCGCCTGGCGGACCACGACACGGTCCCCTTCTACAAGCGCTACGGCCGACTCGAAGGGGAAGAGCTGGTCCTGGACCTGGCCGCCAGCGGTCTCTTCTCGGCCGAAGAGCTGGAGGGGGCAACGGTGGTGGTCACGGGGTACGGCCGCAATACCCTGTCGCTGCGGGGCGCACGGGTGGTGTCGGAAATACGGGCCCACGTGGCAGGAGCTCTTGCCCAGACAGGACTCGCCGACTTCACCCTCCTGGACATGGGAGGGCAGGACACCAAGGTGGCCCTCGTGAAGGCCGGCAAGCTCACCGACTTCGTGATGAACGACAAGTGCGCCGCCTCCAGCGGCCGCTATCTGGAAAATATGGCGGCAATCCTGGAGGTATCCCTCGCCGAACTCTCGTCCCACTGGCACGATCCTGTGCCCCTCGATGCCACCTGCGGCATCTTCGGCGAATCGGAACTCATCGGCCAGATCCTGCGAGGATATCCCGTGGAGCGGCTCTGCGCCGGAGTCAACCAGACCCTGGTAAAGCGGGTGCTCCCCATGCTCAGGCGCTTTCCGTCCGAGACGGTGGTGCTCACCGGCGGGGTAGCCCACAATCGGGCACTGGTCCGCCTCCTCGAGGAGGCTACCGGGCGTACCCTGGTCGTGCCGGAGCACCCGCAGCACAACGGCGCCATCGGCTGCGCCAGCATGTAGGGAGCGCGGTCGCGCCGCAAGCGGGTTACCGCGGGAGGCCGCTTGCGCTCCCCCCCCATGAATGCGTGAACAACTATCCCAGAAGGCCGGAGGTTTTCCTGTGAAACTTGCAAAAAAGGACTGGTTTTTTATTGTTCTCATCGTGGTTGTGGTCGGAGTATTCTGGGCCATCTCCGGTGAAGTAAGGACAAAAAAGGTTCCCCTCGACACCAATCACAAGCGATTCTACGACGCATTCGCCCAAGGAGCGGGCAAGCTGGATCTGGACCGCCAGTGCGTGGAATGCCACCACGAAAAGCCCGGCGGCATCCCGTTCCCAAAGAACCACCCCGTGAAACCGGCGGACGGCCCCATGCGCTGCCTTTTCTGCCACAAGTTCAAGTAGCCGCACCATGGGGGTGCTGAACGTCACCCGGGAACTGGAGCGGCTCATCGCCCACGTGACGGACCGTGTTCCCGAGCTGGCGCATATCGATCCGACCCGGCTCCTGGTCTGCATTTCCTCTACGCGGGGGACCGGCGTGCGCGGCACCTACGCCCGCATCCACCCCCTCCGTTTTCCCGGCGGAGCCCGGTCGGTGGAGCGGCGGCGGGGGCGCCATACCTGGGTCAGCACCATGCCGACGGTTGTTCACCGCCAGGTGGAGATTCTGTACGTCATCTACTTCCTGGTCCCCCGCTTCCTTGATCTCTCCCTCCGCGAGAAACTCATTACGGTCTTCCACGAGCTGTATCATATCTCCCCCGCCTTTGACGGCGACATCCGCCGTTTTCCGGGCCGTAACTATGCCCACGGCAGCTCGACCCGCCGCTACAACACCCGCATGGGAGAACTGGTTGACATCTATCTGGCTGACCATGGCGATACTGAACTGCTTGCCTTTCTTGAGGGAAACATGCTGGAGCTGCGCACCCGGCACCGGACCCTGGTGGGGCGAAGGTTCCCGGTGCCGCGCATCAAAAGCGAACGTGTTTAAAAAAGAGTGCTAAAGAGTCTCTGCACGCTGCCGATATGCTACAAGTAACAACGTCCACCACGAGGGTATCGCCATGGCAATCGGCTGGAGAGATGATCTGCTGACGGGTGTCGTCGAAGTCGACGATCAGCACAAGGAACTGTTCCGGA
This sequence comes from Geobacter sulfurreducens PCA, assembly GCF_000007985.2. Classification (NCBI taxonomy): domain Bacteria; kingdom Pseudomonadati; phylum Thermodesulfobacteriota; class Desulfuromonadia; order Geobacterales; family Geobacteraceae; genus Geobacter; species Geobacter sulfurreducens. The sequence continues at coordinate 3,227,275 of NC_002939.5, forward strand.
GGTTCGGTGAACTGTTGACCGCCTGCAATCAAGGAAAAGGAGGCGAAGAGGTCCTGCGGCTCTTCAACTTCCTGGACGACTACGTGGTGAAGCACTTCGCCGCGGAAGAGCGGATCATGCGCCAGCACGGCTACCCCGACTATCTGGAGCACAAGCAGCAGCACCAGGGGTTCACCCGCCGGCTGGAAGAGCTCAAGCGCCAGTTCCGGGACGAAGGAGCGGGGCTCTCTCTGGTGATCACCACCAACCATGTGATGATCGAGTGGCTATCGCGGCATATCGAGAAAATGGACAAGGAAATCGCGAAGTACGTCAAGTAGTCTGCAAGCAGACGTTTCGCAGTGGCGGGCCGCCGTGCACGATGCATGGCGGCCCTTTTGCGTTCAGCCGTAATGCTTCAGTTTTCGAGATTGACGCGAAAGAAAAGAACCAGCTTTGCCTTCTCTTCCTTGTTGAGGGGTACCGGTGACATGAGGGCGCCGGGACGGACGCTGCGGGGATTGTCGAGCCAGCGGCCGAGACGTTCGGGGGTCCAGGGCTCGCCCGGCTTGAAGGGGGTAGGGTAAAACGGGGAGAAGAGCCCGGAAAGGTTCGGCGCGACGGTGCCGGCACCCAGCCCTCCCTCGCCGGCGGTAAGGAGCCGGTGGCAGCCGCCGCACTTGGTGACGAACAGGTTGTCTTCCTTCGCGCGGACGGCCTCGAAGTGGACGACAAGAGGGACGGCAGCGGTCCCTTGTGCGGGAGCGGCCCCGGCAAAGGCCATGATGGCATTCACCACATCGGAGGCCCGGCGATCGTCGAACCGGAAGTCGGGCATGAAGAGAACCGGCTGCCGGATTGCCACGAAGAGTCTCACCGGGTCATCGCCGACCAGACGGTCCAGGTCGGCGGCCAAGCGCGTCCCCGTTCCTCCCAGGCGATGGCAGCGGCGGCAGCCGAACCGCTCTGCCAAGCGCTTTCCCTCCTTCACCCGGACGCTGCCGGGAATCGTAAAATGAGACAGTTCCGCCGGCACGAGCCGATAGTGGGCGATGGCCAGACGCGTGCTTCTGCCGTTACCCCGGTGACAGGAGACGCAGGTGCCCTTTTCCGCATGGTGGGGGCGGTGGCAGGAGCGGCATCCCTCGCCCGGCGGCGGTCCGACGCAGGCGGACAGAAGAGCGGCGATCAGGATCAGAAGGGCCAGACGAGCGACCAATTCTCCCCCCGGAAGACCATGGCGAGCACAGTCAGGGCTACAATGACGGCAAAGGCTCCCAGCGTGAGCCACGAGGAGGCGCGGTTACCCTCACCGAACCAGACGGCCCGCTCGGGCCGGTGCCTGCCAAGCCACGGCATGAGCAGGAACCAGAGAGAGAGGGCCACAATGCCCCAGGCGAAGCCGTTGCCGTGGCTCACGACCTCCTGGGTCCAGAGGAGAAACCAGGCCGATTTGGCCGGGTTTGGCGGGGCGGCCGGGTTGGCGGGGGCCAGGAGCGGCGCGGGGACAACCAGGGCGAGGAGCGCCAGCAGGAGCAGTCCGGCGGCAAAGGCCCGTTTGACCGGACGGAAAAAGTAGGGAGAACTCCGGACGTATTCCCCGCCACCCCGGGGCCCGCGGCGCAGGTCCCGCTCCGGTTCACCGCAATGCATAGGTTCTCTCACGGCATCCGCTCCTCTCACAGATAGGGAAGCAGCCCCTTGGTCTTGCGTACCCGGTAGAAATGGAGAAACGACAGCCCCATGATGCCCAACGGAACGATGACCACGTGCAGGGCGTAGAAGCGCAGGAGCGATAGAGACTCTCCCACCCCGTCGGGAACAAGGACGGCCCGGAGCCAGCCGCCGCCCGGAAAGGTGGCCAGCAACTCCATGCCGGTACGGGTGGCCCAGAAGGCCAGTTGGTCCATGGGGAGCAGATAGCCGGTGTATGCCTCGAACACCGACAGTCCCAGGAGTCCCACCCCCACCACCCAGGTCAGTTCGCGGGGCGGCCGGAAGGCACCGGTGAGCACGACCCGCAGGATGTGGAGGAACATCAGACAAAGGAACCCGTGGGAGGCAAGCCGGTGAAGCGCCCGCAGGTACTTTCCCCCCACAACCGTCGACTCCAGGAACAGAATCGAATCAAAGGCCCGGTCGGGGGTCGGCTGGTAGTAGAACAGCAGCAGTACCCCGGACACGATCAGGGCGAAGAATGCCGTAAAGGCGAGTCCGCCCAGACAGAATGTGTAGCTGAACCGCAGGTTCTCCCGCAGGACCACCCGGGGGAAGAGATGTTTGGCGAATTCCTTGATCATCCGATGACAATCTCCACCCGCTCGCCCCGGTCCTCCACCCGATGGCGGGCCAGGGGACGGTCGGCGGGACCTTTGGCAACGTTTCCCTTCAGGTCGAAGCGGCTGCCGTGACAGGGACAGACAATCTCCGACGGCGTGACGGTTACCGTGCAGCCCAGATGGGTGCAGGTGAGGTCAAGGGCATAGAGCGTATCCCCATCCCTCATGACCGCCAGGTGCCGTTCCTTGAACACAAGGGCGCCCCGTGGGGGGATCGATGCCTTGGCAACGGTGAATCGCTCTCCCCCGCCCCGCCCCGCGGGAACGAGAAAGCGCCACGCCGCCGCCAGCGAGGCCGTGAATGCGGCTAACGCCGCGATGAACCGCCGGCGTCCCCGGTCAAATCCCGCCATCGTTCCAGATACCCTTTCGTGTATTCGGGGGTCCGCACCCCCATGCGCCGCACCCGCTCCGGCTCCATGAACGTACCGTTGGCAATCCGCTGGCCGGTGCGGTCCCAGAAGGAATCGAGAGAAAGGCCATCGGCCCGGGTCCGGTAGATCCGCTCGTGGGGCGGTTCCAGCAGAAAGCGCCGCGGGTTGTCGTGACAGCCGTCGCACATGACCGTTTCGCGCCGGATGGTGTGAGGGGCGAAGGTCTTCCAGCGGGCTGCCAGGAGCCGGTTCTCCTGCCCCACTACCCGTTCGTTGCGGAAATCCGAATGGTAAAGGATGAACTGGGGCCGGGCCGGGCTCACCCGCCCCGCTTCGTTGAGCGCGAGGGGGGGGGCGTCCTGCCGCTTGAGATAGGCACTCTTTACCCAGTCGTCCTGACGGGTGACCACCTGGAAGCGGGACTGGAGCCGGGGGCTGTTGGTGAAGCGCAGCCAGAAGGTACCGTACTCCTGGGGTGCCCACGCGGCATGGCAGGCAACGCATTCGAGCCGGTCCTGGTGGGCGGCGATGCGGTGTTCAACCACCCGCGGATCCGGCGTGTGACAGTCGGTGCACCTCTTTGCGGTCCGCTTGCCGGCAGCCAGGCTCGCCATGGAGTGGCAGTCGGCGCACCCCATCCCTGCCTCGGCATGGACGTCGGGCAGCATGGGGAGGAAGGTCTCGCCGTTGGCCAGCTCACCCCGCTGGTAGCGCAGGGCATCCTCCCGGGGCGCCCGGCCGTGGTAGTCGGTGCCCACGAAGTAGCCCCGGTGGCAGGAGAGACACTGGGCATCCCGGGGGCGGGCCAAGGCATGGCCGCCGCCGGGATGGCAGTCGAGGCAGCCCGTTACGTGGCAGCCGCCGCACTGGTTGCGGAAGAATGCTCCGTCGGCTCGCCCCAGGGTATCGGCCACGAAGCGCCGTTCCGCGCTCCGGGTGGTCATGGGGTGGTCGAAGAGACGGTCGTATCCACGGTGGCAAGCCACGCACCGGGCGGCGCGGTCGGCCACGAGTGCCGGGTTGCGCACAGTGGCCCGGTCGTCGCCGTGGCAGGGGGAACAGCCGATGCCTGCATGGGGGCCGGTAAGGACATCCCGATGGCAGACGCGGCAATTTTCGCCCGTGGCGGCGTCAGCGGGCCACGGCGCGACCGGCGCTGCCAGTAAGCAGGCGGCGATGCAGAGCATCATCCAGCGCACGATAGTCGAGCTCCTTGCGGTAGATGGGATCGTCGGCCCGGGTGTGGCAGACGATGCAAAGGTTTGCCCGCCAAACCCGTTTTGCCTCCGTGTCGTTCAGGGGGCGTGAGTTCTCGCGGGTGATGGCGGAGAATGCCCGTACCAGACCACCCTCCATGGTCTGGAAACCGTCCAGGGGCTTCGCTTCGTTCTTGGTACAACGCAATGTGCCATCGATCCGCCCTTTTCCCGTCACATGCTGGCCAAAGCCGAGGAAGGCGGGGTTGGCGTGGCATTCGCCGCAGCCGATGGCCCGTTCGCCGGTGTTATGGGAGTAGAACGGCGCGAACCGGAGCTGCTTTTTCCCCTTGAAGGTAGAGACGTAGCCCTCCCGGGACAGGGTGCCGTCCGGCTCCACCACGGTGACGAACGTCTGGCAGCCGGGGGTGACCGGCGCAATGCCCCCGCGCTGGTTCAGAGCCAGGGGAAAGGGATAGAGCATCCGGTAATCCTCGGTTTCCGTGAAGAGCCCGGGGGTGTCCATTCCCTTGATGAAGTCGGTGCCGGTGCGGCCCTTGTCGTATTTCGTATGACAGCCGTAGCATTGGGGGACCGCCCGGGAATGGCAGGCGGTGCATTCGAGCCGGTCGTGTCCGACCACGGTGTGGGCCGGGGAGCCGGTAATGACCTTGCTGGTGAATACCCTGCCGCTCCGCTTGCCGAGCACCGCAACCCTGCCATCCTTCACGAAGACATTTGAGTAGGGGCGCCCCTTGGCGGTAACGATCATGCGCATGCCCGGCCGCATCTGCACGGGGTAGCGGGCCGACTCCCGCACCGCCTCCTCGTTCTCCCGCACGATCTCCCGCCAGCGGGGCGGCGAAGTTGCACTGCCGTGGCAATCCTCGCAGCGAATCTCCACCTGGTGGTAGAGGTTCTCGTAGGCATAACCGTCACCCATGATGTCGCGGGAGGTGTGGCAGTCGATGCACTCCATCCCCCGGGCGTGGTGAATGTCGGGAGGGATGCTCGTCACGTTCCGGTTGCCGCTGGTGAGCTGGGGGCCCGGGAAGCCTCCCCTGGTCGGCACGAGACCGTTGTTGCCGTCGTTCAACCCCAGGTAGGAGAGAGCGATGCGGCCGCTGCGGTTGTGGCAGCGGAAGCAGACGTCGTTGCCGGGGAGCCCTTCCATCCGGTGGCTGGACGCGGCGGGCCCACGCAGTCGCATGGTCAGGTCGCTGCCCTCATAGGCGGAATCGGCATTGCGGGGAAAGTGGCAGGCCGCGCAGCCGGAGCCGTGCCCCACGCCCCAGGCATAGCGGTTTTCGATCCCCACGTGGCAGAGGGAGCAGAACTTGCGGTAGAGCTCCCCCGAGAGGTTGTTCAGTTCGGCCACGCCGTTGACCCTGACCCGCTTCCCCTCTGCGTCGTAAAGGTCGTCCTGCCGTGCTCCGTAGCGCCGGCCATCCTCCCCTTCCCAGGTAAGCTGGATATTCCTGATGATCCCCGTATTGGTATACATGAGTCCCGAGCGGACCCGGCCCAGCTGATAGGGGTGGCAGGCACCGCAACTCTTTTCCCAGACAGCCGGGTCCGAGGGGTTCCGCGGGGCGAACATGGTCCGGTGGGCGTCCTCTTTGCTCCGGGCCCGGCCGTCGCCGCCGTGGCAGGAGACACAGGAGGGATGGGCCGGTGAGGCGTGCTCGATCTTCCCGTGGCAGGAGAGACACGAGGCGTTCTCTCCCCCGCTGCTGCCGCACCCGGCAGCACTAAGGAACATAACGGCGACCGCCAGCATGAGAACGACGTCGGAAATCCTGTTCATGGCATGGTTCGCTCGATGACGCACGGGGGCAATGGTACCACAGAATGCGGGCAAAGGTCCCTGCAAAAAAGGGCCGGCAGCGGTTCGGCTGCCGGCCATCACATGAAGGAGGTGCTGCGTGGGTGCTACTTGCCCTTGGCGCTGATGCTCACCTTCTGGGTGAACTCATGCCAGAGGAACGGATCGGAATTCATTGAACCGAAGGGGAGATACCAGAGTTTCACCTCCACTTCCAGATCGTGGGCCAGGGTCTTGCGAACCTTCTTCCCGTCCTCCACCACATCCTCGGTGGGGAAGAGGATATCGAAGCGCTCGTGGATCTTCTTGCCCGGCGGCAGACCCGTATCCTCGATCATACCGCTTTTCTCATAGGGGCCGCGCCCCATCCGGTCACCCCGGGCCAGCTGCTGGGGCACCGGCATGTAGATCTTTTCCTGATTGAACACTTCTTCGCCGTCTTTTGTCTTTGCAATGACCGACAGAACCAGTCGGTTGGGGGTCGGTCAGCCATCGGGGATCGAGTGGCCCGCGTGATTGGTCATCTCGACCTTCACCACTGCCTTGGGCGTCACCAGCGCCCCGTCCCGCCAGTGATAGCCATAGGCCTCGGCCTTGAACTCAACGGCGGCCTTGGCCATGCCCGGGTCACGGTAGCTCTGCATGTTGTGCCCGAGCTTGCTCTTCTTCATGTGGCATTCCTGGCAGTTTTCCCGCCCGCCCTCGGCCTTGTAGGCCCAGAGGTAGCTCGCATAGCTGGTGCAGCACTGGGTCGGGTTATCCAATTCCAGGTTCGGCCCCAAGCCGTGGCATTGGCCGCACTGGATGGACTCTGACATGATCGGACTGACCTTCATCGTGGGGAATGCCGCAGAGGGGTGTTCCCCTTCCTTGGAGCCGTAGACTACCCCGGCCTGGGGATAGCCGTCGGTCCACTTGTGGGTGATGGCGTTACGGTTATGGCAAACGAGGCAATTGATGTTGAGGCTCTTGAGCTTGTCGGCCTCTTCAACCGCCTTTGCCGAATCCTTTTTCCTCAGTGCATCCTGCCAGCTGCCGATGGTGGAGATGATCTCCTTGGCCACCGAGTCCTCGGCGTCGGCCAGTTGGGGGAGATGGCACTTGGCGCATCCCATCAGGTGCTCAACTTTCACGTCCGACGGGCTTTTCACCCCCGAATATTCCCATTCCATGAGGCCGTTGACCACAGCAGTCATGAAGGTGGCGGCAGTCCGGCCGGTACCGAAGATTGAGCGGGCATGGATCGACTGCTCCCATTCATCGTGGACTTCCTGGTGACACTCGATGCAGGAGCTGGAATCATACATCTTTGCCAACTCGGCCATGGTCTTTGCCTTGCCGCTCTTGGCAACGATCGTCTCCTGCCAGCCGATGCCCGCCTTTTCGGCAAAAACCGGTGCGGCGGCACAGAGCGCAAGCGCTGCGGCAGCAAGGGTCAGCCATGCGGTTTTGTGCTTCATGGTCTACTCCTTTTTTGTGCCATACATAAATAACCGTATTGCAATAAACGAATTTCAGCCCATAAAAAGAAACCTCCCCGCCCCAGGACGGGGAGGCGGTCATAACAACCGACTAGCAGCCCTGGAGAGCGTCGCCGGCGGATTCGGAGATGGTCATGGAAGAGTCCGTCTTGATCTTGGCAGCCTTGGCCTTGCCGAACTTGAGGACGACTTCGTCGCCTTTCACCTCGACAATGGTCGGCATACCGCCGCTGGCCTGAACATGGGCGCCCTTCTTGGCCCAGGCGGGTACTTTCTCGGCCTTGACGGTAACCTTCTCGCCATCAACCTTGACGACCTTCCCCGAGAAGGAGCCGGCGGCAAAGGCGAATGCCGCCATGGAAAGGGCCACGAGAGCCGCCGCGATCGACATCATGATCTTCTTCATTGTTCTTACCTCCTGCGTGTGGTTGTGCTGCGCTCAGCCCTAGAAAAGGAGCTGGAGCTGGGTGATGAACGTGGTGAAGTCCTCGCTCTTGACTCCGTTGTACGTGCCTTCCTTGTCGAAGTCGGTCTTGCTGATCTCGGCCGTCAGTTTCAGGTTCTGGCCCCAGATGTAGTAGTTGGCGCCGACGCCGTACCAGTTGATGTCCTGGTCCACCACATTGTTGAGGCTGGCGAAGCTCCACCGCTCGTAGCGGCCGAAGATCTGGAGCGGGAAGTTGGGGAGCATGTAACCGGCCTTGGCATACCAGCCGTTTTTCTCGCCGTTGAGGCCAATGGCACCGCTGTCCACATTGGTGGATACGGTATATGCGTCATCCATGCTGAAGTCGGCGTAGGCGGCAGAAGCGGTGATGGTGCCGAAGCCTTCGACCGGATACTCGAAATAACCGTCAACAGTCCAGGCGGTGTAATCCTTGGAGTCGGACTGAGTGGCGGCATTGCCATAAGCGACGTTCGGCTCGTACTGAACCCCGGCGCCCACGGTCAGGACCTGCTTCTCGCCCATGTAGGTACCCTTGTAGCCGTAATCCTTCTCGGGATCGAGCAGTGTCACGTGAGCGCGGGCCGTATAGCGGAAGTTCGAATCAGGCGAAGAATAGCCGTTGGCATCCCGGTCGCCGGCCTTGCGGCCTTCCATCGCGTCGAGGCGATACTGGAAGACGTCGTTGAACAGGTTACCCCAGACCGCCACACCCACGTCGCGGGTCGAAACATAGGGGGCGCGGATAAAGAGGGACCGGTCCAGGGTCAGAGGCATTTCGCACGCTTCGAGATTCTCACGGGTCAGGTTGTGCTTGAATTTACCCACATTGACCCGGAACCCATCGTGGAATTTGAAACGCATAACGGCGTCGAGAAGCTGGAACTCCGTGTCGGCGCTGTTGTCGCCGACTCCGAGGGTACCCACGTTGGGATCTTCGGTGAATTCGGTCTGAACATAAAGGCTCAGCATATCGCCGTACTTGCCCATAAAGGCGAGACGGTTGCGGCGGAAGTTGAAGTTGGTGGTGGTATCGTCACCGTTGGCGCCGGAGCCGTTGTCGCGGATCGACATCTGGAACTGGCCCTTGTAGTCGATCTGGAGGGCGCCCTGGTCTTCGGGGCCAAAGGTGATCCGGGGACCGGCGAACGCCGTGCCGGCCAGGAGGGCCGTACCGAGGGCGACGCCGGAGATGGTCGATATCTTGCGCATATTCATCATGCATTCGCTCCTTTTAATTGAGAAGTCCCCCGCCCCGAGGGGCGGGGATCAAGAACGTCGCTCACTGCTAGCAGCCACCGCCACCGGTCGAGCCGCCACCACCGGTCGTACCGGTAACGGTGCTGCGGTAGGCCCTGTCGGCATCTTCAATCTGGTTGCCTTGCGCGAAGCTCGGCTCAACCCCGAAGACCCGGGACGTGTAGTTGATAATAGGCCGCTGGGCAAGATTCGTGGTGCTGATGGTCCGCCCAACGTTCCAGGTCAGGTTGTCGGTCAGGAGGGTGGTGTCCCAGATAGACCCGACGGCCAGCTTGCCGCCGGCATTGACCGTAGCGCCGGTCGTATCGGTGGCGGTATGGCTCGACGAGGCCATCAGGTTCCATTGACCCAGCGAGCCGTCATACCATTTGACGTCAACGTTGGAGTTGTAGTAGGCGATGCCGTCAAGTGCGAAATAGGCCACGGATGCAGCGTTGCCGGCCCGACAGAAGACGATGAAGGTCTTTGCAGAATCGCGGTTCGCATCCCCCAGGGTGGTAACACCGTCTCCGGCCACTGCGGCACTGATGTCGGTTTGCAGGGTTGCCGCGTCTTTGAAATAGAGAGTGCTTGCAGGCGAAACCACGTTGGCGTACGGGAAGCGGTACGAGCCCTTGATGGCGCCGTCGAACGGAGTATAGAAGTTGCCGTCGAGGAGGTCCGTTGTCGAGGACACCGTGCCGGGACGAATCGTGTCAAGAATAAAGACTTTGTTTGCGTTACCGGCAACGACTCCCTGAACATAGGCGATCATCTCGGGCAGGGAGACGCGCATGTCGGTGTTTACCCGGCTCGTGCCGTTCTGGGCCACACCGTAAGTTGACTTCTGGATCGTCGGCACGGCCGTGGTCAGCGAATAACCCGCGGCAACCCAGGCGGGGTTTCCGCCTTGCAGAACCTTAAGACGGGCTTTGGGGAAGCCCCAGTAACGGAACGTCGTGTACGCCCGCGCCACGTTGATGGTGTTGTTGGCGTTATTGGTGAGCACGATGGTCGTATTTCCGTCGATGCCCGCGTTTTGAATCAGAGCGTCCATGGTTGCGCCGGTGCAGACCATGTTGCCCGTGACACTCAGGGGCCCTTCAGCACGGGTATTGTCCTGGAAAGCATTCGCTCCGGCAGAAATCAATTGTGCCCCGGGGATGTGTCCGACGGTGTTGTATTTGTTGGAACCATCGGTTTCATTGCTGGAGACGTCGAGAATCACAACGCGGTCGTAGCTTCCGCTCGCCTTGTTCACCAGTCCTGCGTCAATCCATGCCTTGAGTTGCTCTGCTGTTACCAGGGCATTGGCCGTCTGCATCGTGACGGCAGATGTGGCCGGCTGATCATAGCCCCCGCCACCGCAGCCCCACAGAGTGAGCAGCGTCAGCGCAACAACGCCGAGCATGCTCGCCAGCATGACACGTCCCTTTCTCCATGCCTGTTTCGCCATACAACCTCCTTTAACTGGTTATTGCCCCTCCCCGAAGGAAACGGCGCCTCGCACGCACGCGGTGCGAGGCAATACAACGACTATCCCGTCAGCTATTGCAACAAAAGTGCCACACAATTAGAGCCAAATAATGCCGCACAAAGCAACCGCTTATCATGACTTTCTTTTTTCATCTTGAACTATATCGTCGTTTTTGTAATAACTTGAAGTGAAACATTTTCATAACAGCCATGCGCAACACGCATAACATCCATAACTCACTATAAAACAATGGATTTGATCCTTCTTAATACTTTTATAAAGGTCGCGACCATCGGCAGCATCTCAAAGGCTGCAGGGCTGCTTTGCGTCACCCAGTCCGCGGTTTCGCGACGCATCAAGTTGCTGGAAGAACACTACGGCCGCCCCCTCCTGGAGCGTACCGGAACCACGCTGAGACCCACCCCTGCCGGAAAAATGCTGATCGAAAAGGCCAAGTCGATCCTTGACATCGAGCGCCAAATTCTCGACAGCCTTGGTGTCAAGGAAACGAGGCAGAAGATATCCTTCTGCTGCACCCCGTCCTTCGGCATCGGCAGCCTTCCGGCAATCCTCGACTCCTTTCTGGCCGACAAAGGGGAGAAAACAGATCTCAAGTTCGTTTTCGCCATGCCCGAGGAGGCTCTTGACGGGATCAGAAGCGGCAGGTTCGATCTCGCCCTCATCGAGCACTGCGACGATCTTGACCTGAACGGCTACCGGACGTATCCGCTCCCCCCCGACGAGATGATCTTCATCAGCGCCCCCGCGCGCGGCATCGACATGCCTGCACCGGACATCGACCGGTTGCTGGGGGAGCGGCTCTACCTCAAGAACGAAACCGGTTGCGCCAAACGTTTTCTCGACCGGAACATGCGCTCCATCGGGCGCGACGGCAACGAGTTCGTCAACACCGTATACTTTGACGACTGCCCGTTCATCCTCAGCCAGGTACGCGCCGGCAACGGCATCGCCTTTGTCTCGGCAACGATCGTTCAGGCCGAGCTTCGCGCCGGCACACTGCGCGCACACCGGATCGCCGGATTCGACCCGTTCCGTCCCCGCACCATTGTATTCAGCCCGCACATGGAGTGTTCTCCCGCTATTCACGCCTTCACTGAAACGCTCTTTGCAGCCCACGACATCCCCTCCTCCGCTGCCCTGTTCTCCTCCCGGCGCACCCGGTAAGGCCGCCACCTTCCAGGCGATCTCAATTTTCCTTAAAGTTATTCGGGTATGCTCCGATACGCAACAACAGATAACCACACGCGACGTGTGTTCACGATCAAGGATCCGGCCAACGCCGAGCCATCCGATTGGGCTGGACCGAAAGGAGAGGAGAACGATGCGCGTTATCAGGAACTTGCATCTGAGCACAAAACTGGTGGCGGGTTTCGTACTCGTGGCCGTTATAGCAGGATTGGTCGGCCTCATCGGCACCCTGAAGATCCGCGTCATGGAAACGGCCGGCACTGAAATGTACGATCTGGTTACCGAACCCCTCGGCACCATGGGCGGAGTGGCCATCGCCTTCCAGAAGGCACGGGTCAACATTCGCGGCATGATCCTTGACGACAATCCCGCCCGAGCCCAGGCCAACGCAAACTCCATCGCCAAGTTCTACAAGGAGATCGACGAAGGGCTGGCGGATTTCGGCAAGAGCATCCTCAGCAAAGATATCCGGCAGGAATTCGACGCCCTCAGAAACACCATCGCTGAGTATGCACCGGTGCGGGAAGAAATCGTCACCGCGACCCTTGACGGAGACCGGGAAACAGCGCTGGCTCTCATGCGGAGCCAGGGGCTGGCCTTCGAAAAGAAGATCGATGAATCGATCAAGAAGCTCTTCGACATGAAGATCGCCGGGGCGAAAAAGCGAAAAGACATGAATGCGGCAGCGGCACAAAGCGCACTGACCCAGATGATGCTTCTTGCCCTCATCGGCATGGTTGTCGCCGTGGTCCTCGGCCTCTTTGTCTCTCGCCAGATCACGGTACCGCTCAGGAAGGTCGTAGACTTTGCCCAGGCCATCGCCCAGGGCGACCTGGCTCACCGCCTGGATATGGAACAGAATGACGAGACCGGGCAACTGGCCGAGGCCGTCAACACCATGGCGGATCGGCTCAACCGGCTCATTGCCGGCGTGGCCGAAAATGCATCCCAGGTGGCGGCGGCGGCGAGCCAGCTCACCTCCAATGCAGAGCAAATGGCGACCGGCGCGGAGGAGGTGGCGGCACAAACCGGTACCGTGGCCACGGCCAGCGAGGAAATGGCGTCCACCTCGGCGGAGATCGCCCAGAACTGCACCGCCGCTGCTGAAGAGTCCCGACGGGCAAGCGATACGGCGGTCCAGGGTTCGGAGGTCATTCGCCATACGGTCGGCGAGATGGAGCGAATCGCCGAGCGGGTCCGCGAGACGGCCAGAACCGTGGAAAGTCTCGGGGCCCGGAGTGATCAGATCGGTGAAATCATCGGCACCATTGAGGATATCGCCGACCAGACGAACCTTCTGGCCCTGAACGCGGCCATCGAGGCGGCCCGGGCCGGTGAACAGGGGCGCGGCTTCGCCGTGGTCGCCGACGAGGTCCGGGCACTGGCGGAGCGGACATCCCGCGCTACCAGGGAAATCAGTACCATGATCAAGGCGATCCAGCAGGAGACCAAGGGGGCCGTCGCCTCCATGGAGCAGGGGGTGCGGGAAGTGGAACGCGGCACGGCCGAGGCATCCCAGTCGGGCAAGGCCTTGGAAGAGATCCTGGAGCAGGTGGGCTGTGTGACCATGCAGATCAACCAGATAGCAACGGCAGCCGAGCAGCAGACCTCGACCACGTCGGAGATCAGCGGCAACATCCAGCAGATTACCGATGTGGTTCAGCAGACGGCCCGGGGTGCCCAGGAAACCGCGGCGGCCGCGCGGCAACTCTCGCAGCTGTCGGCAGAGCTGCAGCACCTGATCGGCCAGTTCCATCTCGCAGCCTGACCGTCTTCATCTGTTAACGAAAAAAGGACCCTCCGATCCGGGGGGTCCTTTTTTCGTTACGTGACGCAGGCAGGGAACGCTATCGGGCGAGTACATTTTTGATGACAAACAACGGACTCAATGGTAACTATGGGCAAACGCTAATGGGAGTACACATGAAGCAACTCAGTGCGGCCGCACTTTTCATATCCGGAGCCCTGCTGCTCCTTTTGCCCCGGATTCTTGCCCCCGTCTGCATCCACGCTTCGAACATCGACCCTAAGCTCGGCGCATTCATGCCGTGCAGCGATGCGGCTGCCATGACCTACGTAATCGGGGCCATCACCATGGCATGCAGTTGCGCTGTCATGTTCGCCCCCGACACTGCGACTGCGAAAGGGGCTCTCTGGTTGTGCCTGACGCTGGCGGGGCTCCTCTTCTACGGCTACCTGCTGACTCCCGGCGTCTGCCACGCGGAGGGAATGCCGTGCCGGGCAAGCACCCTGCCAGCGGCCCTCGCCCTGGGAGCCTTTCAGGTGTTCTTCAGCCTGCTGGGCCTTTTCTCGATCGGATCACTCGACCGGTTCCGCGCCTCGCTTCGCCGCCGCACCTGAGCAGTAACCCGTCGGAGAGCCCCTTTTACCCTTACACCCAGCCCCCTCAACAAGTCGATCACAGCAACCATGCTCCGCTCACCCGCCCCCGAACGGTAACATGCACTATCCCATCGGGTTCACCTTCGTGCAATCTCTCCAACTCTATTCATAATTACAATGCCATTGTTTTAAATCATAAATATTATCAATTTGACATATGCATACAATGCAATTGAAATACGCATTATTTTACCGCTTGTTGAGGAGGGGAACGGATGACACCGGAACAGTTTGAAGTGAAGGCCAACCCGGCACTGTGGGAACGCCTGGGGATGAACGTTGAACGGTTTAGCGGCATGCCGAAAATGCTGACCGAGGCATTCCGAGGCATCTATCTGAGCCAGAAGAACAGGCCGGCGCGGATGGAGTACTTCGACGGCATGATTGCCGAGCTCCACAGCGGCCGGGTCGAGGAGCTCGTGACGGCCAAGGACGCCGGCCGCCCCGTAGTGGGAACGTTCTGCGTATATGTGCCCGAAGAGGTCATCATGGCAGTGGGCGGCATCTGCGTGGGGCTGTGCGGCGGCTCCCAGGGATCCATTCCCGATGCGGAGAAAGTCCTGCCCCGTAACATCTGCCCCATGGTGAAGTCGGCCTTCGGATTCAAGCTCGGCAAGATTTGCCCCTACTTCCAGGCCGTCGACCTGGTCTACGGCGAAACTACCTGCGATGCCAAGAAAAAGACCTGGGAGCTCCTGGACCGCGAAGTGCCGACTCACGTAATGGAGATTCCCCAGATGAAGCGGGCGCGGGACAAAGCCCTCTGGCTGGAGGAGGTAAAGGATTTTACCTCAAAGATGGAGGAGGTATCCGGCAGGAAGGCAACGGCCGAAGGGATCGGCGCCGCCATCCGGGTCATGAACGCCAAGCGCCTCGCCCTCCAGCGCCTCAACGACCTGCGCCACCACACCCCCTCGCCCATCAGCGGCAAGGATATGCTCCTCATCCAGCAGATCGCGTTCTATGATGATCCGGCCCGCTTCACCGCCAACGTGAACGAGCTCTGCGATGAACTGGATGAGCGGATCGCCGCCGGCGTGGCCGTTGCCCCCGCTGCCACCCCACGGGTTATGGTATCGGGCACTCCGATGGCCCTCCCCAACTGGAAGCTCCATCACCTGATCGAATCCGCCGGCGCCGTGGTAGTTAATGAGGAAAGCTGTATCGGTACCCGGTACTACAAGGACCTGACCGACGAGAGCACCGCCACCGTCGACGAGCAACTGAGCCTGCTGACCGACCGGTACATGAAGATCGACTGCTCCTGCTTCACCCCCAACGACGACCGGATCGAGCAGGTGCTGGTCGAATACCGGGCGTCCGGCGCCCAGGGACTCATCGACTACTGCCTCCAGTTCTGCCACACCTACAACATCGAAGCGGTCAAGCTGCGGGAGATGTGTGAGCGGGAGGGGATACCGTTCCTGGCCATCGAGACCGACTACTCCCCCGAAGATGTGGGGCAGCTCCAGACGCGGATCGAAGCGTTCATAGAGCAGATCCGGGGCTGAAACGATGCTGATCGGGATCGACCTGGGCTCGCGTTCCATCAAGCTGGCCGCGGTTAAGGATGGAATCCTGGCGGAAAGCCTGGTCGTGGAGAGCGGGTTCGCCCCCCACGACCAGGCAGCACTGCTCCTGGCCCGCTTCAACGCCCGGCGGGTGGTGTCCACCGGTTACGGCCGCCACTTGGCCCAGCGGCACTTCGCCGGGGAGATCATCACCGAGATCAAGGCCCATGCCCTGGGGGCGCGACACGCGGACCCCTCATGCGAGACGGTACTGGACGTGGGGGGACAGGATTCCAAGGTGATCAACCTGGACGGCGCGGGGCGGGTGAAAAACTTCCAGATGAACGACAAGTGCGCGGCCGGCACGGGTCGGTTTCTGGAGATCATGGCCGCCACCCTCGGCTACACCCTTGCCGAGTTCGGCGAGGCGGCCCTGGCCGCCCGGGAAGGGAACGCCATCGGAAGCATGTGCGCCGTGTTCGCCGAATCGGAAGTCATCTCCCTCAAGAACCGGGGGACACCTCCGGAGGCGATTGCGCGGTCCGTTCACCTTGCCATCGTCGACCGCCTGGCCGCCATGCTGAACAAAGCCGGCCACGGTCGCCGGCTCGTCTTCTCCGGCGGTGCCGCCCGCAATCGTGCACTGGTCGGGCTGCTGGAGGAACGGCTGGGGGTTCGGTTCACGGTGCCGGAGCGCCCGGAAATAATGGGGGCACTGGGTGCAGCCCTTCACGCCGGCACCCTTGACTGACATCACCGGCCCCCTTCCCCCTGCCAGGCCACTACCTCCCCTCTCACCGGAGCGCCCGATCGGCAGCGCATCGCCGGCCGGGCGCTCCCTCAGTTAAAATGGTTGCGACATCCCGACGCAGACGCTAAAATCACCAGAAAAATCCACCCCATCCGCCACCCCGGCGCCCCGACATCTCCATGCGCGTCCTGATCATCGAAGACGAAAAGAAGGCCGCCGCCTACCTCCAAAAGGGGTTCGCGGAGAACGGCTTCACGGCCGACACCGCCGCATCCGGCGACGACGGCCTCCACTTGGCGCGTACCGAGAACTATGACCTGATCATCCTCGACATCATGCTGCCCGGCCGGGACGGATGGGAAGTACTGGAAGAGCTGCGGAAAGAAGGGAGCGAGGTGCCGGTCATCTACCTGTCGGCCCGGGATGCGGTGCACGACCGGGTGCGAGGGCTTGAACTGGGGGCCGACGACTACCTGGTGAAGCCCTTCGCCTTCTCGGAACTCCTGGCGCGGGCACGGACCATTCTCCGGCGAGGGCCGTCCCGCCAGCCGGAACGTCTGCGGGCTGACGACCTGGAGATGGATCTCGTGGGGCACAAGGCCCGGCGGGAGGGAAGGCCCATCGACCTCACCGCCAAGGAATTCATCCTGTTATCGCTGCTTTTGCGCCGTAAAGGCGAGGTACTTTCCCGCACCCTCATCGCCGAACAGGTGTGGGGAATCAATTTCGACAGCGACACTAACATCGTCGACGTAGCGATCCGTCGGCTACGGCGCAAGGTCGACGACCCCTTCGAGAGGAAGCTCATCCACACCGTCCGCGGAGCAGGCTATGTACTTGAAGCGAAGTGACGGCCCCTCCCCGGGAACGCTCTCCCTTGCCGCGCGTCTCACCGTCCTCTCCACCCTCGCCACCACCGGCGTCCTCCTCTTTGCCATCGTGTTTCAGTTCCTTGCCCTGGTAAGCGACCTGGAGTTCGAGGACAACGACTTCATCATCGACAAGATCCGGGTTATCGAGGCGATCATCGTCCGTTACCCCGAAGACAGAGTGCACCTTGAGCAGGAAGTCCAGTGGGAAGGGAGCATGCGCGAGGATAGCCGGTACCTGGTCCGCATCGCCGACGCCCGGAAAAATATCATAATGGAGACGCGGGGAATGGACCGCATTGCCCCGCCCGCCATGTTTCCCCGGCCGGCCCGGGACACGCACGCCATCGGCCGGGGGAAGAAGCTCAAGACCCCCGAGGGCCGCGTCTACCTGGTAAACGCAGCCTGGACCGACGGGGGACGAGCGCCGGACAGCCGCCAGATCCAGGTGGCGCTGGACGTAACCGAAGAAGAGGAGATGCTTGAAGGATACAAGCAGAAGATGGCTTTTGTGTTTCTGGCCGGACTCTTTCTCTCGGCAGGTCTCAACGTGGTGGTGGTGCGACGGGGGCTGCGCCCCCTGGTCCAACTCACGGAGACGGCTGGCCGCATTGACGTGACAACCCTCCACGAACGGATCGATGCCCGGGTATGGCCTCGTGAGCTGGCCCGTTTCGCCGCCGCCTTCGACGCGATGCTCACCCGGCTCGAATCCTCCTTTGAGCGGCTTGAATCCTCCTCCGCCAACCTGGCCCACGAAATCCGCACCCCCCTCAACATCCTGCGGGGCGAAGCGGAAGTGACCCTCTCCCGGGCCCGTTCTCCGGAAGAATACCGCCGGGTCATCGAGTCGAGCCTTGAGGAGTACGAGCGGCTCTCGCGGCTCATCGACAACATTCTCTTCCTGGCCCGGGCCGAGCAGCGGATCGAACCGGTCCCCCTGGACGCGGGCCATGAACTGGAACTGCTTCAGGACTACTACGGCACCCTGGCAGAGGAAAAGGGAATCGCCATCTCGTGCACCGGCGAAGGAACGATTTCGGCCGATCCGCTCCTGTTCCAACGGGCCGTCGGGAACGTCCTCTCCAACGCCATCCGCTACACCCCAGCAGGGGGAACGATTACCGTCAGCATCGATCGGGCCGATGACGGCGCCGCACTCCTGACCGTCATCGACACGGGCATCGGTATCTCCGCGGACGACCTCCCACGGGTCTTCGACCGGTTCTACCGCAGCAGCGAGGCCCGTACCCTCAATGCCCAGGGAACCGGGCTCGGCCTCGCCATCGTTCGTTCTATCATGGAACTTCACCGGGGGAGCGTGACCATCGATAGCGCTCCGGGCAGGGGGACCGCCGTGACGCTCCGCTTCCCACTCGCCAGCCAGTAGTTTTTCTTTTCTTTCGAACTACCATTGGAGGCTCCCGAAGGGGACGGAGAGAGATCCTCAGCCACCGCCTCGCCACGCTCCAGTTACACCAGGATGACAAAATTGTCATCCTTCCGTCATGATCCGGTCAGGTTCTCACAGATATGATGGTCTGCTGAAGTATGATCCCTTCATGCGGAGCCTTCATGAACCTGCGCCGTAACCTTGGCATCATCACCCTCTTTTCGCTCATCTACCTGGCCATCGCCACCGTGACCCGAACCGTGCTCCTCACCATGGTTCCGAAGGGGTCGGGGCTCACGCTCCCCCTTGTGGCAAAGGCCTACGCGGCGGGGCTTCTGTTCGACGTTGCCGCCCTTGCCTATCTTCTCATCCCGGCAGCCCTCTACCTGATCCTCGCACCACGACGGCTCGTGGAACACAGGAAGCACGCCTGGCTGGTCCAGGCGGCGTTCCTGGTCATCATCGCCGCCCTCATCTTCGGCGCCGTGGCCGAATACTTCTTCTTCGAGGAATTCGCCACCCGCTTCAACTTCATTGCCGTGGACTATCTGATCTACACCGGCGAGGTGATCGGCAACATCCGCGAATCATACCCCCTCGTTCCGATCCTCGGCGCGATCCTGGCCGCGGCCCTGATCCTCACCCGGCTGCTGCAGGGCGCCATCGACCGTGCAGCAGCCATCACCTTTTCGGGACGCAGGCGTCGCCTCGGCGCAGCGCTCCTGGCCCTTCCCCTGGCAGCCCTTCTCTTTGTGAACATCTCCACGACTGCAATCTCCGCCAACAGCTATGCCAACGAACTGGCAGGCAACGGTCTCTACGGCCTGTTCGCCGCCTTCCGCAACAACGAGCTGGACTTCACGCGCTTCTACGCAACCCGTGACAACCAGCAGGTCATGGCCCGCCTCCGGGACATGGTAGAAGAACGGAACAACCACTTCGTTGCGCCCCCACCCCGCATGACCCGCCAGATAACCGGCGAAGGGAGGGAGAAACGGCTCAACGTCATCGTGGTGGTGGAAGAGAGCCTGAGCGCCGAATTCCTGGGAGCCTGGGGCGACACGCGGGGGCTGTCGCCGAACATCGACCGCCTGGCCCGGGAATCCCTCGTCTTCTCTCATCTCTACGCCAGCGGCACGAGGACCATCCGGGGGCTCGAAGCCCTCAGCCTCTCCATTCCGCCGCTCCCCGGGACCTCCATCGTCAAGCGCCCCGACAACGGCGGATTCCGCTCCTGGGGCGAGGTCATGAAGGAAAAGGGGTACGATACCCGCTACATCTATGCCGGTTACGGCTACTTCGACAACATGAACGCCTTCTTTTCCGCCAACGGCTTCGATATCGTGGACCGGAACAGCTTTGCCCAGGACGAAATCACCTTCGCCAACATCTGGGGAGTCTGCGACGAAGACCTCTTCCGCAAAACCATCCGGGAGTCGCGCGCATCCTTTGCCGCGGGCAGGCCGTTCTTCAGCATGGTGATGACCACCTCCAACCACCGCCCCTTCACCTACCCGGCGGGAAAGATCGACATCCCTTCAAAAACCGGCCGCGACGGGGGGGTAAAGTACGCCGACTATGCTATCGGCAGGTTCCTCGCAGAGGCGCGCAAAGAACCCTGGTTCAAGGATACGGTGTTCGTCTTCGTGGCCGACCACTGTGCCAGCAGCGCCGGCAAAACAGATCTGCCGGTGAAAAAGTACGAGATCCCGCTCCTGGTCTACGCACCCCATCACGTCAAGCCGGGACGGGTCGATCGGATGATGGCCCAGATCGACGTGGCCCCCACCGTGCTCGGGCTCCTGAACATGAGCTACACCACCGATTTCCTGGGTCACGACATACTCAAGGCTGCCAACCGTCCGGAGCGGGCCTTCATCTCCACCTACCAGAAACTGGGTTACATCGAGGGTGACCGGCTCCTTATCCTGAGCCCCCAGAAGGGGGTGGGCGTCGTCCGCTTCGACCGCCGGAGCGGTGCCACCGAGCCGCTCCCCATGGATGAACGGCTCCTCCAGGAAGCCCTCGCCTGGTACCAGGGGGCCAACTACATCTATAAAAACCGGCTCAACAGGATACCCTAGCCATGGAGACGCGATCCTCAGCCCCCCTGGATGCAGGGTTCTGGCTCCGGCACTTTGCCGTACCGCTCCTTTTGTTCGGCTTCGCCGTCGCGGCCTGCGAAATAACCCACGTGGACCTGGCCCTGGCCGACCGATTTTACGATTTCGCTTCAGGCACCTGGCCCGCCCGGGAGTCATGGTGGGCCCAGTGGCTCATCCACAAGCGGGGCAGAGACCTGGTGGTGGTCGTGGCGAGTTTCTCACTGATCGCATGGGTCCTCTCGTTCCAGATCGCACGCCTCAAGCGCTGGCGGTGGCAGGCGCTCTACCTGTTGCTGGTCATCTGTCTCGGCACCGGCCTGGTCGCCGTCGGCAAAAACCTGACCGGCCGCCACTGCCCCTGGGATATGGAGCGTTACGGCGGAACCGTTCCCTACACCAGGCTCTTTGAAGGTCCTACTCCCGGACCCGACAAAGGGCGCTGCTTCCCCGCGGGGCACGCGGCAGGCGGCTATGCCCTCATGGGAATCTACTTCGCCCTGCGGGACCGTCGGGTGGCGACCGCCCGGGCAGGGCTCACGGCAGGCATTGCCCTCGGGACCATCTACGGCTACGGCCAGATGGCCCGCGGCGCCCATTTCCTCTCCCACACCATCTGGTCCGCTGCGGTCTGCTGGTTCGCGGCACTGGTGCTCTACGCTGCATTCAGGCCGCTCTTGGCCCCATCGGTGCGCAACAGCACCATCATGGATCGATCAGGAAACAATGGACCGGACGACGGTTGGAACGAGCGGAGGCCGCATCAGACCGTTCCCGACATGCCGGGCATGACGCAGTCGGCGCACGACGCAGGAGAAACCCTTGTCGTCCCGCGCCGGCCATAGCTTTCGTGAAACGCTCTCACTGCCGAATCTCTGGGACGTGGCGGCATTCCTGCTCGTCCTGGGAGTCGTGGCACTCCTGGCATGGGGGAGCCGGGAAATGGCCGCAACCTTTGTTCCGGGGAAAATCGTGCCCTCGCTCTCCCTGGACCCCCGGCATCTCCCCTATTATGCCCTGCGCACCGTAATCCGCATGGGAGCGGCACTCTGCCTGTCCCTCGCCTTCACCCTCACCTACGGCACTTTGGCGGCCAAGAGCCGGCGGCTCAGCCCGATCCTCGTCCCGACCCTCGACATACTCCAGTCGGTGCCGATCCTCGGCTTCCTCTCGGTGACCGTTACCGGCTTTATCGCCCTGTTCCCCGGCAGCCTCATGGGGGTGGAGGCTGCCTCCATCTTCGCCATCTTCACATCCCAGGCGTGGAACATGGCTTTCAGCTTCTACCAGTCCCTGAAGACCATTCCCCGGGATCTGGGCGAAGCGGCCACCCTCTTCGGCCTCTCCGGCTGGCAGCGGTTCTGGCGGGTGGAGGCCCCATTCGCGGTACCGCCGCTGGTCTGGAATATCATGATGTCCGTTTCGGGGGGATGGTTCTTCGTGGTGGCCTCCGAGGCGATCACCGTGGGCAAGACCGCCGTCACCCTCCCCGGAATCGGCTCCTACGTGGCCCTTGCCATTCACCGGCAGGACATGGGGGCCATCGCCTGGGCACTGGCAACCATGCTTGCGGTAATCCTCCTGTATGATCAGCTCTTTTTCCGTCCCCTCGTGGCATGGGCCGAAAAATTCCGGGTGGAACTCTCCCAGGCGCGCATCGCGCCGGAGTCGTGGTGCCTCACCCTCTTTGCCCGGACACGGTTTCTGGCCCGGGCACTGAGCCTGGCCGGCGCCCTCCCTGAGCTGCTCACCGAACGCCTTCCCCGGAGACGGAGACCTCGCACCGGCGAACATCGGCATCGCGGGCGACCTGCGGCGCGCATCATGGATCGGATCTGGAACGCGGCGTTCGCAGTTGCGGCACTCTGGGCACTCTGGAAGCTGGCGCGCTTCGTGAGCGTGATCCCCTTCGGCGAGATCCTCTCCGTCTTCGGCCTCGGCCTGGCAACCATGGCGCGGGTTGCTGTCCTTCTGATCATGGCCTCGCTGTTTTGGGTCCCCATCGGGGTAACAATCGGCCTCAATCCCCGGTGGACAACGCGCGTCCAGCCGGTGGCCCAGTTTCTGGCCGCCTTCCCCGCGAACCTCCTCTTTCCCGCGGCAGTGGTCCTGATCGTGCGCTTCCGCCTCAACCCGGAGATATGGACCGCTCCCCTCATGATCCTCGGCACCCAGTGGTACATCCTCTTCAACGTCATCGCGGGAGCTTCGGCCATCCCCAACGATCTGCGGGAGGCAGCCGCCAACCTGGGGTTGTCGGGGTGGGAGCTGTGGCGGCGACTCCTCCTTCCCGGCATCTTCCCCTCCCTGATCACGGGGCTCGTCACTGCGTCGGGGGGAACCTGGAACGCAAGCATCGTCGCCGAGGTGGTGAGCTGGGGGCCAACCACCCTTACCGCCACCGGCCTCGGCTCGGCCATCGCCCGTTGGACGGAGCAGGGCGACTACCCCCACATCGTCCTGGGTATCGCCGTCATGAGCATGTATGTCGTCTGCCTGAACCGCTTCTTCTGGCGCAGGCTCTACCTCCTGGCCCAGACCAGGTACCGCCTCGACTAGGAGCCCGCCATGACCCAACCAGTTTCAGCCGAGCTGCTGCGGCTCGACGGCATCCGGCAATCGTATCGCAAGACCGAAGGGGACGAGCACCTGGTCCTCGACGGCGTGACCCTCACCGTCCGCGAGGGGGAGATCGTTGCGCTACTGGGGCGGTCGGGGTCCGGCAAATCAACCCTTCTCCGGATAATTGCCGGGCTCATCCCCCCCGGCGGCGGCACCGTCAGCTACGGCGGCAGCCCGGTTACCGGCCCCGTGGAAGGGGTGGCAATGGTCTTCCAGACATTCGCCCTCATGCCGTGGCTCACGGTCCTGGATAACGTGGAGCTGGGCCTGCGGGCCCGCCGGATACCGGCAGCGGAGCGCCGCCGGCGCGCCCTGGAGGCCATCGACCTGATCGGCCTAGACGGTTTCGAGTCGGCCTTCCCCAAAGAACTCTCCGGCGGCATGCGGCAGCGGGTCGGCTTTGCCCGGGCCCTGGTGGTGGAGCCGGACCTCCTCCTCATGGATGAGCCGTTCTCGGCCCTGGACGTCCTCACCGCAGAAACCCTCCGGACCGACCTGATCGAACTCTGGATCGAGCGGAGAATTCCCACCCGCGGCATTATCCTCGTCTCCCACAACATCGAGGAATCGGTCCTCCTGGCCGACCGGATCGTCATCCTGGGAACCAATCCCGGCCGGCTCGTGGCAGAGGTCCCGATCCCCCTCCCCCACCCCCGGGACCGGGAAGCTCCCCAGTTCCGCAAGCTCGTGGACGACGTCTACGCCCTCATGACCGAGCAGCCGCGCGGTGCCGTACGCCCCGAGGGGGTCACCATCGGTCACCGCCTCCCTGATGCGTCCGTCTCCCGCCTGACGGGCCTCATCGACGCCCTGGCCCGAGAACCCTACCGTGGACGGGCCGATCTTCCTGAAATCGCCGATGATCAGGGGCTCGGCGTCGATCACCTCTTCCCCCTCCTGGAGGCCCTGGAGATTCTGGGCTTCGCCCGGGTGGAAGCCGGCGACGTGGAACTCACCCCGTCGGGCCGAAGCTTTGCCGAGGCCGACATCCTCCGGCAGAAGGAGATCTTTGCCGAGCACCTGGTGCGCCGGGTCCCTCTCGCGGCTCACATCCGCCGGGTATTGGATGAGCGCCCCGGCAACCAGGCGCCGGAAGAACGTTTCCTCCGGGAACTGGAGGATTTCCTGAGCGAGGACGAGGCTCAGCGGGTACTGCGGGTCGTCATTGAGTGGGGGCGCAACGCGGAGATCTTTGCCTATGATGAAAGCTCCGGCTTCCTGAGCCTGGAGAATCCCATCGAAGAGGGGCAGTAAGTCACAACTAACGCCTTGACCGTATCCGCTTATCCGGATACACTAGCCTCATGAAACAGGCGGCCCGTTTATTCAAGTCCCTTGCCGATGAAACCCGTCTCCGGATCCTGGCGCTCCTTCTGGCCGAAGAGAAGCTCTGCGTCTGCGATCTCATGGCGGCGCTGGAACTCCCTCAATCCACCGTATCGAGACACTTGGCCCAGCTCAAAAACGCCGGCTGGGTCGACGACCGCCGGGAAGGGGTGTGGGTGTACTATTCCCTTGTAGCGCCCGACTCGCCCCAGCGCCGGGAACTGCAGGCCATCCTGACGCGACACCTTCACTCGGATCCGGTTGCCCGGGCCGACCATGATCGTCTCGTCGGATTCGGTCAGGGAAATCGTTGCGCCTGATTTTTTTTGCGACAAACCATCCGCCTATCCGGATATCCACTATCCAGGAGATTCAATGAAACAGCGGGTCCTCCTTCTCTGCACCCATAACGCCAACCGATCCCAGATGGCCGAGGGGCTGGTGAACTACTTCCTCAGCGACCGGTGGGAGGCCTGCTCCGCGGGAACAGCCGCAACCTCGGTCAATCCCCGGGCGATCAGGGCCATGGCCGAATTGGGGATCGACATCTCCGGCCAGCGCTCAAAAAACCTCACCGAGCTCGACGGTCAGACCTTCGACCGGGTCATCACCCTGTGCAGCGAGGCTGCCGATACCTGTCCCATCTTCGTCGGCGGAGTCCGGCGGAAGCACCTGGGGTTCGACGACCCATCACGGGCGGCGGGCACGGACGAGGAGATCATGGACGAGTATCGCCGGGTGCGGGACGAGATGAGGTGCATACTAATCTCCTGCCTGAACAGAGGCGACCATGAGTGAGCATGTCTCCCGCAGGCTCTCCTTCCTCGACCGGTGGCTCACCGTGTGGATCTTTGCCGCCATGGCCCTGGGCGTGGGGCTCGGCTGGCTTGTCCCCGGCGTGGAGCAGTTCATCAACCGCTTTCAGGTGGGGACCACCAACCTCCCCATCGCCGCCGGCCTCATCCTCATGATGTATCCCCCCTTCGCCAAGGTGAAGTACGAGGAGATGCCCGAGGTCTTCAGGAACAAGAAGATCCTCGCCCTGTCGCTGGTCCAGAACTGGCTCATCGGCCCCGTTCTCATGTTTGTCCTGGCCGTCGTATTTCTCCCCGACAAGCCCGAATACATGGTAGGGCTCATCATGATCGGCCTGGCCCGCTGCATCGCCATGGTCATCGTCTGGAACGAACTGGCCAAAGGAAACACCGAGTACGCCGCCGGGCTCGTGGCCTTCAACAGCATTTTCCAGGTCCTCTTCTACAGCGCCTACGCCTGGGTCTTCATCACAGTGCTCCCCCCCCTCTTCGGCCTGTCGGGGAGCCTTGTGGAAGTGAGCATCGGCCAGATCGCGGAAAGCGTCTTCGTTTACCTGGGGATTCCGTGCCTCGCCGGAGCGCTGACCCGCCTCATCGGCGTTAACGTTATGGGTAAAGAGCGCTACCACCGGGAGGTTGTCCCCCGCATCGGCCCCATCACCCTCATCGCGCTCCTCTTCACGATCGTGGTCATGTTCAGCCTCAAGGGGAACCTCATCGTCCAGCTTCCCTTTGATGTGGTGCGGATCGCCATGCCGCTGCTCATCTACTTCGTGGTGATGTTCCTGATCTCCTTTTGGATGGGAAAGCGGCTCGGGGCCGACTACTCGAAGACCACCACCCTCGCCTTCACGGCGGCCAGCAACAACTTCGAGCTGGCCATAGCCGTAGCGGTGGCGGTCTTCGGTCTCAACTCGGGGGCGGCTTTCGCGGCAGTCATCGGCCCCCTGGTGGAGGTGCCGGTGATGATCGGGCTGGTGAACGTGGCGTTCTGGCTGCAACGACACTGGTTCCGGGCCGCTGCCTGAAAAGGGAGTATCACGTGTTCAAACCCTTCGCCGACTACCTTGTTTTCGATCTCTTCGGCCTCACCCCCGGCAGCCACCTGGGAGATGCCCTCAATTTCTTCATCTACGACACCCTTAAGATCTTTTTCCTCCTGACCGTCATCATCTTCGTCGTGGCAATCATCCGCTCCTGGTTCCCGCCGGAGCGGACAAAACGCATCCTCTCCCACAAGCGGGAATATGTCGGAAACATCATGGCGGCACTCCTCGGGGTAGTCACCCCCTTTTGCTCCTGTTCGGCGGTGCCCCTCTTCATCGGCTTTGTGGAATCGGGAGTCCCCCTAGGCGTCACCTTCTCGTTCCTCATTTCTTCTCCCATGGTGAACGAGGTGGCTCTCATCATGCTATGGGGCATGTTCGGCTGGAAAATCGCGCTACTCTACATCGGCACGGGACTCCTGGTGGCAATTGTTTCGGGCGCAGTCATCGGCCGGTTAAAGATGGAAAGATACGTCCAGGATTATGTCTGGGAAATGCAGGTGGGTAATGCCGAGATAGCTGAGCAAAGCTGGCCGGAGCGGTTCGCCTACGGCAAGGAGTACACAATGGGGCTTCTGAAGAAAATCTGGCCCTACGTGATCGTTGGCATCGGCATTGGCGGCTTCATCCACGGCTACGTCCCCCAGGACTTCCTGGCACACTGGGCCGGTCGCGACAACCCCTTCGCAGTTCCCGTGGCCGTGGCCCTTGGGGTCCCCCTCTACAGTAACGCCGCAGGAGTTATTCCCATTGTCCAGGCTCTGACAGCCAAGGGGATGGCCATGGGAACGGTCCTCGCCTTCATGATGGCGGTGACGGCCCTGTCGCTCCCCGAAGCTATCATCCTGAAGAACGTCCTCAAAAATCGGCTCCTTGCGGTCTTTTTCGGCACGGTCGCCGTGGCCATAACCATGGTAGGATACCTGTTCAACGCAATTCTGTAGTCGCTGGCGAAAGGAGATGCGGATCATGAAAATCGAAGTGCTCGGTACCGGCTGCGCCAAATGCAAAACCCTCTATGAAAATGTGCAAAAGGCCGTGGAGATGAGCGGCAAAGAGGCGGAAGTGGTCAAGGTGGAGGAAATCCAGAAGATCATGAAGTACGGCGTAATGAGCACTCCCGCTCTGGTGATTGACGGCGTCGTCAAATTTTCCGGTAAGGTACCGGCAGCGGATGAAATAAAGGGGATGCTGTGATGCGCTCTCTTGCCGCCCTGTCCCTTCTCCTCATCGCAACCGTTGCCCACGCGGAACTCCCCTCGGCCAGCGACGCCGCCATCAGCCAGGCCCTTGCGTCGGGAAAACCGGCGGTCATCGACCTGGGGGCCAGATACTGCATCCCCTGCAAAAAAATGGCGCCGATTTTGGAATCCCTGGCGGCGGAATACCGGGGCAGGGCAAACATCCTGTTCATTGACGTCAATGGAAACCAGGCCGCGGCGAAGCGGTTCCGGGTGCAGATGATCCCGACCCAGATATTCTTCGACGCCCGGGGAACGGAAGTGAAGCGCCACATGGGCTTCATGGACAGGGCCGACATCGTCAGGGAGCTGAGTGTCCTGGGGGTACGGTGAGCTTCCTCGACAACATTGAACAGATTGTCGCGACTCAGCCTTTCCTGGCCTTCGTTGCGGTCTTTGTCGGGGGAGTGCTCTCGTCGGCCTCCCCCTGCGTCCTGGCCACGATTCCCCTGGTGGTGGGGTTCGTGGGAGGCTATGCGGCAGAGAGCCGGAAAAAGGCATTTCTCTACTCTCTGTCCTTCATCGTGGGCCTATCGCTCACCTTCACCATCTTCGGCGCAGCGGCGGCCCTCCTGGGGACCATGTTCGGCACGGTGGGGGGATGGTGGTATGCGGCCGTGGGCGCCGTGGCGGTGGCCATGGGGCTCCAGATGATGGGGTTCTACGAACTGCGGCTCCCGGTCCTGCCGCAATTCAGACCGAAACGGGGCGGATTCTGGGGGGCCCTCCTCCTGGGACTCTTCTTCGGGGTCGCCTCATCCCCGTGTGCCACGCCGGTTCTCGTCGTCATCCTCTCCTTCGCTGCCCTGCAAGGAAACATCCTCTACGGCACGCTTCTCCTCTTCACCTACGCCCTCGGCCACTGCCTCCTCATGCTCGCGGCCGGCACCTTTACCGGCTTCGTTGAAGCCTTCGCCGCCTCCCGGGGAGTGGCCAACGTCTCCCACTGGGCAAAGCGGGGGAGCGGTGCCGTCATCGCCCTGGCCGGGGCATGGTTCATCTGGCGGGCGTTCTGACCCTATAGGCCCAAGGAGACTCATTCCCCATGCCAGCCACATCTCCTCATTCCCCGGAACTCTACCGCAAAGCGGCGCTCCTGGCCCTCATCACCATCATCTACAACATCGCTGAGGGGGCCGTATCTGTAGGGTTAGGCGTAGCGGACGAGACCCTCTCCCTCTTCGGCTTCGGTCTCGACTCCTTTGTGGAAGTGATCTCCGGAGTGGGGATATGGCATATGGTACAACGGGTGCGGCGGGGGGGAACGGAAGACCGGGACGCCTTCGAGCGCCGGGCACTGCGGATCACCGGAGGCGCCTTCTACCTCCTGGCGGCAGGACTGGTAGTGACGGCGGGGCTCAGCATATACAGCGGCCACCGCCCCGAGAGTACCGTCTGGGGGATCGCAGTGTCACTGGTATCGATCTCGTTCATGTGGCTGCTGATCCATCACAAGACGAACGTGGGGAGAGCGCTCAACTCTCCGGCCATCTTGGCCGATGCCGCCTGCAGCCGGGCCTGCTTGCTGTTGTCGGCAGTCCTCCTGGCTGCCAGCGCCGGCTATGAGCTGACCGGCATCGCCTGGCTCGATTCCCTCGGCTCCCTGGCCATTGCCTGGCTCTCAGTGCGAGAGGGGCGGGAGGCCTTCGGCAAAGCCGACGGAATGGCATGCCCCTGCTCCTGCGGATGCAGCAACGGAGGCTAACGGCCCTACCCCAGCCGACGAAACGCCGACGCCTTGATCGCCACGTAGACCTCGCTCCCCACCACCAGCTCCAGCTCCCGGGCCGCCTCGGCGGCCACCTCCGCCACCAGGCGCTCCCTGCCGCAGGCAAGCTCGACCCCTTCCTTGCGCCCCGATTTGAATACGCCCGCCACGGTGCACCGGAGGAGATTCCGGGCACTGATGGCCTCGGGATGTTTCCTGAACAGGATCATGTCCTTGGATGACAGCTCGAAGAGGTGCTCTTCTCCGGCGGGAGGGGTGTTGAGCACCAGCCGGCTGTCGCCCCAGGCATAGGAAAAAAGGGTTCCCCGAGGCTGCGGGTCGGTCAACCGAAGGAGATTGATGTACCCGACCGGACTGGTTCCCATCCGGACGCGGGCAAGCTCGTCCGGCGTGGTATCGGCTGCCTGGCGTCCCCGATCGTAGACGATCACCCGGTCGGTCATCAGGCGCATCTCCACCAGGGAATGGGAAATGAAGAGGTACGGGATGGAGAACGTTTCGCAGGCCCCACGCAGATACGGGATGATCTGGAAGCGCAGGGAATCGTCCAGCGCCGACAGGGGCTCATCCATCAACAGCAGCCGCGGATTGGAAAGGAGAGCGCGCCCAAGGGCCACGCGCTGTTTCTCGCCGCCGGAAAGATTCGTGACACCGCGGCCCAGGAGGTGGCCGATCCTGAGCACGTCAACGATATCATCGATGTGGATGTGACGGTTGGCCACGGCACAGCGTTTCCAGCCGTAGAGGAGATTGCCCTTGACCGACAGGTGGGGAAACAGGTGCGGATGCTGGAAGACCAGCGCGATCCGGCGCTTCTCGGGCGGCAGATCCAGCCGGGCGGCACCGGAGAAAAGCGTCTCGCCGTCCAGGACAATTTCACCGCTGTCGGGGCATGCGAGGCCGGCCAGCACATTGACCAGGGTCGACTTGCCGCTCCCCGACTCCCCAAAGATACCGATCCTGCTCCCCGAAGCCGTAAAGTCGGCGCGGAGACGGAACTCGCCGAAGGACTTCGCCATCCTCACTATCAACTCCACCTCAGTCCCTCCTCATCATGCGCCGCCCCACATATTCGTGAACAAAGAGAACAGCCAGGGAAAGCCCCGCCGACACGAGGCAGAGGGTGAGTGCAGCCTGTTCGCCGCCCGGAGAGCCGGCATACTCGTAGATGGCCAGGGGCATGGTCTGGGTGACACCGGGAATGTTGCCGGCGATGATGATCGTTGCTCCGAACTCGCCGAGACTGCGGCCGAACATGAGAGATGAGCCGGCCACGATCCCCCGGAGCGAAAGGGGCAGAATGACCGTGAGCAGGGTATCGTACCAGTGGGCGCCCAGACTGCGGGATGCCTGGATCAGACGTTCATCGATGGATTCCATGGCAATGCGGATGGAGCGGACCAGAAGCGGAAAGCCCACCACCGCGGAAGCGATCACCGCGGCATACCAGGTAAAAATGATCCGGATGCCCACCTCGTTCAGCATCCCGCCGAGCCAGCCCTTTTTCCCCAGCAGTAACAGGAGCAGGTAACCGATCACCACCGGCGGCAGCGTAAGCGGCAGATTGAGAAACGCCTCCACCAGCGTCTTCCCCCGGAACGGGAGATAGCTCATGACATACGCGACGGCAATGCCGAAGGGAAGGGATACGACGGTAGCCGCCACGGCCACCTTCGCCGACAATCGTATGGCATCAATGTCTGCCGGGGTGAATGGACCCATGGGCTACTTCACCGCAAAGCCGTATTTTTCGAGAACCTTCCGGGCCTCGGCCGACTGGAGGAAGCGCAGGAACTCCACGGCCTCCTTCTTGCCGGTCCCGGTCGTGGTGAGGGCCATGGGGTAGATGACCCGATCATGGAGCCCTTCGGGCACGGCGAACAGAATACGGGCCTGCTTCCCCAGTAGCAGCGCGTCGGTCCGGTAGACGAACGCGCCATCCACTTCACCCAGCTCGGCGTACTTCATCGCTTCACGCACGTCCTTGGCCATGACGAGCTTACCATCCAGCGCCTTGTCGATGCCGGCAGCCTTGAACGATTCCATGGCGTACTCGCCAGCTGGTACGCTGCCAGGGCTGCCGATGGCGATCTTCCTGAGTTTCGCCAGGTCCTTCATCCCCGCTACCGGCTGTTTCGTGGTGCCCGCGAACACCAGCGAGTTATACGCAAAAGCGCAACGGCTCGCCTCGTCTGTAAGTTTGCGGTTCTGGAGATAATCCACCCACTCCCTGTTCGCGGAAATGAACAGGTCGGCCGGCGCCCCCTGCTCGATCTGCTTGGCCAAGGCGCCCGATGCGCCGTAGTTCTTCAGAAACGTGATTCCGGGCTTCTTTTTCCCGTACTCGGCCGTGAGCTCATTGATCGCCTCCTTGAGACTCGCGGCCACGGAAAGGCTGAGCTCGGCGGCCGGGGCGGCGTTCGACAGAAACAGGATGCAACAGAAGGCGAAGACCAGGTTTTTCATAACGGTTCGCATCGATGAATCTCCTTTTGTATAAGAGTACCCCCTGGCTTCACACCACCGGCTCCAACCGCACGCCGATGTCAGCCGGCCGGCCGAAATAGGCCGACGAGAGGACCAGGATGTCAACGCCGGTGGCGGCGTAAACCGCCGCGTTCGACTCGTTGATGCCGCCTGCGGCCGAAATCCTGGTCATCGGCGCCAGCTTTCTCAGTTGCGGTACAAGCGCCGAAAGATCGGCGGGAGCAACCTTGTCGATCTGAAGGACATCGGGACCGGCGGCGGCCACGGCCACAGCATCGGCGACACTCTCCGCCTCGACCATGATGGCGGTCTCCGGCGCCCTTTTCCTAAGGTCGCCGATCATGCCGAGGAACGGCTCCAGTCCGCCCAGGAACGCAGTGTGCTGCCGGAAAACAAGAATCGTCTCCGACAAACCGAGCCGGTGAGGGACTGCACCGGCCGCGGTAATTGCCTTGATGGAAATCTTCCTCGTGCCGGGGAACGACTTGCGGGTGGTAGTCACCACAACGGCCGGGTTGACGGCCCGGGCCACCGCAATGATCCGGGCAGTGCGGGTGGCAATCCCCGAGGCATACTCCAGAAGGTTGAGGGCCACCTTCCAGCCCGCATGGAGGGATCCGGCCTCTCCGTCGGCAACCAGAAACTCCACCCCGGCAGAAAGGCGGGTTCCGCTTTCCTCCATCCGCCCCACACGGGCACCGCACCGATCCAGGAGGCGGCCGGCCTCCTCGGTACCGCAGAGAACGGTTTCTTCCCGGGTGGAAAAGGTGATTCGCCCCTTCTGACGGCCAATGCCGAGAAGATGTGTGGTGAGGTCGCCGTAGGGACAATCCTCTTCAAAAAAGCGATCGAGCTCGCTGTCCGGCAGACGGTCCAACATGTTGTTCTCCCGGGGCCCCCCTGGCGGTGCCCTTCAATTTCCTTTACGCAAGCTAGATGCCGAAAAGCCCGCCCGGGCCTAACCCATTTGTTTGATTGTCTTTTCCGACAACACCTCATTCTCGCCAGGCAAACGCTATAACCTTCATGACATAACGATAGGCACAAAAAAAGGGGAGCGCACATTCTTTGGGCAGGCCGACCCCTGTGCTCTCCCCCGGAACAACGGCCCCCTGTCAGCTGACGCCGAGAATCACACTCGATGCCTTGAACAGGGCGCAGGCGTGTCCACCCTCCTTGAGGCCGAGCCGTACGGCGCTTTCATGGGTAATGACGGCACTGATGGTATTCCCGGCGCCGATCTCCACATCCACCTCAGTACTGACCGGCCCCTCGATTACCTTGACG
Source organism: Geobacter sulfurreducens PCA (assembly GCF_000007985.2). Taxonomy (NCBI): domain Bacteria; kingdom Pseudomonadati; phylum Thermodesulfobacteriota; class Desulfuromonadia; order Geobacterales; family Geobacteraceae; genus Geobacter; species Geobacter sulfurreducens. The sequence goes on from NC_002939.5 coordinate 3,260,421, forward strand.
ATGGTGCCGCACATGATGTTGCGGGCACTCACCTTGGCGTCGTGCAGGTCAGTGCCGATAATGATCGAACTGGCCTTGACGATGGCATAGGCGTCCTTGCCAACGGCAAGCCCCAGGCTGTCGATGCTGGCATTGGTCACGACCGCCGTTACGGGGGTTCCTCCCTTGAGCGTGAGGGACACTTCGGCGTTGACCGCCCCCTTGGTGATCCCGCTGACCGTGCCGAGAAATACGTTCCGCGCGCTTACTTTCATGGCTATCCTCCTCAGGAATGTGTAGAGGCTGTCGCCGTTGACGAGCCGCTCCGAAATGGAGTCGAGAAATCTGCGATGTTCCTCCTGGATGATGCTGAACTGCTCAATGAGCTCTGTCCCCGCCTGGGTGAGACGGGTACCCCCTCCCCCCTTGCCGCCGGCCGTCCGCTCCACCAGCGGCCGATCGGCCATGTTGTTCAGGTGGTTCACCATGTCCCAGGCGGTCTTGTAGCTGACCCCCACGGCCTTGGCAGCTTTGGTTATGGAGCCGTACTCTCCGATCTTTTCCAGGAGCCCAATCCGATCGCTCCCCAGAAACTTGCGGTCCGCCTTGTGGAGCCAGAGTGTTCCCGCCACCTCCATATCATGCCCACTGCATTTCATGGTCATTGGTATCCCGTGGTAACCAGACGAAGCACTCCGGCGCAGCATTTAGTAATCAAGCATATCGCCGTAATCCCGCCTGTAAAGCGCGAAGGGTTCAAAGTCCGGACATGCCCGGCCCGACTCAGGCCAGCATCTTCTCGAGGATTTCGCCGGCCGTTTTCACGTAACCGGGACAGGCGCTGGTGAAGAGACCCTTGTCGGCTGCCGCCTTGATCCCCTCGGCGGTCCCCATGTCCACTTTGAGAAGTTTCGAGCAGGAGGTCTCTCCGCATCTCTTGCGGAATTCGGCTATGAATTCTGTAACTTTTACCATGGTCCTGCCGGTGTCGGGACCATATTTCAGCCCCAGCACGGCCACCGCGCCGGCGACGGCTCCGCACTCGCTCCCCAGCCCCATGCCGCCGGCAAACCCGGTTCCCATCTTACCCGCAACGTCAGCCGGCACGCCGAAGGACGGTCCGTAGACTTCGCAGATGGCCTGCGAGCAGTTCATGGATGCAAGAAAGCGTTTCGACGCTTTCGCGGGCCGATCAACCGGTTTCTCAATCGGCCCGGCCGCCTCGGCGGCGACGGCAAGCCCCCTGCCGGACAGCAGCACACCGGCCGCGTCTACGGATATTTTCAGGACCTGGCGCCTACTTACCGCACTGTCCTTATCGACCACATCCATTCCTGTCACCTCTTATCGGTTGTGAATTCGACCGGGATTCCCCCGGTTGAGCCGCATCAGTATAGCAGAACCATTCGGAGCAGCAATCGCCCTGCCGGTACCGACCCATCGCGCCAGCTTCCGGCCACAGCCTGTCGAAGCTTTCAGCAGGTTTCATGCCGCACACTCCTCCGCATCGCAACAGCCTTTAATCATGGGACATTTGACAACTCGCCTTTCCGCGCCACAATCGGCCCTGCCTAATTACCCGGCAGAGCTGTTGTTTCATTAGGTACTGGAAAAAAATGAGGCATAAAAAAAATATACATATTGTAAACAAAATTCACAGTGCTACCATGAAATTTGTCTAACCAATTCCACCGATGGCAAAAGAGGAGGAGAAAGGAATGAAAGTCATTGATTTTGCCTTGGAAATGGAGGAGATGGGAAAAGACTACTTTCGACGCCTGGCTTCCGAAGCGAGCATGAATGGGGTGAGAACCGTCTTTACCATTCTTGCGGAGGAGCAGCAGGAACTCTACGACACCTTTCTGGCCATAAAACGGGGAGCGTCAGCCCACTGCAATGCGGACTCCCAAGCTCTGGAGCGGGCACGGGAAGCCTTTGCGAAGATATTCGCCCCCGATGGCGCCCACCTTGCCCTGCTCAAGACCGACCTGGCAGCCTACGAGCACGCCATGCAGGTGGAAGCGGCCATCGTCAGCTTCTGCGAAGAACTGGCCGAGCGGGAGCGCGACGAGGAAGCCCGGGCGCTCCTGCGGGAAATAGCCGCCGAGGAGCGCCGGCACTACGACACGGTAGAGAGCATTCACGACTTTGTCGCTGCGCCCCGGTGGCACCTCTGCTGGGGCGAATCCTGTAACCTGCGGGAGATGTAGTCGCCATCAGGGCGTTTCCCCGCAGCTGACCATTGGAGCCCGGCTCACGCCGCCGCGGAGCGCGGGGCTGCAATCTTATCGACGATCTGCCGGGCGGGCTGTTCCTGGCGGCAATGGTTGGCGCGAGGATAACGCGTGTTTTTTCTGCGGGAGGGTCGCCGGTCCCCGTTCATCCGCTGATAGTACCTGCTGGAAGACAGAGGCCCGACGTCGCTCCTGAAAGGAGGAAGCAATGAAAGTACTTGGTTTAACCTTTGCCGTCATGCTTCTGGCGCTGCTCGTCGTCCTCTCCGTCCTGGCCCATGCGGCCGCTCCCGTTCCGCCGGAACCCGAGGATCCGGGCATGCTCGCGGGAGCGCTCCTGGGGTTTGCCTCCTTTGTAGTGGCCACCAAGCTTATTCCGGGCATCATCCGCTTCGCATCCATCATCGATGAGGAGACGGTCAGCCCGAACCACGCTGCCATCGCCGAAACCGGCGACGGTGGCACGTGATACCCGCCGCCACAGCCGTCCACCCTCCCCCCGGGTCGCCAACCGTCATGGCCGACCGGGGGAGGGTGTGCGCCCCGCCGACTTACGGCATGTCATCCGCACTGGTAATACGCATACGATTGTGATAGTGTTAGGCGTTTTCAAGTTCTGCCATCATGCGTTATGTCACCGTGAGCGGGATGCGGAGCGCCCATGCCCAACAACGACAGCTTCTACAAGAAGGTCCTCGACAATCTCTACGACGGCATCTACTTTGTGGACGAACAGCGTCGGATCACCTACTGGAACAAGGGTGCGCAGATGCTGACGGGCTATGGGGAGAAGGAAGTCATCGGCCGAAATTGTCATGACATCTTTCTCCACCTCGATTCCAACGGCAACGGCATTTGCTCCGATGCGTGCCCCATCGAAAAGACCATCACCGACGGCCGAAAACGGGATGAGGAGAGCTTTCTCCACCACAAGGACGGCCACCTGGTTCCGGTCTGCCTCAGGGTGGCTCCGATTCAGGATACCGATGGCCAGATGGTGGTGGCAGTCGAGGTGACCGGCGACCACTCCCCGCGCCACGCCCTGCGCCAGCAGCTGGAAAATCTCCAGCGCCTCGCCCTCTGCGACCCACTTACCACCATCGCCAACCGCCGCTACGTGGAAATGAGCCTCAACTCGCGCCTGGAAGAAATGCGACGGTACGGCTGGCACTTCGGCATCCTCTTCCTGGACGTTGACCACTTCAAGCAGATCAACGACACCCATGGCCACGACACCGGCGACCGGGTACTCAAGATGGTGGCCAAGACCCTGGTGAACAGCGCCCGCTCTTTCGACGTGGTTGGCCGCTGGGGGGGCGAGGAGTTCATTGCCGTGCTCGCCAACATATCGCGTCGGCAGCTGCCGCGCATCGCAGACAGGTTCCGGCACCTGGTTGAACAGTCGAGTTTCCGTCTGGACGATCGGCTGCTCCGGGTCACTGTCTCCGTTGGCGCCACCATGTCCCACCTGGATGACACGGTCGAATCACTGGTGCAGCGGGCCGACACGCTCATGTACCGGAGCAAGCAGGCAGGCCGCAACTGTGTGAGCATCGGCTTCGGCGAAGAGATGCCGGAAACATCGGCCACCCCGTCCGCGTCACCCTGACGCGGGGCACCCGTCCACTACCGACTGCAACGAGGAACCCCATGATAACGCATATCGTATTTTTCAAGCTGACCGACCCTTCAGCCCCCACCATCGCCGCCACCCGCGAAAAGCTGGAGAGCATGCGTGGCAAGGTTCCCCTGCTCAGACACATTGAAGTGGGGGTTGACGTGATCCGGTCCGAACGGTCCTACGATCTGGCCCTCGTGACCCGCTTCGACTCTCTGGCGGATCTCCAGGCCTACCAGGTAGACCCGTACCATGCCGGAGAAGTGGTACCGCACATGAAGTCGGTCTGCTCCTCCATCGTGGCCGTGGACTACGAGTCGTAGCTGCCGGCCGGGAGCGCATCCAGCACAAAAAAAGCCCCGCAGTGCGTCTGTTCACAAACAGCGCGCCGCGGGGCTTTCTCATATCACGGAAAGCGGGAACACGTGCGGGGTCAGATCCAGCAACCGCCGCCTTCGTATTCGCCGGTGTCGTCCTTGGACTTGGGGGCAACCTTGTATTTCGCCTCACGGACGGCCGACCGGAGCTTGCACACCGCGTCATCGGTAACATCACCCAGTTTTTCACGCACCTCGCGGCCGGTCTTGGGGGTCAGCAGGAGAGCCGCCCCAGCCGCAAGGGCGGCGCCGGCGAAGAAGGCGAGGATAGCCGCGGTTTCCGTGTGTTTGCTGTCTGCCATGCTGTCGCTCCTTGTGGTTGATTGGATGTTCCTCTATACATAGCACAGAATGGCCGACAATAAAACCATCCGATGCTCACCCTACCTGAATTCGGGGGGCGGAGTCACCAGGAGCCATCGACTTCCCTTCTCCTCGTCCTCCACATAACGCCACTGCTGCTCATCAACCAAGGTCTTGAGACGGGTTGAGGGAAGGATGAAATAATCAACCTCAACCCTGACCGTGGCTGTCCCCTTGTTCACGTCAAGCTCCGTGCTCGTCACCCGGTAGTCGGCCACGGACACATCCTTGGCCGCCCTGGCCCGCTCCAGGCAGACATCCTTCACTTGTTCTCCGGCAAAGATGACGCATGACTGTTCGAGGCCCTGCCAACGCATGAGACGATTGTGCTCCCGGGAGCTGTCCTCGAAACGCTGAGCAATGAGGTAGGGGTTGCGGCAGCCGGCAAGGACAAGGGCCAGGAGGAGAAGTGACAGGTTTCGACGAACGTTCATGGGCAGCCTCGCTGGGGATCAGGTCCCCTTGATGTACCGCGTCAACTCCACGGCAATACCGTATTTGCCGAAGGGAGGGATGAGGTAGAATCCGCCCACCCGGTCCCGCACCGCATCAATGAACTCCCGGGCGATGGCGAGGCCTTCCCTCACTCCGTCCTCTTTTTCCTTTCCCCGCATCCGGTGCCGGATTTCTTCGGGGATCACGATGCCCGGCACCTCGTTATGGAGAAATTCGCAGTTGCGCTCGCTCACCAGTGGCAGAATTCCGGGCAGGATGGGGATACCCAGGTGCGCCGTCCGCTCCGCCATCTCCTCCAGCCGCGCCACATCATAGAGGGGCTGGGTTTGGACAAAACGGGCGCCGTTGGCCACCTTCCTGGCCAAGCGCTCCACCTGGACCTCCATCCGGGCGCTGTTGGGATTGAAAGCGGCTCCGATGACGAACCCCGTCCCTCCGCCTATGGGCGAGCCCAGAGCGTTCACTCCGGCGTTCAAATCGGCCAGCAGCTTGATGAGGCCGAAGGAATTCAGATCGTACACCGATGTGGCCCCGGCCTGTTCGCCGATACGGGCGGGATCACCGGTGACGGCCAGCACGTGGCGAATCCCCAACAGGCTCGCCCCCATGAGGTCCGACTGGAGCCCCAGCAGGTTGCGGTCCCGGCAGGTCACGTGAACAATGACGTCGATTCCCGCCTCCCGCTGAATGAGGCTCCCCAGGGCGATGTTACCCATCCGGATCCGGGCCAGCGGGTTCTCGGCGATGTTGATGGCGTCCGCCCCAGCCTCCCGCAGCGCCCTGCTCCCCTCGATGATCTTCGCGCAGTCGAGCCCCTTGGGCGGATCCAGCTCCACGGTGACAATGGGCTCACGTCCCCAGCGGGCCAGGAAGCCGGCATACTCGCGGGACTCCGGTCTGCGCTCATCCTTGGGCAGGGCGGAAACGGCAACCGTGCGTGCCGCGGGCCGCAGCCCCGCCAGCCGCTGCGCCAGGCACCGCACGTGCTCCGGCGTGGTGCCGCAGCATCCCCCCACCAGTGCCGCTCCCGCCCCGACCATCTCCACGGCCCGGTCCGCGAAGTAATCAGGGGTGGTCCGGTAGACATGGCGGCCGTTCACGTATTCGGGAAATCCGCTGTTGGGATAGGCCGCCAGGGGAAGATCCGTCACCCGGCCCATCCGCTGGATGGTGCCGAGGATTTCCAATGGCCCGGCGCCGCAGTTGGCGCCCACCACGCAGGCACCGGCGGCAGTCAGCTCCACGGCTACCCGCTCCACCTCGATCCCGCCGGCGAGTCTCCCGTTTTCCAGGAACGCCATGTTGGCCACCACCGGCAGCCCCGTTTCCCGGGCCGCGGTCAGGGCGTGCCTCATCTGCGCCAGATCGGTGAAGGTCTCCAGGATCAGGAGATCCACCTCCCCCTCGGCCAGGGCATGGGTCTGCCTCCGGAAGATGTCGACGGTTTCTTGGGCGGAGAGTTCCTGTTCGTCCCCCTTCATCCGGACCAGGGGCCCCACGGAGCCGGCCACGAAGGCGTCGGTGCCCTGGGCGGCCTCCCGGGCCAGTTGGGCACCCCGGAGGTTGATCTCACGCTCCTTCTTCTCAAGACCGATGGCCGCGAGCCGGGTCCAGTTGGCGCCGAAGGTGTTGGTTTCGATAACGCGGGCCCCGGCCGCCAGGTACTCCCGGTGGAGTTCCAGCACCAGCGACGGGCGCACCAGGTTCAGGTGCTCAACGTTGGCGTCGAGGGATACCCCCTTGGCATAAAGCATGGTGCCGATGGCTCCGTCGCCGATGAGGACCTCGTCATGCAGCCGTTCGAGAAAGGTCATGCCTGCACCTTCCCGAGCACCCCGAGCAAGTGGGGAACCATCTGCTTCTTGCGGGACATGACCCCCTTGAGCTCATAGAGGTGAGGCTCCACTTGGGGATACCCCATCACGTGGGCGATCTCGTTCTTCCCCTCGGCCAGGAACAGCGTGGTTTCGGTATAGATGTCGGTCACCATGAGGCCGGCCAGGTCGAGGCGGTCGACCTCCTTCACCCGCCGGAGACAGTCGCGCAGGGCATCCTTCAGCTCGAAAAACTCGTCGAAGCCCACCACCTCCACCTGCCCCACGCCGAACTGCATGCCGCCAGCGGTGAACTGCTTGAAATCGGAGCGCAGGGCCTGCTCCGGCGTACCATGGGAGGCAAATCCGCCGCAGGCGGAGAAGATCTCCTTGCCAAAGGCAAGATGTTCCAGCCCGGACCGTTCCTCTAGCCAGGCGATCATCTCACGGTCCCGGACGGTGCTGGTGGGAGATTTGAGGATCACCGTATCCGTGAGGATGCCGGCAAGCAGCAGGGCCGCGGTCCGCTCGCCCGGCTCGATCCCGGCCTCGCGGTAGAGGGAGGCAACCACGGTGCAGGTGCTCCCCACCGGCGCCGCCATGAAGGTGATGGGTTGATTGGTGGGCGGATTGCCGAGCTTGTGATGGTCGATGACCTCGAGGATATCCACTGTTTCTGCGCCGGGCACCGCCTGACTCAGCTCATTGTGATCCATGAGGATCAATGCGTAGGGGACCGGCGCCAGCAGGGACGACTTGGTGGCCACCCCGGCGATGGTGCCGTCTTCCTCCACCGCAATGACCGCCGGCTCCTGACTATGGAGGAGCTTGAGCCGCAGGTGCTCCAGTGGCTCGGCCACGCCGATCCGTTCGAAGCCGGGCTCCATGAACAGGGAGAGAGGAGAGGCGAGCCGTGCCAGCCAGGCGGCGGTGGCGGTATCATGGGGGGTTGAAAGGACGACTACGCCCTTCTCCCGGGCGCGGGCCACCAGCTCGTCGGCAATGGGGAGCCCGCCGGTCACCACCAGCAGGCGCACACCCCGCTCGATGGCGGCCTGGTGGATACTCCGCCGGTCGCCGGTCATGATCAGGAGCGTTGCCGGGTCATACCCCTCGATCCGGCTGGAAAAGGATTCTTCCAGCATGGCGCCGATGAACAGGTGCAGGTGCTCCACCTCGTCGGCAGGCCCGCCGGAAAGGAAGGTTCCGTCGAGGCAGGCGGCAAGGGAGCGCAGTGAGGTGTCGACACCCCGCCTGCGGTCGGTGCCGGCCACCAAGTGCTTTTCCGACAGCCTCAGAAGCGAAACCACCCCCACCGGGGTTCCCTCGGCGTCGACCACCGGCAGAACACGAATCCCGTGGCGGTGAAAGAGCCCCAGAGCGTCCCTGAGGGCGACCTCCGGCCGGGCGGTGACCGGGCGGCGGTTCAGCACGTCGCGCACCTTGGGATTTACATCGGCCAGGTAGACCGGCGGCTCGATCCCGAGCCGCTCCAGGATGTAGCGGGTTTGGGGGTTCGGCTGGCCGGCCATGGCGGCGGTCACGTTCGCCACCCCCTGCTTCTTCTTGAATTGGGCGTAGGCAATGGCCGACGCAATGGAATCGGTGTCGGGATTGCGGTGCCCGATGACGTAAATCTGCTTCTTCATTGCCGCTCCTGCTCTTTTTGTGGCTCCGGCACCGTTTCCGTGGTATAGAGGTGTGCTTTCACACTCCAGCGACACGAGGTTCGACCGCCATGCATCAAGCCATCGACTGGCTCGTCGCCACCATCGGCGCCATGGGCTACCCGGGCATCTTCATCCTCATGGCCATGGAGAGTTCGGTCTTCCCGGTGCCCAGCGAACTGGTCATGCCCCCGGCCGGCTATCTCGCCCAGCAGGGCGAGATGAACATCTGGCTCGCCATCTTCCTGGGAACCGCGGGGAGCCTCGCCGGGGCCTATGCCAACTACTTCGCCGCCCACTACCTGGGACGGCCGCTCCTGCTCAAGTACGGGAAATATGTCTGGATTACCGAGGAGAAATTCGCTCGGGTCGAGTCATTCTTCCACAAGCACGGGGAGATTTCAACCTTCATCGGGCGCCTGCTGCCGGTGGTCCGGCACCTTATTTCCCTCCCCGCGGGCCTGGCCGGGATGCACCACGGCACGTTCACCCTCTACACCCTGCTGGGAGCCTTCATCTGGTGTACCATCCTCGCCTGGATCGGCTACGTCATCGGCGAGAACCGCGACCTGATCATGGAGTATTCCCACCAGGCCCTCATCGGAGTAGTGATCTTCAGCGTGGCTCTGGTAGCAGTCTATGTGTGGAGGCACCGGCGAAAGAAGTAAGCGCATCGGCGCCAGTGAATGAAAAGCCCCGGCAATGGACAGCATCGCCGGGGCTTTTTTGCATGGTGCACTGCACTTCTCCCCTTACTTGGGCACGCTTTCCCAGTCCTTCAGGAACCGCTCGATGCCGGAGTCGGTGAGGGGGTGCTTGGCCAGCTGGAGCATGACCGAGTAGGGGATGGTGGCGATGTCCGCACCGATGAGGGCCGCGTTCAGGACATGAACGGGGTTGCGGACGCTGGCCACGATGATCTCGGACTGGTAGCCGTAGTTGTCGAAGATGGTCTTGATGTCGTCGATGATCCCCATGCCGTCCTGGGAGATATCGTCCAGGCGTCCCACGAAGGGGGAGACGTAGGTAGCGCCGGCCTTGGCGGCAAGCAGGGCCTGCATGGGGGTGAAGATCAGGGTGACGTTGGTCTTGATCCCCTCACGGGTAAGGGCGGCACACGCCTTGAGCCCCTCGGGGGTCATGGGGAGCTTGATGACGATGTTCTTGTGGATCTTGGCCAGCTCCCCGGCCTCCCTGATCATGCCGGCAGCCTCCAGAGAAACCACTTCCGCGGAGATGGGACCGTCGACGATCTCGGTGATCTCCTTGATGACGTCCTCAAACTTGCGGCCGGACTTGGCGATAAGCGACGGATTGGTGGTAACCCCGTCCACGAGTCCCAGGTCGTGGGCTTGGCGGATTTCCTTAACGTCAGCGGTGTCGATGAAAAATTTCATGCTGCAAACCTCCGGTTGATTATTGATGGCGCCATGGCGACAATTACTTGCTTTCGAGCTGCTGCCGGTACTTTTCCAGACACTCCATGGAGCAGAAGTGGAGGCGCTCCCCCTCGTGACGACCAATGACGGCATCCTCCTCCGTCACATAGACGCCGCAGACCGGGTCCTGATAGGTCTCCTCCCGGACCGGCTCGGGCGGCGCAGGCTCGTCCTTCTTCTTGTCGGAGACGAAGCCCTTGACGATTTTGTATCCCACGTAGATGAGGACAGCCCAGACGAGCAGACGCATAAGTCCCACTCTGATCTCCTAAGTTTTGGTGACGCGCTCCCCCGGCGGCAGGGAAGCGAGCAGCTCCCGCACCGGCTTCTCCTGCACGGGATGAATCATATCCGGCGCAATCTCCGCCAAGGGGACCAGTACGAAGTGCCGCTGATGGAGCCGGGGATGGGGAATGACGAGCCCTTCGACGGCAACGGTCAGGCTCCCGTAGAGGAGGATATCCAGATCCATTGAACGCGGCCCCTGATACATCTCCCGGCGCCTGCCGAACAGGCCGGTTTCGATCCGCTGGAGTTCTTCGAGGAGCCGGTGAGGGGTGAGCGAGGTTTCGATCCGCAGGACCGCGTTGAGGAAGTCGGGCTGTTCCGGCACCGGCCCCACCGGCTCGGTTTCGTAGAAGCCGGAAAGAGCGGTTATTCGGGTTTCCGGCAGTTTGCCGATCTCGGCAACTGCGCGCAGCAGGTTCAGCTCCCGGTCCCCCATGTTCGAACCGAGGGCTATGAAGACGTTGGATTCCACCGGACGATTAGAGCATAACGGGGATATTTTTGCAATCCATGAGCCGCGCTCCGGAAAGCGTCAGTGCAACTCCTCGCCGGTGGTGGTCATGACCAGCTTGCCGTGCTTAACCCCCTTCACGCCGATGAGCTCGTCGGCGATCTTCTTCACCTCCCGGGCCTTGCCGCGCACCACCAGGACCTCCAGACAGTTGTGGGCATCCAGATGGACGTGGAGGGCCGAGATGACCTTGTCGTGGTGAGCGTGTTGCTGTTCGGTCAACTTATCGGAAAGGTCGCGGACATGGTGATCGTAGACGAGCGTCACCGTACCCACGGTCTCCTCGTCTCCCACTTCCCACTTCAGCTCCACCAATGCCGCGCGGATCAGGTCGCGGATCGCTTCGGAGCGGTTCATGTACCCCTTCTCCTCGATGAGCCCGTCAAAGCTCTCCAGCAGCTTCTCGTCGATGGATACGCCGAATCTGATGGTTTCTCCCATAGAACACTCCGATGCGGGGATGCGAACAGCACAAAAACGGATGAAATGATAGACCACTTTCAACGGGAGATAAACAGAAAACCGCCGTAGTGGGTGCCCGGTCACTTCTCCGTGAGCCGGAAGGTGATAGGCACCTCGAAGGTGAGCTCCTCGCCGCCGAGTTCAGGCGGCACGGCGGGGAAGCGGCCCACTGTGCGGACGGCCCGCAGCGCCGCGTTGTCCAGGAGCGCGTGGCTCGAGGAACGGGCCACCTCATCGCGCCGGACGGCTCCGCTGCGGGCCAGGACCACGCGTACGACGGCTGTTCCCTCCATCCGTCCCCGACGGGCCAGGGGCGGATATTCCTTGCACCGCTCGATGAGCCCCCTGAGGACGGACTGGTAACCCACGCGGATCCGGCCGGCATCGGCCGCACCGGTGGAGGCTGCCGGGGGTTCGGGGCTGCGGACTGTCGGCACCGTTACCTGCGGACCATCGCCCCGTGCCTGCGGCACTGCCGCCTGAACCGGTTGTGGGGGAGCCACGGGTACCATCATGGCGGAAGGTGAGGGAGCCATCGCACCTGCCGGATCTGCGGCAAGGGGGGCAATGGCAGGGGCTGTCGGCTGCGTCCGGCCGGATGGTGGCGACAACGCGACAGGGGGCGACGAGTCCCGTACCGGCGACGGCTTCACCGGCAGCGGAAGTGGGGGCCGCCGGACAGGCGAAGGTTGCGGCAGAGGCAAAAGGGCCGGTACCGGCTTCTCCGCAGACAGGACCGAACCACCCAGCTCAACGACGATGATGTTGGCAGGAGGAAGCCGCGTGCCCCCCCCAGCCGGCATCATCACACACACTGCAGCCGCCACATGGGCCACCCCTGACAGGAGGAACGCACGGGCCAGAATCCGCCGCTCCCCGGCGGAGGCACGCAATGCCTCCGCCGGGGCGTGATCGGGTGTGGCCGCGCTGAACCGCATGGCGCTGCCCATGTCCGTCAGAACCGGTAAGCCAGGGTCAGGTAGTAGTTTCTCCCGTTCTCCGGCACCTTGGCCCCGGTGCTGAAGGGATCCCGCTGGTAGGAAAGATGGGATAAATAGTACTTGTCGAACAGGTTGTTGACCCCGGCGTAGACCGAAAGGCCCCCATAGGTGAAACCCCCCTTCAGGTCAGTGGTGAACCAGCCGGCGGTCTCCTGCTCCTGGAGGGCGGCGTCGACCCGATCCTGCCGGTCGGCGAAGTTCTCGGCCACCTCCAGAAACCAGGAATCCACGTCGTAGCGCAGGGCCATGGTGCCCCGCAGGGGCGGGATCTCGGACAGGGGACGGTCATCACTCTCGTTGTTCCCCCTCGTGTAGGACAGGGATGCCTTCAGGAAGAAGTTGGCTGGCAGCGAGAACTGGGAGCCGAATTCCCCACCCCAGAGAGTGGCGTTCACATTGCGGTAGCTGCGGGCACGCAGAAGCGGCCCGGCGCCGTCGGGGTCGGGAAGATCGGTCACATTGATGTAGTTATGGAGATAACCGTAGAAGAAAGAAGCATTCACGTAGTAGCTGTCCGTCGCATACTTGACCCCCACGTCGCCCTGATTGTTGACGGTGGGCTCCAGGAGCGGGTTGCCGACCCAGTTGCTCCCCATCCGCTGAAGCCCCGTGTAGAGCTCCTGGGGGTCAGGGGTACGGATGCCGCGGCCGAAGCCGGCGAACAGTTCAAGCCCCGTGATCGGCGTCCAGGTAAGCTGGAGGTTGCCGCTGGCCTCGCCGAAGTCGGTGTCGGCGGAGAGAGTACGACCCGGGTAGTAGGGCTGATAGAGCGTGGCAATGCGCCCGGCGGTAAGCCGGTCGGCCTCAGCCCTGGTCAGGTCTCCTCGCGCGGCCGCCGTGAGTTTGAGGCGTTCCGCCAGGGGCACCGTGTACTCCAGGAACATGCCGGTGTTGTGGATGGTCACGTCGGGAATCATGGGGGAATCCCCATAGACCCAATCCGTGCCGTTGCGCATGAGCATGGTGTTGGTGGCGTCCCACCCGCGATTGTAGTAGTCGATGCCCGCCTTGAGGGTGCCGGAGCCCACTGCCAGGGAGGTGTTCATCTTCGCACCCCAGGTCTCCGTCTCGGCCAGGGTCGACATAAAGTAGTTCCGCGTCAGGAACGTCCGGTACATGAGGGCGGCATTGTCGGGATTTGAGGTCTCCCGGTACCGGTCGTCCATGAGATGCTTGACCCGGTTCCAGTATGCCTGGAGCTTCACTTCGCTCACCAGGGGCGAAAGTTTCTCGATCCTGTAGCTCCAGTTGAACCGGTGGGTCCGGTCATAGTCGGCGTCCATGAGGAGATAGGGATAAAGGACATGATCGGCATCCTGGTAGGAGTAGGAAAACTCGGTCCGGGAATTATCCGTCGGGTTGATGCCGAAGCGCGCCCAGCCGGTGTTGATCTCGTAGGCGGTCGAATCGATGCTGCCGGGGCGGTAGCGGTTGTTGCTGGTGGCTGGGTATATCTCGGTTATCCGCTTGCCATCACCCGACTCGGGCGGTTTGGAATACTTGTAGGCGTATCCCAGGAGGCCATCGAGACGGTCAGTTCCATAGGATGCGGTGCCCGAGGCATTGATGCTGTCATAGGAGCCGTAGGTGAACGACAGATCGCTGCCGAACCCCTTTTTAGGCTTCTTTCCCACGGCGTCTACCAGGCCGCCGAGACTGCCGGCGTTTTCAACATCATAGGGGCCCTTCACGATCCGGATCTGCTCGACCTCGGCGAAGTCGAAGTGGAACGCGGGCGAATCCATTCTGTTGGGACAGGCGCCGTAGAGGCGGACCCCGTCGATAAGGACGTTGATGTTGTCACGCTGGAGCCCGCGGATAACCACGTCATTGGCAATGGCTCCCTTGCGGACGTAGGAAAGCCCCTCCACCTGGCGGAGGGCCTCCCCCATGTCCCGGGCCGGGCTTTCGCGGACTTCGCGGATGGTCAGACTCTCTTCGCGCGGGGACTCTTTCTGGCCCCGGACAACGATTTCGTCGAGGATGAGGTTTTCGGCAGCCGCCGGCACGGCGGCCGCAAGAGTGCAGCAGAGCATGGATATGATAGTTCGCATGACATATCTCCGTGAATGGATAGACGTAGAGGACGCAAGGATGCCGCTGCAGGCACCCCGCCCCGCGCGACGGCGTACGGATAGACCGCAGCCGTACCGGCACACAGTCCGCGTCGGGGATACGATGAACGGCCGCCGGCCGCTCCCTGTTGGGAAACGCTGCAGCCGCTCACGATAGGAGCAGGTCTGATGTCTCGCTTGGTTGGCCCTTGGAAGTAATGTGAGGCATTTTGCCTGCTGCCAAGGCGCGGCGACACAGACCTGGCCCAGCCATAACGACGGCAGCAGTCAAAAGGGGCACAATTACGAGGAAGAACCAACCAATCGGGACACTAGGCTTCTGGAGGAGGGATGGAGGGCTCGGGCCGGAAAGCGGTCAGCATGCCCGAATAGGACGAGAGGTTGACGGTACACCGGGTAACCCCGGCCTCAAGGATGAACAGAGGGGGAATGCACTCCCACTTGATGAGAGGGACGGCGGCTGGGGAAAGGGGATCGCGGTTACAACAACCGCAGGAGATAACGGGCACTTCCTCACCCGTTGAGCAACAGTCGGGTTCCTTCTTATGGCGATTGGCCGCGCAGGAGCCTTCGCACCGACACTCCTGGGCCATGCCGGCCATGGCGGCGCAGCACTCGCCGTCGGTGCAGTGACACCCCGCCTTTTTCACGAAACCGGCCTGTGCCCCGGCAACGGCATGAATGAGCGGCACGACCTGGACGAACAGAACGAGGAGCAGCTGCAGTGATGCGATGGCGATGGTAGTGCGTCTAGTGCCCATGTAGGAACGTCCGGCCTTGAAACAAGGCAAAATGTCGGCGCAATCCAAGCGATCAACAGTCACGTAACAATACTGGACCTCACTCAATTGTCAAGCAGCATGCAACCGTGCGTGCCACTCCTGCGGCCATTACCGCCGCAGCCTCCGCAGGGTAAAGGCAAGGGCGAAAGCCAGGAAGTTGATCATGATAATTGTGGCGCCGGTGGGAAGGTTGGCCAGGAAGGAGACCACCACCCCGGTCACCACCGACAGGACGCCGAAGACGACAGCAAGGATGATGGCGGTCCGAAAGCCCCGCGCCAGCTGGAGCGAGGCCACTGCGGGCAGGATGAGGAGTGCGGAGATGAGCATGACCCCCACCACCTTCATGGCGAGCACCACCGTGAGGCCGGTCAGCAGCACCAGCACCCCGTTGATCCGGTCTACCCGGATGCCGGAGGTACGGGCCAGCTCCTCATCGAAGGTGATGGCGAAGAGTTCCCGGGAAAAGAGCCCCACCGCGATGACCACCACCAGAAAGAGAATCCCGGTCTGAACCAGCTCAGAGGGGCTGATGGACAGGATGTTGCCGAAAAGGTAGCTGAACAGGTCAACATTGAATCCGCCCGCCATACTTGCCAGCATGATGCCGGTGGCAATGCCCAGGGACGAGACGATGCCGATGGCGGCATCGCCGTAGATGCGGGCCCGCTCAGCAAGGCGCAGGATGCCCAGAGCCGAAAGGAGCACGCAGGGAATGGCGGCCAGGGCCGCGTGGACCGACGGCAGACGGAAGAAGAGTGAAAGGGCCACGCTTCCGAAGGTCACATGGGCAAGTCCGTCACCGATAAGCGACAGGCGGCGCAGCACCAGGAAGATGCCCAGGATGGCGCAGAGCGCTGCGATAAGCGACCCGGCAACCATGGCCCGCAGAAGAAACCCGTACTGGAAGATGTCGAGAAGCGTCATGGAAACCGCCCCCCTCAGTGCCGGTGGCAGATGAGGTGCTGGGAATGAATGCCGAAAAAGTCGGACATGGCCTGGGAGCCGCAGAATTCGTCGAACCCGCCGTAGAAAACCACCCGCTTGTCCAGGTAGAGGAAACGGGAGGCATGACTGCCGATGGTGCCGCTGTCGTGGGTTACCAGGATGACGGTGGTACCCCGGGAACGGTTCAGGTCGCGGATGGTCTGGTAGAAGCTCTCCCGCGTCTCCGGGTCCAGGGCCGTGGTCGGCTCGTCCAGCACCAGCAGCTCGGGTCCGCTGACCAGCGCCCGGGCCAGGAGCGCCCGCTGCCGCAGCCCGCCGGACAGTTCTCCCACCAGCCGGTCCCTTATGGATTCAATCCCCATGAGTTCCAGGGCATGGGTCACCGCAGCACCGTCACCGGAACGGGGACGGCGGGGAAAGCGGCGTCCCGCCAGCAGGCCGAGCCCCACCACCTCGGCCACGGTGGCCGGGAAGTGGGGATTGAAATACTGGAGGCCCTGGGGAAGATAGCCGACCCGCTGCCACTGGTCGAAACCGGCCAGAGGGGTGCCGAAGAGACGAATTTCACCCCGGTCGGGGCGGGCGAGCCCCAGGATGCAGCGGATGAGAGTGCTTTTCCCCGACCCGTTGGGCCCCACGATGCCGACGTAGTCCCCCGCCGCCACGGCAAAGGAGACGTCGGTCAACGCCTCGGTCCCCTGGTATCCCAGCGTCACCCCCGTGACCGCTACCGCATCTACCGGCATTGAAGCCCCTTTCGCAGATTCTCCAGGTTCTTTTCCATGAGAGAAATGAACGTGACTCCCCGCGCCAAGTCATCGCGGCTTACGGTGTGGGCGCCGTTGAGCGGCAGGATGGCCGCCCCCGTCTCCCGGGCGATGGTCTCGGCGGTACGGGGATCGATGAGTTCCTCGGTATAGATAGTGCGGACCCCTTCTGTTCGGATCCGCTTCACCAGGGCCGCCAGCTTGGCCGGGGTCGGTTCCGCATCGGCGGAGGCGGCAAAGGCGGCCTCGTAGCGCAGGCCGTAACGGGCGGCAAGGTAGCCGAAAGCAAAGTGTCCCCCGTGAACCACGGTCCGCGAGGAGCAGGACGCGAGCCCCTGCCGATAGCGTTCATCCAGGTGGGCCAGCTTTGCCTTGTAGGCGGCGGCATTGGCCAGGTAGGCCTCCCGGTTGGCAGGGTCGCGCTCGGCCATCCCTGCAGCGATGTTGTCCACCATCCGCTGGGCGTTGGCGAAGTCGAGCCAGAGGTGAGGATCCATCCGCGTCTCATCGTGCGGCCCGTCATGGTGATCACCTTCGTTGTGATGATCTCCGTGCTCATGGATCCCCGCAGCAGCGAGCAGTCGGGCGCCGCGGCTCGCATCCACCACCGTGGGTCCGCCGCCCCCGACACCCTTGAGAATGTCCGCGGCCCAGGGCTCCATGGCGCGGTTCGTATAGACGAATAGGCTTGCCCGGCTCACACGGACGATATCCTCGGGCCGGGGTTCGAAACTGTGAGGCTCCATCCCCGGCGGAAGGAGGAGCGTCACCTCGGCCCGATCGCCGGCCACGTTGCGGGCAAAATCATAGAGCGGAAAAAGCGTCGTCACCACCGACATGCCGGCGTGCGCCGCCGGAGTCCTGCCCTCATCCTTTTTCGAGCATCCGACCAGAACGATCGCCAGGGCGCACAGCACTCCCAGCGCCAGGATACGCACGCTTCCCATCATTCATCCCCCCTGCTGCCGCGCCAGGCACTCGCGGCAATAACCGTTGGCCTGGAAAATATGCGACACGACCCGCCCGGCCACGAGTTTCTCCAGATCCGGCAGTGCGCAGACGTCAACCTCCTCCACCCGTCGGCACGAGAGGCAGACGAAGTGGTGGTGATGCTCGCGACGGTCGCAGTAATAGTAGTAAAGCTGCCGGTTCGGATGAATGATGGTGGTTATCACCCCGCCGGCGGCCAGTTCCTCAAGATTTCGGTAGACCGTGGGGAGCCCCACCCGGTCGAAACGGAGCTTCAGCTTGCGCCAGACCTCCTCGGGGCTCGCATACCCCTCCTCGCCGGCAAGAATGTCGAGCACGGCACGCCGCTTGGGGGTAATGCGGAGGTTGAGGTCCCTGAGAAGATCGTCAAAGTGCTTCATGGTCAGGAGGTTTCCTGTTAAACAGAAATCATTTCCATTTAAAATACCCCCGTGCCGCTGTTTGTCAAGAGGGGAAATCCCTCCGTTGACTCGGGGAAACAGATGGGCTACAGTGCCCCTGTCGGTCGCGGCGGCGGGAATTCCGGGCGCGCGAAGGCCGACGGAAAGCGAGGTCCCATGCTCATCGGCAGACTTCCCCACAAAGGTGACCTGCTGGGCGGGCTGACGGCCGCGGCAGTGGAAGGCGGCGTCAAGGCCGGCCTCATCCAGGTCATCGGCTCCCTGGAGCGTGCGAGACTCGCCTTCTACGACCAGAGGGCCCGGCGCTACCGGGAGTTTTCCCTCGATACCCCCCTGGAGATCACGGCAGGGCTCGGCAACATCTCGCTCAAGGACGGCACCCCCTTTGTCCACCTCCATCTCTCCCTGGCCGACCAGGAAGGAGCGATGACCGGAGGGCACGCCGTGGCAGGATGCACGGTCTTCGCTGCGGAATATGCCATTATCCCCCTCGCCGGCACGACGCCGGTGCGGGTGCATGACGAAACCACGGGCCTCTTCCTCTGGGAGCGTGAGCGCTACGGCTCCGGCCCCGCGTCTGAGCTTCCTGCCGACATCCAGCGGGCCCTGTTCATTCCCTGACCCCCGATACTTCATGAGAACTGGCTACCATCGCACAACAACCCCGGACGAACAGGAGCTTGAACGCAAGCGACGGGAGTTCCACGCCCTGGAGCGCCGCCTCTCCAGGCTGGAGCACGACCTGGAGGATCTGCGGGAAGAGATTCGGGAGTTCGAGCAGCTCTACGCCGACAAAATGGCCGACCGGATCAGCGAGTTGGACCAGTTGAAGGCCGAACTGGCGCGGGCACGCCGACAGGCGGCCATGGCCGATGGGGAAGAGCGTACGGCTGAGGGCGAGCGGGACGGGTTCAGCGAGGAGCGCCGGTTCGAGGAGCGCGGCGGGGAGACGGAAACGGAAATCCCCCGGGTGAAACCCGCCACGATGAATTCGGGGACCGGCGAAAGCCTGCGGGATGTGTACCGGCGGGTCGCCAAGGCGATCCATCCCGACCTGGCCGAAAACGACGAAAACCGGCGGCTGCGGCAGAAGCTCATGGCCGAGGCGAACAGGGCCTACGCCGAGGAGGACCGGGTGACGCTCCACGCCATTATGGAGGAGTGGGAAGCGGGACCCGAGATGACTGTGGTCGTGGGGATGGCCGGCCAGCTGGAGCTGGTGAACCGGCGGATCGCTCGGGTGATCGACCGGATCAGATCAGTGGAGCGTGAAACGGCAAAACTGCGCAACAGCGACATCTACCGGCTGGTCCAGCGGGTGCAGGAGGCTCGCTGGCGCGGGCGGGACATAATCGCCGAGATGGCGGCGAAACTGGATGCGGAAATCCTTGCCGCATGCCGGCATTTGAACGAGGTCAGCCAGGTCAGCCCCCGGAGCGACGCACCTCCGGAGCCGATCAACACACCCCAGGCGTCCCTGCGCACCGTCCGCTTTCCGACCGAACGCAGCCTCGGCGTGCTCTACGTGCGCGATCTGCGCTCAGGGAGCTTCCTGGACTGGAAGCGCCTCGGCGAGGCCATGGGCGATGTGGCGGTCCCAACGGGCAAGGCCCTGCGCCTTGATGTACCGGAGGGAGACACCGGCAGTCTCGACCTGCTCGGCACCCTGGCTCCCCATGACCTCCAGGCCTGCTTCCTCTACGGCGCCGGCGACGACGACCTCACCCACCTGCTGAAGCTCATCGGCATCGAGGAAATCTACCTGTCCGGCGCCGGCATCTCCGGCGAAGGGTTGGCCCACCTGCTGGAGCTGAAAGGGCTCGAGCGCCTGTACCTCTACGATACGTCAGTCACCGACGCGGGGCTCATGGCCCTCAGACACCTCCCCCGCCTCCGCTCCGTCACCCTCTGCAATGCCCCGGTCACCGAACACGGCATCGACCGCCTAAAGCTCTCCCTTCCCGCCTGCCGGGTAGTGGTCCTCCGCAGCGGCGGCAAAGCCTGACCTCCGCCACACTTCCTGTCCACCCCCGCTCACATGGTCCGGGCAAGGACCGCGGCACAAGCCGCCAGAAGACGCTCATTGTCGGCGCGCGACCGGACCGCGACCCGGAAGAAACGGTCGTTCAGCCCCCGGAACAAAGAGCAGTCCCGGATCAGTATCCGCTGCCGCAGCAGGGCCTCGGCCAGCGCCGGCACCGTCGGCCCGGTCGTCAGTTCCGCCAGCAGGTAGTTGGCCGCGGACGGATAGACCCGCACCCCCGGAATGGCGGCAAGCCCCGCCGCCAGAACCGCCCGCTCCTCTTCGATCAGTCTCCGCGTTCGCGCCGCGTACTCCCCATCCACCAGGGTGGCGAGCCCGGCCGCCTGGGCCAGGGTGTTGACGCTCCACGGTGCCCGCAGATCGGCCAGCCGGGCCGCATCCTCCGGAGCCGCCACGGCAAAGCCGAGGCGCAGACCGGGAATTGCATGAAACTTGGTCAGGGAGCGGAGCACGACGCCACCCCCCTGGCGGGCCACATACCCCGTCACCGACTCCTCTTCCCGGAAATCCATGAAGGCCTCGTCCACCACCAGAAAGGTCCCGCGGGCACGGCACAGCCGGTGGACCGCAACCATGTCGTCATGGGGGATCAGACTGCCGGTGGGATTGCCCGGATTGGCCAGGACGACGAGGTTCCATCCCTCGGCCAGACGCTGGTCGAGGAGGGCCGGCGCCAGGGCGAACCCCTCCTCCGGCGCCAGGTCCAGGTAGCCCACTTCCCAGCCGGCGCGGGTCAGGCTCCTGGCGTACTCCGAGAACGGCGGCGCCACCACTAGCCCACGCCCGCCTCCCACGAGGCGCGGCAGCAGGTAGATGAGTTCTGTGGAGCCGTTGGCGGCACAGATGCACTCTGCCGGCAGCCCGTGATGGCGGGCCAGGGAATCTCGCAGCTCGGCCGCCTGGCTATCGGGATAGTGCACCAGCCGGTCGAAGGCCGCCATCACCGCCTCCCGCACCGCAGGGGCCGGCCCCAGAGGATTTATGCTGGCGGAGAAGTCCAGAAGATCCTCCGGCCGGATACCGAGTTCGCGGGCCACGGCGAAGACCGTGCCGCCATGATCGAAGGTGCTCGTCACGGACGCTCCAGGACAAAAAGGTAGCACAACATGAACCCCGTCAGCAGGATCTCGGAGCCGTACATGAGCCGGACGGCGCCGCGCCATGCCGTGCGATCGAGAGGGTTCAGGGGATCGCCGATGGTCGGTTTCGCCACCGGCCGGCCAAAGTAGACATTCATGCCGCCGAGGCGCACCCCAAGGGCTCCGGCCGCGGCAGCCTCGGGGATGCCGGCGTTGGGGGAGGAATGGTTGCGGCCGTCCCGGCGCATGATCCGCCAGGCGCCCGGCCCGGAAAGTCCCGCCAGCGGGGCGGACAGCACCATGAGCAGGCCGGTGATCCTGGCCGGCAGCAGGTTCACCAGATCGTCGAACCGTGCCGAAGCCCAGCCGAAATGAAGATACCGCTCGTTTTTGTACCCGACCATGGAATCGAGAGTGTTTACCGCCTTGTAGGCGAGCGCCAGCGGGGCCCCGCCGATCATGAACCAGAACAGGGGGGCGATCACGCCGTCGGAGGTGTTTTCGGCCACGGTCTCCACGACGCCGCGCCAGATCTCCGGCTCGGTGAGTTCCGCGGTATCGCGCCCTACGATGCGGGAAAGGAAAAAGCGCGCCTCGGCGAGATCGCCGGCGGCCAAGGCATCCGCCACGAGCTTCGACTCCCCGTGGAGCGAGCGGGCAGCCAGACAGGTCCAGCCCAACAGCGCCTCTACCGCGAACCCGGCCACGGGGTGCACCAGTCCGGCGCCCAGAACGAGCAGCCAGGCGGTGCCCCCGGTGATCCCGACGGTCAGAACCAGCAGAATCACACCTGCTGCTCGCTCGTTCGTCACCAGGCGGCGGAGTTGCCGTTCAAGGGCGGTCACAAGCCTGCCCACGGCCACCACCGGATGGGGGAGCCAGCGAGGATCGCCCAGCAGCCAGTCGAGAACAAGGGCGGCAAGGACCAGCAGGGCCACCCGGTCAGGGCCGGTCACGCGCTCTCCTCCGGCTGTGGCGGCACAACCACCGGCAGCGGCGTTTCGTTGAGCGTAAAGAAGAACGTGGCACCCCGGTCCACGGCACCTTCGGCCCAGGTGCGGCCACCGTGCCGGCGGATCACCCGAGCCACGGTGGCGAGGCCGACGCCGGTCCCCGGGAACTGCTCGGCTGCATGCAGCCGGCTGAAGGGTCGGAAGAGACGATTGATCTCCTCCGGATCGAATCCCGCACCGTTATCGCGGACAAAGTAAATCCGCCGATCCCCCTCGTCCCGGGACCCGAACTCGATGACGGCTTCATCCCTGATGGCCGTGTACTTCCACGCGTTGCTGAGCAGGTTCTCCACCGCAAGGCCCAGCAGGTCCATGTCCCCATCCACAGTCAGATCGCCCGCCACCTGGAAGCCTACCTTCCGTTGCGGCTCGGCGAATTGGAGGTTATCTATCACGGCCTGACCTATTTCCGCCATGTCCACCGGCTCGAGGTTCAACTCCTTGCAGGTGGCGCGGGCAAGGGCGAGCTGCGCGTCGACGAGGGCGTTCATCCTTGCCGTGGCAAGCTCAATGGCCGTGAATAAATCCGGCAGCAGCTCGCTCTCGGTGCCGTCGCATTCGGCGCGCGCCAGTTGCACGTAGCCGGCGATGCTCGACAGGGGCGTTCGGATATCATGGCTCAGGGATGAACTGAATTGCCTCAGATCCTCGTTCGCCTCTTCCAGCTGGACGGTCCGGTCGTACACTCGCTGCTCCAGAAGCCGGGCGAACGAGTCCAGGTCGCGTCGGGATTTCTGGAGGCGCTCCACCATGGTGTTGAAGGAGACGGCAAGGGCGCCCAGCTCGTCCGAACGCCGGGCATCGAGCCGGTGGGAGAAATCCCCTTCGGCAATGGCCGAGGTACCGGCCATGAGCGAATCCAGGGCCCGGAGAACGGACCGGCTCGTTCCGAGGATGAGGCTCACCGCCATCACCAGGAAGAGCGAAACGGCAAGAACGCCCTGCCAGCGGGCCGCGGCGGTCAGGGTGAGCATCTGGGCACTGCCCGAATCCAGCGATCGGGAAATGATGGGCATGAGCGTCTTGTAGAGAACCGCCTCCATGCGGGAGTTGGCCAGAGCCACCGCCTCATGCCCGCGCCCAGCCCTTTTGAGCGCCACGGCCTGATGCATGAGCCCGGTCAGCTCCTGGAAGCTCCGTGTAACGGTCTCAGCGTCCTTCAATGCCGTCGGGTCACCCTGGCGTGCCAGGCTCCACATCTGCTGCCGGAAATTCTCCAGGGCATGGCCGGCCTGCCAGTCCAGCCGCGAAAGATCGGTCTCGATGCCCTGGCGCTGGTTGAGCAGATACTTCATCAGCTCCTTGAGCTGCCCGGTCACCTCGAACAGCAGGTGGTTGGCGGCAAGAAAGCCGTCCAGGGCCGCTTCGCCCCGCTCGATGTTCCGGACTCCCTCCGCGGACATCCAGGGGATCCGCCCCACGGCCATTAATAGATTGTGAAAGGCGACGTGCACCTCCACCGCTCCGTCATCGAGGGCCTTGTCCACGGGCAGGAGCACCTCCCGATCGAAATAGGGCTCAAGCCGATCGCGGAACAGCGCCATCGCCTCATCGCCGCGGCCCGCGTCCTGGAGCTCAAAAAACCATTCGGCCGTGCGAACCCATGAGGCATAGCGGGTCTGCACCTCCTGGACCAGTTCAAGATCGTCGTCCTCGCCGGCAACGCCCAGCGCCCTCTGCGCCTTGATGGCATCGATCCAGACGGAAAAGGACTCATCGGCCAACTGGCCGCCCTTGCGGAATTCATCCCGGGCGGCAGGATCGGAGATGGCCAGATAATCGACCACCTCCTTCATCTGCTGAATCATGCCGGCCCGGGCCAGGGCAATGCCCCTCAGGTATTCGACCGCCGGGATGAGATGGCGCACCCGCGTATGGACCTGGGCCGACGAGTGAAACAGGTATCCCACGAACACTGCAACATGTATTGCGATCAGGATGATGACGATTTGCACTTTCCGTTTTATGGTCACGGGGAATCTCCTCTGAAAAGACCACTACTCCGGCAACATCCCGCCGAGGCCGCAGAGTTCCAGCATGCGATCAATGTTCAGATGCTTCTCCAGGTGCGCGGCAAGCAGGTTGAAGGGATCGTCGCCCCCCTGTCCGGGCCGGCGCTCCGCCAACCCCTTCGCCTTGCGCAGCCGGTTGAGGAGCGAGGTGCGAAACACGGCATTGTCGAAGATACCGTGCAGGTAGGTGCCGAACACGCGGCCGTCACTGGAGACGGCGCCGTCCAGCACCTCCACCGGCGCGCCGGAACGGCTCGTGATCCGGGCAAAGGGACGGACCGACGGGCCGAGGATCGTCTCTCCCATGTGGATTTCATAGCCGGCCAGCCCCCCCCGGCAGCGGGGCGCCACCAGGAACCCCGACGGCAGCAGCTCGGCCGCGGCCCGATGGGTGGATTTCTGCTCCAGCATCACCGTGACCACGTCCAGCAGCCCGAGCCCCTCGGCCTCGCGGATGTCGGACTCCACTGCATGGGGATCGGCAACCCGCTTGCCGAGCATCTGGTACCCGCCGCAGATGCCCACGATGGGGCCGGTGAACGATTGTATCGCCGGAAACAATCCCCGCTCCATGAGAAAGAAGAGATCGGTGGTGGTCGCCTTGCTCCCCGGGATAACGAGGAGATCGAGTCCTCGCAGCTGCTCTTCACCCTCCACATACGTGAGCTGGACATCCGGCTCCGCCTCCAGGGCGTCGAAATCGGTGTAGTTGGAGATGCGTGACAGCTTCACCACGCCGATGTTCAGCCGATCTGCCGCCGGGCCCCGATCGCCGTTTTCCGCTTTCCGCTTTTCCAGGGCCACGCTGTCTTCCTCGGGAAGACGGAAGCCGCTGAAACAGGGCACCACTCCCAAAACAGGCACACCGGTGCGCTCCTCAATGAAACCGATGCCCGGCGCCAGGAGCGATGCATCCCCCCGGAACTTGTTGATGATCACGCCGGCGATCCGCTCCCGCTCATGGGGCTCCAGAAGCTCCAGGGTACCGACGATCTGGGCGAACACCCCGCCACGGTCTATGTCCGCCACCAGCACGGCCTTGCAGCCAGCCATCTCCGCCACCTTCAGGTTGGCGATGTCATGGCGCTTCAGGTTGATCTCGGCGATGCTGCCGGCCCCCTCGATCACCACCAGGTCATGGCCGGCGGCGAGTCGCCCGAAGCTCTCGCGCGCCTTCTCGAAGGCGGTGGGCTTGTAGTCGTTGTATTCCCGAACCGTCATGTTCCCCACCACCGCCCCCTGGACGATCACCTGGCTGCCGCAGTCGGTGGTCGGCTTAAGGAGTATGGGGTTCATGTCGGTGTGGGGCTCGATGCCGCAGGCCTCCGCCTGCACCGCCTGGGCCCGGCCGATCTCTCCGCCTTCCGGTGTAACGGCCGAGTTGAGGGCCATGTTCTGGGACTTGAACGGCGCCACGGAGAAGCCCCGGTTTTTCATGATGCGGCAGATACCGGCCGTAACAACCGACTTCCCCACGTCGGAGGCAGTGCCGACGACCATCAGGGACCGGGAATGTGAAGCCGGGGACCCGGGATCGGGAATCGGGGACCGGGAATTCAAAATCCGAGACGGAGAATCGGACAACTGTCCATCGACTGAGTTCTTTTGCTGTTCCCCGGCCCCTGGTCCCTCGGCCCCGGGCCCGGCCTTATAGCCCCGCGGCGTAACCATCCGGCCCTCCCGATCCACGAAGGTGGCGGAGTTGCCGATGATGACCAGGGAAAACATGTCGATCTCATGGTCGAGCATTGACGCCAGGGTGGTCACAACCCGGGTCTCCCCTTCCCGGCAGGCGTTGCGGACAATGCCGACCGGCGTGGTGGAGGCGCGGGCCGCCAGCAGGATCGTCCGGGCCTCCTCGATCTGCGTGACCCGCCCCTTGCTCCGGGGGTTGTAGAGGGCAACCACGAAGTCGGCGGCCGCGGCGGCCACGAGCCGGCGCTCGATGACATCCCAGGGGGTCAGGAGATCCGACAGGGAGATGACTGCAAAATCGTGCATCAGCGGCGCGCCGAGAACGGAAGCAGCCGCCTGCACCGCCGACACTCCCGGCACCACCACGATCTCGGGGGGGGCTGTCATCGTGGCCGCAAGCTCCATGGCCAGCCCAGCCATGCCGTAGACCCCCGCGTCGCCGCTGGAGACCAGCGCCACGGTTTTGCCCGCCGCAGCGGCATCCAGGGCCTCGCGGCAGCGGTCAACCTCCTTCATCATCCCCGAGGAGACAACCTCCTTGCCGTCAAGCAGGGGCTCGATGAACCCCAGGTAGGTCTTGTAGCCTACCACCACCTGGGCCCGCTCGATGGCTTCGGTGGCGTGGAACGTCATATGGTCGAGGTCGCCGGGACCGATCCCGACGACGTAGAGTATGGACATCACAAACCTCGTATCAGACGATTTCAGCTATGGCCAGGGTCACGTTGCCGCTCTTGACCTTCTTGAGCAGAAGGCTCCCCCCGTTGGACGCGAGCACCGCCGACGGCTCGGCCACACCAACGGCGCCGATGGCCTCCAGGGCGTGGGCCGACGGCGGCGACGGCACGGCAACGCCGTTCAACTCCTCGCTCTCGTAGAACCGGAGCTCAATGCAGTGGCGCTCGGCAAACCGGAGCAACCCCTCCTCGCCGCGCTTGGCCATGGCCGAGCCGATGACCGCCACGCTCTTGAGGGCGAGGAAGAGGCGCTTGAGCTGGACCGTGACGACCTCTTCGATCTCCTCGGCCGGGGTCCCGCTGTTACAGCCGATCCCCAGGGCCAGGTTCCGCGGGCGCAGGATCAACAGGGCGTCGGACTGCGATTGGGGCGGCAGCCGGCGATTGGTGGCGAAGACGAACCCCTTGGCGCCGCTCTGGAGGGCCTGCACAAAGGTATCGTGAAACGTGAGCCGTGCCTTGCCGTTGAAATAGGCCCTGACCCGGTCCGTCGGGTCCACCACGGCAATTTCTTCCCCCTCCAGCAGCAGGGCGTTCAGCGTCTTGATGCGGGAAAGGTCCTCGATGGCCCAGCCGGCCTCCTTGGCGAGCAGATCGAAGGAGGGAAGATCGTTGGCATCGGTGGCGGTAGTGATCACCTCACGGGCCCCGGTGACGTGGGCGCAACGGCAAGCCAGTTCATTGGCCCCGCCCAGGTGGCCGGAGAGGAGCGACACGGCGAACCGCCCCCCTTCGTCCATGACCACCACTGCCGGGTCCTTGTCCTTTGACTCCAGCAATGGCGCGATCATCCGCACCACGATGCCGGCCGCCATGATGAAGACAAAGCCCTTCACGTCCGGCCAGAGGCGCGCCACAAGCCCCTTCAGATCCCCCGCAAACGGCACGGCCACCTTCCCGGCCTGGCCCGCGAACTTCTGGAGGACGTGGAGGTCAGCGGTGCCCAGTCCCTCCCGCAGCTGGGAGCCGAGCCGGGCCCCGTTGCGGGTTATGGCGATGATGGCGATGCGCATGACGCCTAACCTCCTTTGCCGCGGGAAATGCTACGTGATAATCCCCGTGCGGAACTCGTGCGAGAATCCGCCGTCGTACAGGAGCGACCGGGCCTTCAGCCCTTCCCGGCGCGCCTTCAGCACGTCCCCCACGAGGATGATCGCCTGTTTGCCGATGCCGGAGCTCCGCACCTTGTCGGCGATGTCGGCAAGGGTTCCCTCCACCGCCTGCTCGTCGGGCCAGGACGCCCGGGACACCACCGCCGCGGGGGTAGCCGGCGTGTAGGCCCCCTGGAGGAGTTCCGCCACCACCTGCTCGATCATGCCGACCGACAGGTAGATGACGAGCGTCGCCCCGATCCGGGCGATCTCCGCCAGCCGCTCCCGCTCGGGCACCGGGGTCCGACCGGCCAGCCTGGTTATGATGACCGTTTGTGATACCTCCGGCAGGGTCAGCTCCTGCTTCAGGGATGCCGCTGCGGCAAAGGCGCTCGTCACGCCGGGAACCACCTCGTAGCCGATGCCGAGCCGGTCCAGTTCAACCATCTGCTCCTGGATGGCCCCGTAGATGGAGGGGTCGCCGGTGTGGAGGCGCACGGCCCGCCGGCCGTCGGCCACGGCCCGGGCCAGGAGCGCCGTGGTCTCCTCCAGGGTCAGGGCGGCGGAGTCATGCACCTCGGCGCCGGGGGCGTAGGTGCGGACCAGTTCGCGGTCCACCAGGCTCCCGGCATAGACCACCACCTTGGCCTCCCGCAGGAGCCGGGCACCCTTCACGGTGATCAATTCGGCATCGCCGGGGCCGGCGCCGACGAAGTGGACAATGGGGTTATCAGCGACAGATGACACGGGGAACAACCTTTCCAATGGCGTTCGGTGCTACTTCCTGACAATCAGCAGCGACAGGTAGTCGAGCTTCTCCCCCACGAGCCGCTCCAGATCGAACACCACCTCCTCGTCGGCAGAACCGACCCGGCGCACGAACACCCCGCACCGCTCCAGCCCCAGCTCCTTCAGCAGGGCGTAGACCCGGTCGAAGACCCGGTTGACCTTCATAAGGACCACGGTGTCGTACCGGGCGAAGGTTTCGCGCAGGTCCGCATCCTCGTAGGTGGTGGGGAGGATGGCGATCCGCTCGGCAGCCATCCCCAAGGGGACACCGGCAACCGCGGCGGCGGCAGTAATGCTGGAAATTCCCGGCACAATCTCAACGGCTATTTCCGGATAGCACTCCCGGAAGATACGGTAGAGGTAGAGGAACGTGGAGTAGAGAAACGGATCGCCGATGGTGATGAACGCCACATCCCTGCCGTGCCGGACCCGCTCGGCCACCTGGGCGGCCGCATCTTCCCAGAAGGCGTCGAGCCCCTCCTGGTCCTTGCGCATGGGAAAGACCAGGGGCAGCACCTCCTGACGGGAGGGATCGATGAGGTCCTCCACGATGGAAAGGGCATAGCTGGCGGCATCGGCGGCGCCGGTGGGGGCACAGATGACATCGGCCGAGCGGATGATCCGCTCGGCCTTCCGGGTCAGGAGTTCCGGGTCGCCGGGGCCGACCCCGACGGCGTAAATTTTGGCGAAACCGCTCACTCTTCGCCTTTCCATGCCGAGATGATGTAGACCGGATTCTGGGCCTCGAACATCTTGTACTCGGTGAGCCCTCGGGTCTTGGCCACGTTGACGCACGCCACCTCCACCAGGTAGCCGTGGTCTTCCAGGAACTCCACCGCCTTGGTGAGGGTATCCAGGGTCACGGCGTTGAGGACGATGACCCCCTCGGGCTTGAGCCGGCGGTCCACGGCCTCGATGATCTCCTCCAGCATGCCGCCGGAACCGCCGATGAAAACCCGGTCGGGGTCGGGCAGCTCATCGAGCCCCTCGGGGGCGAACGCCTCCACCAGCACGACGTTGCGGGCCACGAATTTCTTCAGGTTCTCCCGCAGGAAGGTCACGTACTGGGGATTGCGCTCCAGGGCGAAGAGCCGGCCATTGGGCATGAGGTTGGACGCCTCGATGGATACCGAGCCGCTGCCCGCGCCGATGTCCCACATGACCAGGTCGTCCTGGAGCCGGAGCTTGGCCAGGGTGACGGCCCGCACTTCCTGCTTGGTGATCAGCTTCTTGGCCGTGGCGAACTCGTCGTCCGCGATGCCCATGACCGGGTACTGGGCCAGCTGGGGTTCCCATGCCTTCACGAGGATGAGGATGTTGAGTTCCGAGGCGGCAATGTCCAGCAGCCCCTTCACATCGGTGCGGGTGAACTTCTCGGCCGGCGTCCCCATGTCCTCGCAGAGCCACGCCTCGTACCCCTCGGCGCCGCGCTCGATCAGTTCGCGGGCGATGGCTGCGGGGGTATTGATCTTGTCGGTAAGAACCGCCACCTTCTCGGCGGCCACGATCCGGTCCACGGCGGGCTTGAGCCCCCGGCCGTGCACCGAGACGAAGATGGCGTCGTCCCAGGGTTCCTTGATCCGGGCAAAGGCGTACTGCACGCTCGTCACGTTGGGAAAGATCTCGATCCGGTCCTTGGAGAGATTGCGGAGCAGGAAGCGGGCGATGCCGAAAAAGTTGGGGTCCCCGGAGCCAAGGACAACGGTCCGCTTGTCGGTGTTCTTCAGCTGCTCCAGGAGGATGGAGAGATCGCCCAGTTCCTGCTTCTTCCCCTTGAACTCGGGAAAGGTGTCCAGATGACGCCGGTGGCCGATGAGAACCTCGGCCTCGTTGATGACTTCGAGGGCCTTGGAGCCGAACCCCTCCCACCCTTCGATGCCGGCGCCGACGAGATAAATTTTCTGATGAGGCATGGGGAAACCTCCTTTATGGCAAATTGCAGGACAGAGCGAACATTTTATCCGAAATATAGCACCGTTGAATCGTAGCCCGCCAGCAAAACCTTGATGCGCAGGGAAGGAGCCAGCAGCCGGGCCGCTTCCCGGGCCCGGCTGCAGACCAGCTCCATGAGGGCGGGGTCATTGCCCGACGCCTCCAGCACCTGCCGGGCGGTGTTGGCACCTTCAACGAGCGACGCCAGATGCGAGGCGGCAGGGGTGGCGGCGATCCATTCGGCCAGCAGCCGCAAGTCAAGTTCGGAGGAGGAGACATGGGTCTGCTCATGGCCGCAGGCGATCTTCAGGAGCTTGGCGAACTGACCCGCGAGAACCGCCTGTTCCGCCCCCTTGCGGGCGCAGGCCCGGAGCGCGTACCCCACGTGATCGCCCATCATCACGCAGGCCTCTTCCCGCAGATGCTCCCCGGCCAGAGCCCCCTGGACCACCAGCTCACTCGTCCGGCCGGTGGAGAGGACCAGGGTCCGGCAGCCGCAGGCCAGGGCCACATCAATGGCGGCGTCGAGGGTGTCGGTCCAGGCCTTGGCCGAGATGGGCCGGACGATGCCGGTGGTCCCGAGGATGGAGAGCCCCCCCACGATGCCCAGGCGGGCATTGAGGGTCTTTTTCGCCAGTTCTTCGCCATTGGGAATGGAGACGGTGACCGTGAGGATCTGGGGAAGGCAGACAACCGAAAACTCGGCCTTGACCGCCTCGGTGATCATGCGCATGGGCACGGGGTTGATGGCAGGTTCACCCACCGGCACGGCAAGCCCCGGCTTGGTGATCGTCCCCACCCCGCGGCCGCCGGTGACAAAGACCATGGTCCGGGCGCCGGGCCGGTTGAGGGCCTCGCGCCGGACGGTTGCGTGGATTTCGGCGCCGTTGGTCACATCTGGGTCGTCGCCGGCGTCCTTCACCACGTGGCAGGTGGCCCAGGTCTCGGTGAACTCCTGGCCGTGGAGACGGAAGGCCACCCGCTCTCCCCGGGGCAGGACGATCTCGGCCTCGTCCGCCAGCTCCTGGCGCCGGAGCATCCGGGCCGCTCCGGCAGCCGCGGCCGCGGCGCAGGCACCAGTGGTGTAGCCGTGGCGAAGCTCCCGGCCAGACACCGCACCCTACCCCAGGATCGCCGGGAGGGGAACACCCGACGCAAGCATGGCCAGGGCCTGCTCCCGCAGTTCGTCCTTGCCCAGCTCTTCCTTGCCCACCACTTCCTCCACGTCGATCCGCACGATGCCGGTGATGGCCAGTTTTTCCTCCGGGAAGGAACCCCAGGTACCGTCGGGCTGGTATTTGCGCATGAGACAGTCGAGGGCAAGCACCTTCTCGGCCGCCTCCTCAACCAATCGCGCCCTGCCCCGCATGATCACGCTGCGGTAGAGGTACTCGGCCCGGCAGGGGGTTTCCGTCGTTCCCCGCACATAGGCGATGGGCAGGTCCACCTCAAAGCAGACCCGGTCCTCGTGGCGGATATCGTCGAGCTTCTCCCCTTCCAGGGCACAGTGGAAATAGATCCGCCCCTCGTGCCAAGCGAAGTTGAGGGGCTTGATCCGGGGCCAGCCGTCGGCTCCCAGGGTGCCGAGCCGCCCCACGTGACAGGTGTCGAGCATCCGGCGGATGATGTCGAAATCGGTGATTCGCTTGTTGGCTTTGCGCATTACCCCTCCATAGCCATGATGAGCAGGGCGTTCACCACCGCCGCCGCCACGTTGGACCCCCCCTTGCGTCCCCGGTTGGTGATGAAGGGGACTTCCGGGACCTCATGCTCCAGGGCCAGGAGCGCCTCTTTGCTCTCCGCGGCCCCAACGAACCCCACCGGCAAGCCCACCACCAAGTCGGGACGCAGACCCTCTTCCCGCACCAGGCGGATCAGCTCGAAGAGGGCCGTGGGTGCGTTGCCGATGACGAAGATGCCGTTACCCCGGTCCGACGCCCCCGCACGTAGAGCCAGGATAGAGCGGGTGATCCCCTGCTCCCGGGCCCGGCGTGCCACATCGGGATCAGCCACGAAACAGGAGACGGAGATGCCGAATCGCTCCAGGCGCGGCTTGGCGATGCCCGACAGGGCCATGGTGGTGTCGGTGACGATGCCTCTTCCCGCCTTGAGCGCGGCCAGGGCGCGCGGCACGGCGTCGGGGGAGAAGACCATGCTCCGGGCATAGTCGAAATCGGCGGAGGTATGGATGACGCGGCGCACCACCGGCCACTGGTCCGGCCCCCAGGAGTGGGAGCCCGCTTCGGCATCGATGATCCGGAACGACTCGGCCTCGATCTCCTCGGGGCGGAGGTGGACCGACATCAGCGCCACCCCGTGGCGGCGAGGGCTTCGGCGATCCGGTCAGCCGCCACCTCGGCCAGCTTGCGGTGCACGCCCAGATGCCCTCCCATGGCGAACTCCACGGCAGGGTAACGGGTGCGGGCCTCGGCCATCTCCTCGGGGAGGTCCTCCTGCACGTGGGCCCCCACAAAGAGGAAGTAGGGCATCAGCAGAACCCGCTCCGCGCCTTGGGCCACGCAGGCATCGATCCCTTGCTGGATGTCCGGCAGGTGCTGTTCCCGGAACGACACCTCCACAATCTCGAACCCAGTCATTTCCTTCACCATGGCGGCGATCTCCCGCACGGCGTCATTCGCCTCGGGGATACGGCTGCCATGGGCCATCAACAGAATAGCAGTCTTCATGTCAACTCCTTGTGGTTTCCATCAATTCCATGATTTCCCGCCGGGCCTCGCCGATGGTGAGGGGCGTGCGCCGGAACGGGACACCATCTTCGTGCTTCAGGCGGTGGATGAGCTCGGCTATGTGGGGAAGCCGCAGCTTGACGCTCTCCATCTCGGCCGGAGCGGTGAAGACCTCCTCGGGCGGCCCGCCGCGAACGATCCGCCCCCGGCTCAGGATGTAGAGCCGGTGAAGGAACAGGGGCACCAGATCGACGCTGTGGGTCGCCATGACGATGGTCACCCCCTCCTGGCGGTTGAGCCGCGTGAGCAGCTCCATCATCCGGTACTCTCCCATGGGATCGAGGCCGGCGGTGGGTTCGTCCATGAGGAGCACCTCATGCCCCATGGCCAGGAGCCCTGCGATGCAGGCGCGCTTTTTCTGGCCGTAGCTCAGGTGGTGGATCTGCTTGGCCGCGGCGC
Source organism: Geobacter sulfurreducens PCA (assembly GCF_000007985.2). Taxonomy (NCBI): domain Bacteria; kingdom Pseudomonadati; phylum Thermodesulfobacteriota; class Desulfuromonadia; order Geobacterales; family Geobacteraceae; genus Geobacter; species Geobacter sulfurreducens. Next base: position 3,294,131 of record NC_002939.5, read on the forward strand.
CCGCCAGGTCGACGGCTTCCAGGGCCCGCTCCACCCGCGCCTTGACCTCGGCCTCGGCAAATCCCATGTTGCGGGGGCCGAAGGCCACATCCTCGAAGACCGTGTGGGCGAACAACTGATCGTCCGGGTTCTGGAACACGAGCCCGACCGTGCGGTAGATATCCTTCGGCTGGAGGCTCCGCACGTCCCGGCCGTCCAGGAGCACGCTGCCGTCGTACTCCCTGATCAGCCCGTCCATGATCTTGAGCAGTGTCGTCTTGCCCGAGCCGTTGGAGCCGAGGATGCCGCAAAATTCTCCCCGCGCCACCTGGAAACGGATATCCGACAGGGCCACGGTACCGTCGGGATAGGCATAGGCCTTCAGGTCCACGGAAAACCTCACTGCATCCCCCAGAGGGTTCCCATGGCCACCACGAAGAGGGCGGACAGAGCCACCTCGGCCGGCCGGAACGGACGGTGCCTGAACAGCGGCAGGTTCCCGTCGTACCCCCTCTGAACCATGGCGGTGGTAATGGTCTGGCTGTTGTCGAAGGCCTTAAGAACCAGGGCGCCGGCCAAGGTGCCGAAGGAGCGCATCCCCCGGCGCAGCCCGCTGTAGCCCAGGCGATTCCGCTGGGCCGCGTGGATCACCTGGGCGTCGTCCAGGAGCAGGAACAGGTAGCGCCAGGCGAACAGCGCCACCTCGATGAAGCTGCGCGGCACCCGCAGCCATGCCAGGGCCGCCATCAGGTCGGTGAACGAGGAGGAGAAGCCGACCGCCGATACAACCGACACGGCGGCGGCAATGCGGCCGGCGATGAGGAGCCCTTCCCGCAGTCCCTCCCGGTATGCGGTAAGCTCCAGCCAGGGCAGCTGGAGTGTGAAAAGCGGCGTGACGCCGCTGAAGAAAAGCTTGAGCAGGAGGACCACGGCGGCGATGAACGCCGGTTCCGCAAAGCGGAGCAGGATCAGGCGGAGCGGCACCCCCAACGAGACGACGATCCCCAGGGAGAGGATCGCCGCCAGCAGCGGGAACAGCCCGCCGGTGCAGCTGATGACCATGGCGAGCAGTGCCCCGGCCGTCAGGAGCTTGACCCGCGGGTCGAGCCGCGACAGGGGATGATCGGCCGGAGACGCGCTGAGGACGTGCTTCATTCGGCAATTCCCTTCGCCGCCATGTAGTCGCGAAGCCGGTTGGCATGATCGCGGTCATCATTGTTCAACGTCTGAAACACCTTGAGGGTCCAGGAGGGAGCCCGGCTCTCCATGGCCCGCTGAAAGTGGAGCTCCCCCGCCGACTCCTCAAGGACGAGAGCGGTCCTGAAGGCTTCCTCCCGGCTGGGAGGGGTCTGTTCGTAACGGTCGAACAGGGTCTCCAGCTCCCGGTTCTTCTCCACCAGGGGTTCGAGGGATTCGGGCAGGAGCTCCCGGGGGAACCTCCCCTCGGGCAGGAAAAGGCGGCGACCGTTTCGCAGGAGGTTCGCGTGGTTCTCCTCCTCGATGGAAAGCGTCTGCCAGAACTCACCGTCATCGGGAAAGAGGTCCTGGAACAGGGCGTAGAGCCGGGATGCGTTGAGCTCCAGCGCGATCGCCTCGTTCACGAGCCGCACCAGCTCTTCAATCTCGCGGTCATTGCCCTGGACCCAGGAGGTTTCAAGTATGGTCATCGTACGTTCTCCGTTCCGCCACCAGCATACGCCAGAAATAGCCCGCCGCAAAGCCCCCGACTGTGCCGGCCAGCAGAAAAACGAAGAGAAGCAGGTCACCCTGGTCGGTATTGATGAGGGGGTCCCGCGGTTCACGGCCGTGTTCCGCGGCAATCTTTTCCACAACGGTTTCGTCCACGCCAGGCCATTTTTCCGATGCGCGCGACGGTCCCGCCACAAGGAGCGAGGCGAGCAGGCAAAACAGCGCCAGCATGACCACGGTTGCCCGGCGGGGACCGGCTCCCGGGCCACCGGCATCGACCACCCCCATTTTCGCCAGCAGATCGGGGCGCTTGCGGTGGAGCAGGACCACCATACCGGCGGTCATGGCCCCTTCCAGCACGCCGAGAGGAAGCTGGGTCGGGACAAAGGCGGCAACGATCTTCAAGAACAGCGGGTAAAACGGCTCACTCCCGCGCACGCCCGAGGACAGCTCCAGGGCAGTGGTCAGGTAGGTGGCCCAGTCTGCCAGCAGCCCGGCGACAAAGGCGGCCACCGCAAGGCCCGCGCCCAGCCGGCGCATGCCCCGGAAGACGAACCAGCCGGCAAAGGAGCCCGCCACCCCCATGGACACCACGTCGGCGCCGAGCGTTGAAAGCCCGCCGTGGGCCAGAAAGAGGGCCTGGATGAGGAGCGCTACCGTGGTGATGACCACGCTGACCAGGGGCCCCACCAGGATCGCGGCGATCCCCGTGCCGCAGGGATGGGAGCAGGTACCGGCGGTGGGCACCGGAATCGGCATGCAGGAGATGATGAATACCACCGCCGCCATGAGTCCCACCAGGGGCTTGAAGGAGAGATCGTGGCGGGACAGCTCGTTCACCCGCCGAATTCCCAGGGCCAGAAAGGGCGCCGCCACGGCGAACCAGAGCGCCGCCCACCCCAGGGGGAGGATTCCCTCGGAGATGTGCATGGCGTGGGCGGGCCCGGCCAGCAGCATTGCGCCAATGATTGCCGAACCGGCAGCATATAAGGTAATTCGTTTCATTGCGTGCTCCCTATGAAGTTATGATCCGTCGCCGTTCTTGCCCTCGCGTGCCGGAACGACCTCATAGCCGCAGTGGATATGCTCTGCTCCCCATACAACCTCCCTTCCCCTCGGTCGGAGTGTGTTGTCGCCTTCCAGCCAGGTCTCCTGGCTCGGGGATCATCCCGCCTGCCGCGCCTTCCCGTCCCTTCGGACAGTGGCATCACTGCGGCATCGGTCCCCCCTCACAGTTGCGGGGCAGCACCGGTATTGCACCGGTTTCCCTTACGCCGGAAGGATGCTTCTTCAGATTGAAACTGCCTGAGCCCTACACCTTATCCCCCCTGAGATCGCCGGCAAACAGCCTGCCGGCCCCCCGGGAGGCGCAGAAGTCGCCGCACATGGTGCAGGTGGCCTCATCCTCGGGAGTACGGCTGGCCCTGATCGCCCGGGCGTCCTCTGGATAGAGGGCCAGCTCGAACTGCCTCTGCCAGTCCAGGTCGCGACGGGCCTTGCTCATCTCCCGGTCCCGCTCGCGCCCCTTCTCCGGGTACTTGTTCATGTCGCCGATGTAGGCGGCGACCCGGGCCGCCTTTACCCCCTGGCGGACGTCCTCTTCGTTGGGGAGGGCCAGGTGCTCGGCCGGGGTGATGTAGCAGATCAGGTCGGCGCCGAAGCGGCTCGACTGGGCCGCGCCAATGGCGGCGGTGATGTGGTCGAAGCCGGGGGCCACGTCGGTGGAGATGGGCCCGAGCATATAGTAGGGTGCGCCGCCGCTCATCCGCTTCTGGAGCTGGATGTTCCCCTCCACCTCGTCCAGGGGGACGTGACCGGGGCCCTCCACCAGCATCTGGCAGCCCATCTCGCGCCCCATCTCCGCCAGTTCGCAGTTGATCAGCAGCTCCTGGATCTGGGCCCGGTCCGATGAATCGTGGATGGCGCCGGCCCGCAGGCCGTTGCCCAGGGAAAGGACCGTGTCGTATTTCTTCAGGATACCGACCACCCGGTCGAACTGTTCGTAGAGGGGATTCTCGCGGCCGTTGGCCATCATCCAGCCCACCATGCTCACCCCTCCCTTTGAGACGAGGCCGCCGTAGCGGTACCCCTGGCGACGGAGCCGTTCGATGGTGTAGAGATTGATGCCGCAGTGGACCGCCATGAAGGCCATGCCGTCGGCGCACTGGCGCTCAATCAGGTCAAAGAGCATCTCAGGGTCGAGCCGGTTGGGGTCGCCGTATTTCCTCGCCGCCTCGCAGAAGGCCTGGTAGAGCGGAACGTTTCCCACCGGCAGGTCCACGGCCGCGATGACCTCGCGCCGGACCCGGTCCAGGTCGCCGCCCACGGACAGCTCCATGAGGGTGTCGGCGCCTGACTCCTGGGCGGCCCGGGCCTTGCGCACCTCGGCCTCGTAGTCAACGATGTCCGATGAGGTGCCGATGGAGGCATTCACCTTGGTCCGCAGCCCCTTGCCGATGCCGACTGCCTTTGGCGCGCGCACGTGGTTCCAGGGGATGACGACCTTCCCCTCGGCCACCATCCGGCAGACATACTCGGGGGAGACGTGCTCCTCCGCGGCCACGGCCGCCATCTGAGGGGTAATGATGCCCTCGCGGGCCTGTTCGATCTGGGTTTTCACACACGGCTCCTTGTGACGAACGATCTGCAGCGTGCCACAAACGCCGCGGCCAGCTCCGGGTTGCTCCCGAAGTGGAGGTGGACGTAGGAGGCAAGACAGTTGCGGTAACGGTATCCTTCCATCCCCAGGTCAACCGGGCCCCGGCGGACCCGGTAGGCACGCTCCACGTCGGCGGGCATCTCTTCCATCTCCGAGTAGTGGAACTCGTGCCCCCGGGCCAGGGTGCCGGCGGGGCCGATGATGGTATCCGCCGCCAGTTCAACCTCGCGATAGCCGAGGGCCTTGCGGCGGGGAAGCATCCGGGTTGTCACGGGGAATATCCCTACGAACTCGTGGAGCGATTCAGGCTCCCCGGCGCTGTCCGTAACCCCGCGCGTAAGGTAGATGAAACCGCCGCATTCGGCGTAAACCGGCATCCCCTCGTTCACGGCCCGGGCCAAAGACTCCTTCATCCCGGTGTTGGCGGCCAGGGCATCGGCGAAGACCTCGGGGTAGCCGCCCGGCAGGTAGACGCCGGCCACATCCTCTGGCAGGCGCTCGTCGCGCAGGGGGGAAAAGGTGACTATCTCGGCGCCGGCGCGGCGCAGCAGGCAGAGGTTGTCCTCATAGACGAAACAAAAGGCTTCGTCCCGGGCGACTGCCAGTCGGACCGAACCGCCCAGGGTCTGGCAGGGAATCGGTTCGGCGCGGGGCACCGGCGCGCCCAAGGGGTTGGCCGCTCCCCAGAGCAGCCCCAGGTCAACCCGGTCGCGAATCACCTCCACCAGGTGATCCAGGAACTCGCCCGACAGGGGATGTTCCTCCGCCGTGAGAAGTCCCAGGTGGCGTGCAGGGATGTGAAGCCCGTCGTCCCGGGGGATACAGCCGAACACCTTCAGCTCCGGCAGGGACTGCCCCACCGCCTCCCGCAGAATTCGCTCGTGACTGTCGCTGCCCACGTTATTGAAGATGACCCCGGCCACCCGCACCGAGGGATCGAATTCGGCGAACCCCTTGAGGATGGCGGCGGCGCTCCTGGCCAGCCCACGGGCATCCACCACCAGGATCACCGGCGCACCGGTCAGCCGGGCCACCTGGGCCGTACTCCCCTCGTCGGCGATCCCTCCGAACCCGTCGAAGAGCCCCATGACTCCCTCGATGATGGCCATGTCGGCGTTGAGGGCATGGTGGGCAAAGGATGCCCGGACAAACTCGGGAGGACAGATCCAGCCGTCCAGGTTGGCCGAGGGCAACCCCGTCACCAGCCGGTGGTAGCCCGGATCGATGAAGTCCGGACCCACCTTGAAGGGTGCCACGGTGAGGCCGCGCCGCCTGAAGCATTCCATGATGCCCACGGTGATGGTTGTCTTGCCGGAGCCACTGTGCGGGGCGGCGATGATGATCGATTTCATGGTCTACCCGTTCACCAGCTTCACCACCGCACGCCCATCCTCGAAGTAGTCGATGATGTTCATGCAGCAGTAAGTCTGCTCAAGGGAAAAGAGGTTGGCCAGGGGTGCACCGATGGCCTCCAGGAGGATGATCCGGTTCACGCCGCCGTGGGCCACCACCAGGACGTCTTCCCCCCGGTGCCGCTCAACGATGGCATTGACGGCGGGCATAACCCGGGCCCGGACGTCCAGCAGGTTTTCCCCCCCCGGCACCCGGTAGCCTTCCAGGTCGTTGAGCCGTGCCTGCCACTGGTGGGGATAGCGGTCCTGGAGCTCTTGCCAGCTCTTCGCCTCCCATTCGCCCATGCAGATTTCCCGCAGTTCCGGGTGGCGCTGCGGCTGAACGTTCAGGTGGGCGGCCAGGGACTCGGCACCCCAGACGCAGCGGGTAAGGTCGCTGGTGTAGCAGGCGGCGATCCGAACCCCGTCGAACCGCTTGCGGAGTTCCAGGTACTGGGCCTTACCCCGCTCGGAGAGGCCCACGTCGTTGTGTCCGTTGTAACGGGGGACGCCGGCCCCCTCCACTTCGCCGTGACGGATGAGATAGATGCGTGTTTTGCGTGTCATGTTCCGTTCCAGAGAGGGAAATATCCCTGTTGTTTGTTCGGGCAGCCTCACGGCATAGCCCCTGCCTCTACATCCTGTGTGTTCCCGGCAAGGAATCGAAGTATGGAAGGACAGTCTCCGTACGGGGCTGTCAGCCCCGGTGCAGGGCCAGGATGACCAGCAGGCAGAGAATTTCGTTCAGTTCGCTGGCGCAGCCGATGACATCGCCGGTAACCCCGCCGAGATGCCGATGGAACCACCACCGGAACCCGCCGGTGAAAAGAACGGATGCCGCAAGCACGGCCATGCCCGCCGGGCCCAGCAGCAACCAGGCTGCAACGGCCGTGATCGTGCCGGCCGTCACCAGCTGGAACATCCCGGTCCCGGCGATGAAAGCGGCGCCGAGGCCATCCTGTCGGGCGCGGTTGGCGCCGACGGTCATCTGCACCTGGGCGTAGCGGGCCACGGCAGGGAAGAGCAAGAGCGCCTGACGCTTGAGGTCGTCCGGCACCGCCAGCAGGGCCTGGTACTTGAGCGCCAGCCCGAGCACGAGCCCCACTACCCCCACGGCTCCCACCCGGGGATCCTTCATGACCGCCAGGAAACGCTCCCTGCCGCCACGAGCCGCCAGCCCGTCGCAGACATCGGCCAGACCGTCCAGGTGCAACGCACCGGTTACCCCGGCCAGCAGCGCCACCAGCAGGAGATCGCTGACGGGCCTTGGCACCAGCGCTGCGAAAAGCATGTCGGCCCCGGCCAGCAGTGTTCCCAGAGTGAGCCCCGCCAGGGGGAAGAATGCCATGGAGCGTCCCAGGGCGCGCTCGTCCCAGCGCAGCCGGAACGGCAGCGGGACGACGGTCAGAAACTGAAGGGCGATGAAATAGAGTTTCAATAGTCCCCTTCCGCCACGCCCGCTTCCTCAAAGGTGGCCATTTCCGTCAAAATTCTGACTCCGGCCTCGATGAGTCCCATGGCCAGTGCCCCACCAGTCCCCTCGCCGAGCCGCAGCTGGAGGTCCAGGATCGGGGCGGCGCCGATGCGGTCGAGCATGACCCGGTGCCCCACTTCCACCGACTGGTGGGCCGCAAAGAGGTAATCCCGCACATGGGGATTGAGCTCGCAGGCCACCAGGGCCCCGGCCGTGGAGATGAAGCCGTCCACCACCACCGGCAGCCGGTTTGCGGCGCAGCCGAGGATCAGGCCTGCAATGCCGGCGATCTCCAGTCCTCCGACTTTTGCCAGCACATCGATAGGATCTTTCGGATCGGGTTGGTTCAGGGCCAGCCCCGCCTCGATAACCCGGACCTTGTTGGCAAGGGCCTCATCGCCGATGCCGGTCCCCCGGTGGGTCACCGCCGGGACCGGCAGCCCCGAGAAGGCGGCGATAATGGCAGCCGACGGGGTAGTGTTACCGATACCCATCTCGCCGGTACCGACCAGGGCGATCCCTTCCCGCTTGGCCTCATTCGCCAGATCTATCCCCACCTCCAGGGCGGCGACCGCCTCCTCCCTGGTCATGGCCGGGCCTCGAGCGAAATTACGGGTGCCCCGGGCCACCTTCCGGACAATGAGGCCGGGGGTGTCGCCGAAATCGTGATCCACCCCGATGTCGACCACCCGTACCTGGGCTCCCACGTGGCGCGCAAGGACATTGATGCCGGCTCCTCCCCGCAGGAAATTATAGACCATCTGGGGGGTCACTTCCCGGGGAAAGGCCGACACACCTTCATCGGTCACGCCATGATCACCGGCAAAGGTGAAGACCACCTTCTTCTTCGTATCGGGCGCAACGCTGCCGGTGATGGCCACCATGCGCCGGGCGAACTCCTCCAACCGTCCGAGGGAGCCAATGGGTTTGGTCTTGTTGTCAAGCCGCGCCTGGGCCTGGGCCATGAGTTCGGCATCTACGGGACATATTTTTGACAGGGCTTCGGTCAGCAGCGTCATGGGGTACCTCGTCTTTCAGGGTTCATTTCAGGCGTAGCGGGAGCCCGCTGAATGTCACATAGACTTCGTCGGCCGCGGCGGCGATCCGCTCGTTGGCCTCGCCGGCCAGGTCACGGAACTGGCGCGCCAGGCGGTTCTCCGGCACTATCCCCATGCCCACCTCGTTGGATACGATGATGAGCGGAGTCCGGAGGGAGGAGAATGTCCGTGTCAATAGTTCGACTTCTTTGAGCACGCGGGCTGGATCGTCCAGGGAAAAGAGGAGATTGGAGAGCCAGAGGGTGACGCAATCCACGAGGATTGCGGCGAACCGGCCGTCATGGGCCGCCAGGGACTCGGCAAGGGCCAGGGGTTCTTCGATGGTGGTCCAGGCATCGCCGCGGCGCTCCCGGTGCCGGGCGATCCGCTCGGCCATCTCCCCGTCACCGGCAGAGCCGGTGGCCAGGTAGCCGAGGGGAGTACCCCGCCTGGTTGCCAGTTCTTCGGCCAAGCGGCTTTTGCCGCTACGGGCGCCGCCCGTTAAGAAAATGATCTGTGCCATGAATGAAAAACCCCGCCTCCTGACAAGGGGCGGGGCTCGAATACCGTGGATGAATTGACGATGGCTTCGGCACCTCTTCCTCGGAGGCCGCTGCTCATGCGTTCGGGCAGGTTTCCTGGCTCACGGATCACTTTACTCGCCGCGCCTTCCCGGAAGAAGGCGTATTTCACGCCTTCACATCAACAAGGACTCTCCAGTGGCATCGCTGCGGCTTTCATCACCGTTCACAGTTGCGGGACAGCAAGGGATTCTCACCCTTTTCCCTTTTACCTTCCACCGTGGGAGTGGAAGCACCTGAACGCTTGAAATATTCGATTGTTCAAAGACTTGTAGCAGAGCGGGCAGTAAAAGTCAACGCCCATGACGGCCGGTCACTCCGGGGCGCCATCCACTGACGGGGAGTGTCCTTCGGCCATGATCGCCTCGATCCGCGCCCAGATGGCGTCACGCCCCTCGCGGGAAAGGGCCGAGAAGAAAGCCATCTCGTCCGGAGCCAGGCCGAGGGTCCGGCTGATCAGGCTCGCCTGCTTGGCCCGCTCGTTCTTCGAGACCTTGTCGCACTTGGTGATGACCACCAGGACGGGGATGTCGTAGGCCCGCAGCCACTGGAGCATGAGCCGGTCCTCTTCAGCCGGCGTCCGGCGGACATCCACGATCAGCACCACGCAGGCGAGACAGGAGCGGCCCGCCAGATAGGTTTCGACCATGGGGCCCCACTGCCTCTTCACCTCAGGCGGGACACGGGCGAACCCGTAGCCCGGAAGGTCCACCAGCATCAGGCTGCCGTTCACCCTGAAAAAGTTGATGAGCTGGGTACGTCCCGGCGTCGAACTGGTCCGGACCAGGCTCTTGCGATTAACAAGCACGTTGATAAGTGACGATTTTCCGACATTGGATCGCCCCACAAAAGCGATCTCGAGCAGATCGCCGGGCGGATAGTGCTCGGGTCTCGTACCGCTCGTAACAAATTCCGCGCTCGTGATATTCACCATGGACCCCCCTGAAACAGTAACTGCCCGTGCGACAATAGCACCTCGGTTCCCCCAATGCAATCGGAGGAAGCGACCGGCTGCACACCACGCTTTCGGCGAGAAAATTGCATGACAAACTTGAACTATTGTCGTCCGCTGTCGCTGACCACGAACAGGTGCCTAATGAACAAGGAACTGGAAACCCTCATTCTCTCCGCCGTGGACCTGCCGACCATCCCGCTCGTCGCCACCAAGGTCATTGAAATGATCGAGCAGGAGGACGTGACGATCGAGAAAATCGCCCAGACGGTCTCCGCCGACCCGGCCGTGGCCGCGCGGATCCTCAAGCTCTCCAATTCGGCCTACTATGGCTGCCAGCGCCAGATCAACACCCTGTCCGGAGCAATCATGCTCCTTGGGTTCAGGACCCTGAAAAGCCTGGTGGTGGCCGCGTCCCTCAAGCAGATATGCAAACGCTTCGGCCTGACGGAGAAAATGCTCTGGGAACATGCCGTCGGCGCCGCCATTGCCGCGCGGATCATCAGTGCCAACGGCAAGTTCATCAACGAAGAGACGGCATTTCTGGCCGGCTTGTTCCACGACATCGGCAAAACCATCATGAACGACCTGGATCCTTCGAAATTCCAGCAGGTGATGATGCGTTGCTACAATGAAGGGCTGCCCTTCGAGGAAGTGGAGCGGAGTATTTATTCCTTTTCCCATGCGGAGGTGGGAGCGCTCGTCATCCGCAAATGGAACTTCCCGGAGGCCCTTTCCACCGCGGTCATGAACCACCATGACTTTCCGAACCCCACGCTCACGGACCAGTACGATCTTTTCCTGACCGCGACCACATGCCTGGCCGACAAGTTCTGCAAAAAACTCGGCATCGGCGAACGCCACCCGGACGAGGAGCTTGATCTGGCAAAAACACAGGAGGCACACCTGCTCGGCTACACGCCCGAGACCATCTTGCGGGACGTGGACCAGTTCGCCCAGACCTTCGAGGAGAACAAGAGCTTCTTCATCAACGACTGAGCGCAGCCCCGAACAGGTTCTTACAGGCACAAAAAAGACGCGCGACTCTCTGCCGCGCGTCTTTGCGTTTCAGTCAATACCCGATTTATTACACTGGATCAAACACCCTGCCGGCAGACGGAATTCAACGCTCCGTCGCTCCCCTCTTCCCCGCCCGGCACGATGCCGCCACAGCGACGCTCAGCGCATATCAGGCCTTTTCCCGGATAATGAGCCCCTTGAGCTCGTCAAGCATCCTGGCGATCTTGAGCACCTCTTCCGCGGGGATCTGCCGGATCACCTCACCGCTTTCCCGTGCCAGGACCTTGACGACCGTTCTGTTGGTGTCCTTGTCCACCGAGAATTCGAGATCACGGCTGACCGACTCGATGAACTCGTTGATCCGTTCAGTCGCCTCCTTGACCCGCTCCTCTTCGCTCTTGCCCTTGTCACTCTCCTTCTCGGGCTCACGAGCCTGCTCCACGGGCCGCGCCGCGCGCTTTTCCTCTTCATCCTGCCGTGACTTGGCCACGATTGTCGGAACAACCGCAACCGCGGAAGGCCCTGTTCCACTGGTGGCTTCGATGTTCATGGCATCTCTCCCTGAAAATATAACACTCCCTATGACCTCATATCGGATGACTGCAGGGAAACTTTAGCAGGAAAATGACAGTGGACAAAAAAACGAAGAGAGGAAGCCCGGTGCTCCCTCTCTTCGTTCTGACAGGCTTCGTCCTTCGGGTAACGACCCTATTGGATCGTCCAGACAGCCGTTGTCTCTACGGTCTGCCACGTGCCCCCAGCATTTTTGCCCAGCACCGAAAGCATATGCGTTCCATCAGCAAGCCCCGCAAGACTCCGTGCCTGCGTAACGGGGATCTCGACTGACCAGACGCCATTGTCGAGCTTGTACTTGTAGGAAACCACGTATGGTCCGCCGACGGTAAAGGTCGCCGTTGTCGCAGTGGTAGGATCAGCCGGAATACCATTGATGACGGCTGCCGGCTTTATCGTGAAGGATTGTGCCTTGACCCCCTCGACGTTGCCTGCCTGATCGACAGCAAAGTATTTGAGGCTCTGGGTCGTACCGATGACGATCGGGCCGGTATATTTCGGCGAAGCCGTGGTCGGCGCCGCACCGTTGACAGTGTAGTAAATGGTGGCCGTCTCGCTGGAGTAAAGCTCTACGCTCTGGGCACTCGCATAGGTTCCGCCGGGCACCGAGGCGGTGGTCACCGGCGCGGAAATATCAACCGTCCACGCGACGGCAGTGGGCACATCCTGCCAGGTTCCGACCAGGTTTTTGCCAAGGACGGCAACCGCATGGGAACCGGAGGCGAGGCCGGAAAGAACAATTTTCGTGGCAACCGGGGTTTCCGAAGACCAGGCGCCGCTATCGAGCTTCCACCTGTAGGCGACCACCCCGGTGCCGCCGACCGTGAGCGTCGCTGAGGTGGCACGGGAAAAAGTCGCCGGCGTCCCGGAAAGTACCGCGAGAGGAGACGGAGCATAAATTTCGGTTTTAACCGCCTCGGCGTTGCCGTGCTGATCAACGGCGAAGAACTTCAGGGTTTTGCCGGGGGCAACGGAGACAGGCGCCGCGTATTTGGACGAGGCGGTGGTCGGCGCGGCACCGGTGAGGGTGTAGTAGATGGTGGCCGTCTCATTGGCCGAGAGAGTTACCACCTGGGGCGCATCATAGGTGCCCCCCGCCGGCGAGGCACTGGTTACAGGCGGCGCCACCTCGACGGTCCAGGAAGCTGTGGTCGCGTCGGCATTGGCCTGCCAGACGCCGGAACCATTCCTGCCGACCACGGAAACCGTGTGAGTTCCGGCAGCAAGACCGGCAAGGGAGATTTTGGTCGCCAGCGGCGTCTCGGCCGACCAGGCCCCGTTGTCGAGCTTGAACTTGTAGGCGGCAACACCGGAGCCGCCCACGGTCAGAGTGGCGCTCGTGAGCTTGGTTGTGCCGCCCGGTGCACCGGCCAGGGTTACGATGACGTAAGAGAAGGTCTTGACCGCCTCGACGTTCCCCGCCGTATCGATTGCGAAAAATTTCAGCGTTGACGTAGCATTAACGGTCAGCGGCGCGGTGTACTTGGCAGACGCGGTCGTGGGTGTTGTGCCGTTGGTCGTGTAGTAGACGGTGGCCGTCTCGTCGGGCGACAGCGTGACTGCCTGCCCCCCCTTGTAGACTCCGGCGGCAAGCGAGGCGGCCGTCGTGGGAGCAGTGAGGTCGACGATCCAGGACTTCGAGGAGGCAACCGACGTAGCCTGCCACGTGCCCGCCACGCTCTTCCCAATGACCGAGACGGTATGCGCCCCTTCCGAAAGGCCGGTTATGGCCGTTTTTGTCGCCACCGGGATCTCGGCGGACCAGGAGCCGCCGTCGAGCTTGTATTTATAGGCAACCACACCAACACCACCGATGGTGAGCGTGACGGACGTAGCCTTGCTCGCAACAGGTACGCCGTTGATCACGGCCAACGGCGGAAGGGCGTAGCTCTGGGTCTTCACCGCCTCGGCATTGCCTGCGGGGTCAATGGCGAAGTACTTGAGGGTGGCGGTGGCCGGCAACGGAATCGGCCCGACATATTTGGCCGACGCGGTCGTGGGAGTCGTCCCGTTCGTCGTGTAGTAGATGGTGGCCGTCTCGTCGGCCGAAAGGTTTACGGTCTGGGGCGTCGCATAGGTCCCTCCCGCCGGTGATGCGGTGGTAACTGGAGGAGTTAGATCAACCGTCCACTGGACCGTGGTCGGGGCCTGATCATCCTGCCACCCGCCGGCGGCGTTCTTGGCAATGACATCCACCCTGTGGGCGCCGGCGGCAAGGCCGGTCAGTGCGATCTTGGTCGCAACCGGGGTTTCCGCCGACCACGCACCACCGTCCACACTCCGTTTGTAGGCTACCACTCCGCTCCCTCCCACCGTCAGGGTAGCGGTCGTGTACTTGGTCTTCGCTGCCGGTGTTCCGGCAATAATTGCCGTGACAGGCAAAGCGTAAATCTCGGTCTTCACCGCTTCCGCGTTGCCCGCCTGGTCCACGGCAAAGAACTTGAGCACCTTGGTCGGAGCAACCGTGATCGGGCCTGTATACTTTGCCGAAGAGGTCGTGGGTGCAAGGCCGGTGATCGTATAGTAAATGGTCGCGGTCTCGTCCGCCGTCAGGGTGACGGTCTGGGATGCGGCATAGGTGCCGCCGGCAGGGGAGGCAGTGGTGGTCGGCGCGGTCTGCTCGACCGTCCAGCTGACAGCGGTCGGGGCTACCTGCCATACCCCTGCTGCGGTTTTGCCGATTACCGATACCGTGTGCAAACCGGTCCCAAGGGCGGTCAGGCTGATTTTGGTGGCAACCGGTATTTCGGCCGACAGTGCTCCGCCGTCAAGCGAGTATTTGTAGGCCGAGACACCGATGCCCGCCACCGTCAGGGTCGCGGTGGCAAGCTTCGTCGTGGTCGGAGGAGTCCCGCTGACCAGGGTGATGGTATAGATGTTTGTTTTTATCGCCTCCGCATTCCCGGCTTGGTCAACGGCGAAGAATTTCAGGGTCGTGGACGTATTGATGGCCAGCGGAGCCGAGTACTTGGCCGACGCGGTGGTCGGCGTGGTCCCGTTCGTCGTGTAATAGACGGTGGCGGTTTCACTGGCGGAGAGGCTCACTGTCTGGCCCGGCTTGTAGATCCCTGCGGCGAGTGACGCGGTTGTAACCGGAGCGGCAAGGTCCACCGTCCAGGAGGCGGTGGTCGCCGTCGTCTGCCAGGCGCCAAGCGCGTTTTTGGCAATCACGTCCACCGTGTGGGAGCCGGCGGCCAGCGCGGATAGGCTGATCTTCGTGGCAATTGGCGTTTCAGCCGACCAAGTGCCATTGTCGAGCCGGAATTTGTATGCAACGGCCGTAGCCCCCCCCACCGTGATGGCTGCGACCGTTGCCTTGGTCCTGGCGGCCGGCACACCTGTCAGCGCTGCCACGGGAGGAAGCTGGTAAACCAGGCTCTTCACTGCTTCCGCATTGCCGGCCTGATCCACGGCAAAAAACTTGAGTGTGGACGTGGGAGTCACCGTGATGGGCCCGCTGTACTGGGGCGAGGCGGTCGTCGGCGTTGTTCCATTGGTGGTGTAGTAAATGGTGGCGGTTTCACTGGAGGAAAGGGTCACGGTCTGGGCGGCGGCATAGGTCCCACCCGCCGGAGAGGCCGTCGTCACCGGCTTGATGGTGTCAACATCCCAGGAAACAGTGGTAGGCGAAGCCGTGGACTGCCAGTTTCCTGCGGCATCTTTGCCGACAACCGAAAGGGTATAGGAACCATTTACCAACCCCACGATATTCATGGAGGTCTTAACCGGGATCTCGGCCGACCAGGCACCGCTATTGATCTTGTACTTGTATGAAACGACGTCGCCGCCGTTCACGCCAAAGCCGAACGTGGTCGCCTTGGTCGGACCCGCCAGGGGGCTGTTGGCCACAACCACCGCCACCGGCGCAACCGTGTCGAGGTCAATGGTATCGTAGTAGCTGGACGACTCGATCTGGAGGTTGTCCCGGAACTGGGCATAAACCGTCTTCTCGCCGTCGCTGGCAGGGATGGTCCAGCCGGTCCTGGTGGTTTTGTACGCTTCCCAGGCGCTCCAGGTGGCGTCATCGTTGCTGAAGCGCATCTGGGAGACCGGGTTGGCCCCGCCCCCCGCCGTGAGGTTCAGGGTAACGGTCGTAGAATTGGTGGCCGCGGCGCCGCCGTTGATCTTGACGGTCCCCGAGGGAGCAGCGGCGCCGATGCTGAACGCTGCCGTCACCTGGTTGCCGGAACGGGTGATATTGGTGACCGTGACACCGGTATTGAGCCCCCCGTAGCTCCTGCTCGACGGAACCGTGGCCGGACCGAAGGAAGCACCGGGAACGTAGTAGTCCCCCGCGTCGGCAGTGTTGTAGGAAAGGTTCTTCTCTATCTCCTCCAGGCCGTCGGCCTCCATGAGCCGCAGCAGTTTGCGGGCGGTGTCCGAATTGTTATAGAGGTAGTTGGTCCCGGAGGAGTTGAGTGTCGCATCCACATGCCAGATGAGGAGCCCGTCGTTGGGGTAGTGGACGTCGTTGCCGGCGCGGTGCCGGTTCTGGACCAGGAAATACTCGTCGAAGAGGTCGCTGGAGGTGATCCCCGGCATGATGAGGACCGCGTCGGTGGAGGTGGCGGAGGGGTTGAGGGTAATGGTCTGGGAGCCGCCGGCCACCACCACCGGGTCGATCCAGTCCAGAACCCACTTGCTGAAGGCGCTGTGGTCCCCCCAGTTGTGGTCCATCATGTCGAGGCCGCCAACCCCGCCCTTGGGTCCTGCAGTAGCACTGTAGTCGTAGTAGTCGGGAAGCCCCAGGGCATGGCCGGTCTCGTGAATCGTGACCAGGGGGCCGAACTGCTGACCGTAGGGGCTCCCCTCCCACTGCCAGGAGTACTTGCCGAGGCGCTTCCCGTCGAGGAGATAGTTGAAGTCCGAAAACGAGGTGGCGTAGCCCCACCAGAACGATGCCCAGGGGCCGGCCGGCCCGGTCCAGATCACGAGGAAGTAGTCGATCTTGCCGTCGCTGTTGTTGTCGTACTGGGAGAAGTCGTGGCCCTGGGTATTAAAGTAGTTGAGGGCCTCCTTGATGAGGTTCTCGCGGCCGGCGGGCGTCTGGGTTACTGCACTCCGGCTGTAGCCGGGCCGGTACCACCCCAGCGTCGTCCCGCCGGAAAAATCGAGAAGGCCGTAGGATGAGCGGCTGTAGAATGCGGCGAGACTCTCGTAGGGGGCTTCGGCTGGGTTACCGGCGCCGAAGAGCTTGTCATGGACCGTGGCCTGGGGCGTTACGGCAGGGTAATCGGAGAAGTCGATGAGGAGGGCAAAGAGTTTCACGCTGCCAGTGGTGGGCATGCCGCTCCAGGCGGGAGGCGGTGCGTAGGCTCCCGCCATCTGGTCGGCCTCGTTTGCCGTGAACCCCTGCTGGCGGAGGGCTTTCTTCTTAGCCTTGTTGACGGCCCTCTTCACCAGCTCGGGATCAATCTTGTGGTTGCCGATCTCCTCGGCGAACTTTTTCCGGTTCTCGAACTCGCCCGACTCCTTGAGCCGCTCGATCTCGCCCGGCTCCGGGAGTTGCATGGCCACAGCCGCCCCCCCGAAGAGCAGCAGGGCAGAAACCACAACCACCAGTCCACCGCGCATTACAGCCAGCCGCCAAATCCCTCTCCCCCAACTTCCCATGACAGTACCTCCATACATCTGAATGGCCCCGTCCCTGGGAAGTATGCTTGACAAACACTCCAGCGGGAGAATCGTTGTTTTCCCATTATTTACATATATCGGCAGGTACGGAGAAAACTTTACATCTATTCGATTCAACGAAATCGATATCGAGGAACTACTCCAAGCTATTTAGGTGAACGCGGAGGAACTGACTAACCAATGTCACAAAATTGACACAAGGCTAGACAAAGAGAAATACTCTCTCCCTCAATACCGAAGCATGCATTTTGTCTGAGGTCAGAACGTATAAGCGTTCAAGTCAGAATCAAAATTAGAGAAATCCCTCTAAAACAAACTACAAAACGGCGAGCCGCAATTATTTCGCCCCAACAGCATTCAACATTTTGACCCACAAAAGCAAAATCGCTAATTGACACGCAATTCTTGCAACTTACATCACACCAAGCCGTCGGCACGTAGGTTGCAGTCACTATTCCTGACAATATATCCTTGGACTAATAGTCCACAACCCCGGAGAACCGACCATGACCAATAATTTTGCCCTTATCGGCGCAGGTGGCTACATCGCACCCCGTCATCTCCAAGCAATCAGGGACACCGGCAACCGGCTCGTGGCGGCTCTCGAAAAGAGCGAATCTGTGAGAATTCTCGACCGACACTTCGACAATGTCTCGTTTTTCGTCGAGTTCGAGCGGTTCGATCTCCACGCGGTCGCCTGACATCATTAGCGCGAAAACGAAAACTCCTTAAGTTTGCATGGAGGATATGTTCATGGGTACATCAGGTATGCAATGCGAAAAGAAATTCCTGGATAAAGCATGCAGCACCTACAAAACTGCTGGCTCTTACCAGCAGCAGGCAATGAAGGACCTTATATTGCGGACTTTTTTGCCCTACATGACAAACAATACAAAATCTGTATGTCTGTCTTTGGGATATGCTGAAGGGTATGAGGCTAAGATACTTTCCGAATGCGTGAAAGAACTTGATGTCATAGAAGGATCTCAGCAATTCTATGAACAAGGATTGGAAGACAACATCGCAAATGTTACACTCCACTATTCCTTATTTGAAGATTTTATACCTGAGAACAACAAAAAGTATGATTACATTTGTGCTAATTATGTGCTCGAACACGTTGAAAACGTTACCATTGTTCTGTCGTCTTTGAAAGAGATGCTTAAAGATGACGGATTGATTTTTTCAGTTGTCCCCAATGCCCGAGCGTTTTCACGTCAACTTGCACTCCACATGGGCCTTATCGATGATCTTAAGGGCCTTACCGAAAACGACATCAACCATGGACATAGGAGAGTGTACGATCGGGTAGCATTCAATCGCGATCTGGAAGGAGCCGGACTTTCAATAATCGCTCAAGGCGGTATAATGCTCAAACCCCTTGCGGATTTTCAGATGGACAAGCTCATTGATACTGGAATCCTCCAGACAGAACACCTCAACGGACTCTACAGGCTGGGAATGGAATATCCTGATTTTTGCAGTGCCTTATATGCCATTTGCAAAAAATAGTATTTGTACACAGCTTGGTATTTTCAGGGATGGCGATTCAATGAACAAGCGCAAGATCGATATGCTCATGAAAGACTGCTATGAGCTGACTGTCACTGCCCTCACAATCAGAAAAGTTGAAGAACGTCTATTGGAGCTCTTTTCTGAAGGAGTACTCAACGGAACAATCCACACCTGTATCGGACAGGAGTGGACCGGAGTGGCGGTTGCAAACGCACTGCAAGCGGGAGATACAGTTTTCTCCAATCACCGCGGTCATGGACATTATATTGCCCTGACTGGTGATGTTTATGGACTTATCGCAGAAATCATGGGCAAAGACGACGGTGTCTGCGGAGGCGTTGGAGGTAGCCAGCATCTACATACAGAAAACTTCTTCTCTAACGGGATTCAAGGCGGAATGGTGCCGGTCGCGGCTGGAAGAGCCTTGGCAAACGCGCTTCAAGGCAACAATGCAATTTCAGTGGTTTTTATCGGAGATGGAACTCTTGGAGAAGGTGTTATCTATGAAACGTTTAACATCGCATCCAAATGGCAGTTGCCACTGTTAGTTGTCCTGGAAAACAATCAGTACGCTCAGTCCACACCCACATCCCTGACATTGGCAGGCAATATACGGGACCGCGTACGTGGCTTCGGCATAGAATATATCAAGTGTGACACATGGGACATCGCCGGGCTGCTTGACTCTGCAAAAGAGGCCGTTGATTGCGTACGCAAGAACCAAAAGCCTGTATTGCTCGAAATTGATACATACCGGCTGAAAGCCCACTCGAAGGGAGATGATCTTAGAGACCCTGTAGAGATCAGCCGCTACGCTGGGCAGGACAGCATAAATGCTCTACTGGAATCTGACGTTCCAAGAGTCGCTGAAACCGTCAATCAAATCGACAGCAATATCCAACAGGCAATCACCAAAGCCAGGGAAGCGACATTATGTTCTTTCGCTCCGGCATCGAACAGTGTTCGACAGTATCAATCAGTTACGTGGAGAACTGAATCCTTTGCCAGACAAAGAATAATCACCTCAATCAATTTATCATTGCAATCGCTTCTGGAAAACAACTCTAAGGCAGTAATTATCGGGGAGGACATTGAAGCCCCCTACGGAGGAGCTTTCAAAGCCACAAAGGATCTGAGTACGTTGTTCCCGGGAAGAGTCAAGAACACCCCCATCAGCGAGGGAGCGATTACAGGCGTAGGCATCGGTCTGGCACTGAGCGGATTTCTTCCCGTTGTGGAGATAATGTTCGGCGACTTCATGACTCTAACCTTTGACCAACTGCTTCAACACGCCGGTAAATTCTGTGAGATGTATGGCAAGGATCTCGACGTACCCTTGATCATTCGCACTCCCATGGGCGGACGTCGGGGTTATGGCCCAACACACAGCCAATCTTTGGAGAAATTTTTTCTCGGCATACCGAATCTGGAGGTCATTGCGTACAACCATAGAGTTTCTCCCGCCCTGATCTTTGGAAATCTGTGCAAGACGATCCGCAGGCCAACTCTCATCATCGAAAACAAGGTCCTCTATACTCAGCACGTAGACAGTACTCCCATGCCTGGATTCCGCATCAATATTTCCGACGAACTATTCCCAACCGTCAGAATATCGCCAAGTACCGGAGATCCGCAAGTGACGCTTGTCTGTTACGGGGGAATGCTTGCGGAGGTTGAGATAGCCGCAGCCGCGGCTTTCGACGAAAACGAAATACTCTGCGAGATCATATGTCCGAGCATTATCAATCCTCTCAATGCATACCCCATTCTTGAGTCGGCACGGAAAACCAGGAGGCTGATAACCGTAGAAGAAGGACCGAGCATAGCCGCCCTGGGCAGCGAGGTAGCCGCCCGAATACTTGAACATTCGCTTCCCATTGCCCATTACAGTCGTATCGGTTACGACTCTACCATTCCATCATCAGCCAGCCGTGAATCCAGATTGATAACAAATGCCGAATCAATCTTTGAACGTATTGTGGAGATTTTCAAATGATGAAAACAATGGACATAATCATTCCCAGAGAATTTGTCAGCGACGACCAGTACCTGCTCCAGAAACTCTGTGTCGTGAACAATGACTTTGTAAAAGAAGGAGAGATACTTGCCCTGATCGAATCATCAAAATCTGTCATTGACGTTACGAGTCCGGCTGATGGCTATGTCTATTTTTTCTCTGACGAAGGAGACATTGTGAGTGTCGGCGAGAGGTTGGCCTTGCTCGCATCAACCAAGGAGGCATTACAGGTTGAAATAGAGAATTCCAACAAGAACTCTCAGCGTCGCAAGGAGAGTGAGACAAAGAGCGAGGACGTTTCATTGTCTGGCGTGAGGTGCTCCAAGAAGGCATTGCTTCTGATGAAACAGCACAATATCGATGTAGGAGCATTTGATGGTCTCGGGATGGTTACGGCGCAGGACGTAGAGCACTATCTCTCCAGCAGGGAAAAAGCCGTTAAAGCGACAGTAGCTCCATCTTCCGTAAATAGGCAGAAAATCATCATCCTTGGTGGCGGAGGACATTCAAAAGTATGCATAGACATACTGCGCCAGGCACAATCTTTCACAATCGCAGGAATTCTCGACTCTATCCAGGACATTGGCGCAGAAGTGCTGGGAATCCCGGTCATTGGAAGAGACACAATGCCGGAACTACTCAAGACCAGAGAGAGTGGCATCTCCCTTGCGGTTAACGGGATTGGACTCATTCCGGATCACCGGAACAGATGCAAGCTTTTTGAGAGGCTATTGGAGGCCGGCTTTCATCTCCCTAACCTCATACACCCCAAGGCATCAATCGAACCTTCGGCAAAACTCGGCGAAGGGAACCAGATCATGGCAGGAGCCATTATCGGGAGCGATGTCACAGTAGGAAACTACTGTCTCATAAACTCGGGAGTCGTCGTCTCGCACGACTGTATCATCGACGACCACGTCCACCTGGCCCCCGGTGCGCTGCTTGCAGGAGCAGTCAGAGTTGGAAGAAACTCTTTGATCGGCATGGGCGTTACAATCTACGCAAAAGTAACAATAGGAAGCAACGTAGTTATAGCCAACGGCGCCAACGTGTTTCACGATGTGCCGGACAACACCGTCGTCAAGATTTGACGTAATGGTTGCCAAATGAATATGAACCCTAATGCAAGTTTCGACAATATGACTGAATCCAGCGCCCCCCCTTCATTCAAGGAAAAACTCCACGTTGGGCGCCCCAATGTCGGCAATCGGGAAGCACTTCTTGCCCGCATCAACGACATGCTCGACCGCCGTTGGCTCACCAATAACGGTCCTTTTGTCCAAGAGCTCGAGCAAAAAATGAGTGAGTTTCTCGGCGTTCGAAACTGCATCGCCATGTGCAATGCAACCATCGCCCTCGAGATCACCACCCGGGCACTCGGCATGAGCGGCGAGGTGATAGTGCCTCCGTTCACTTTCGTGGCGACCGCTCACGCTTTGCAATGGCAGGAGATAACCCCCGTATTCTGCGACATCGACCCGACGACCCACCATATCGATCCCAAGAAGATCGAATCAATGATCACGCCCCGCACAACCGGCATCGTCGGAGTTCATCTCTGGGGACGCCCTTGTGCAGTCAACACCCTTACGGAGATAGCAGCAAAACATAAGTTAAAACTTATCTTCGACGCGGCTCACGCTTTCGGCTGCTCGCACGGCGGCCGAATGATAGGCGGCTTCGGCGACGCAGAGGTGTTCAGCTTCCATGCCACCAAGTTCTTCAATACCTTCGAGGGGGGACTCGTCGCAACCGACAATGACGAGTTGGCCCAGAAGATCAGGCTCATGAAGAACTTCGGCTTCGAGGGTTACGACAACGTCATCTATATTGGCACCAACGGCAAAATGACGGAGATCTGCGCGGCCATGGGGCTCACGAACCTTGAAAGCCTCGACGAGTTCATCCAGACCAACCACACCAACTATTACCGTTATCGTCAGGGGCTCTCCGGGCTG
Source organism: Geobacter sulfurreducens PCA (assembly GCF_000007985.2). NCBI lineage: Bacteria > Pseudomonadati > Thermodesulfobacteriota > Desulfuromonadia > Geobacterales > Geobacteraceae > Geobacter > Geobacter sulfurreducens. The sequence goes on from NC_002939.5 coordinate 3,316,610, forward strand.
CCGGGCGTGTCGGTGATTGAGTACAACGAGGCCGAACGGAACAATTATCAATACGTGGTACTGGAGATCGACGAGAAGATGGCGGGAGTATCCAGAGATCGTTTGGTAGAGGCACTCCATGCGAAAAACGTCATCGCCCGGAGGTATTTCTACCCAGGCTGCCACCGGATGGAACCGTATCGCTCGTACTTTCCACACTCACGGCTGCTCCTGCCGAAGACAGAAAGATTGGCGAGACGGGTCATGCTGCTGCCGACGGGCACGGCAGTCGAACTGGAGCATATTGATGCAATCTGCGTTCTCATAAAACGAATCATCAACGGCTCCATACTCTCCTAGACATGAAACAGGAATAGCCACGTTATGATCTGTCACATTGCTTTCGAAAGCGACTACTCTTTCGCGCTACACAACCTGCTCTTGAAACACTTCGATATCAACGAGCATATTTTTCTGATATGCGGCAGAGCCTCATGGGATTCGACGAAACAATTTCAATACAGAAACAGCGTTAAGGTCGCAGACCTGAACTCTCAGGAAGTCCGGCGACTCCTCTGCGAGTCGGAACAGATTATTATTCATGGCTTATTTTTCGGGGAAGTGGTCGACTACTTTCACCGCAACCAGGATCTTCTGCCCAAGACCAGTTGGAAGCTCTGGGGCGGCGACCTTTACTGTTACAGGAATGCAGGAACGACAGACTTTCCTGCTGAATATGAGGAGAAAAGGAGACAGGTCATCCGGAACTTCGGTCGGATAATCTGTGTCTTAGAGGAGGATTATCAACTCGCCCGACAGGTATACGACACCAAGGCCACCCGTGCACATGGGTTCTACCCGTTGCTGCTCAATTACGACTACCTTGATTCGCTACGAAAACCTCGCGCTCCGTCGGAGATAATCACCGTTCAAGTCGGCAACTCTGCAACACGCGAAAACTGCCACGAAGAAGCATTCGAACACCTCATCCATCTCGACAACGACAACATGAGAGTCTGCTGTCCCCTCTCCTACGGTGACAAATCCTATGGCAACGAGATTATTCGGTTGGGGATGAAACTGTTCGGAAGTCGGTTCTGCCCCCTGACCGATGTTCTCCCATTCAAGGAGTATTCCGACCACCTCAGCTCAGTTGATGTCGCCGTTATGAACCACAACCGTCAGCAAGGGCTCGGCAACACAGTAGCGTTGTTGTATCTCGGCAGGAAAGTATATATGCGGCATGACACGACGTCCTACAGTTGGCTGATGAAACACGGAATCACCGTCTACGATATGCGGAATTTGGGGCATGCTTCATTTGCCGAGTTTTCGCATATTGAAGAGGATGTGGCGGCGCGAAACACAGAGATCATCGGCAGGGAATTCTCGGACGATGCATGCGTAAAGCTATGGAAGTCAATTTTCAGCTCAAAGGGAAGACAATCTAAGATGACGGTACCGAATGAGAAGGGTTCACTAATTCAAAAACTCAAGCACCAATATTTCCCCGGCTCCAACTTCGTAGGCCCTTACGAGCAAAACGGCCACGCCCCATCCATCTATGAAGAGCAGTGGCTGTGGGCACATCGCCATCTGATCAAAGGAACCGTCCTTGACATGTCCACACCCCGTTATTGGCACGAATTCATTCATACCATGGAATCGGTTTCTCGTGTCGTCATCAGCGAGATGGGATGCGACACCGTAACCAAATACGGCAAGAGCTCATCGGTAGACATAGTAGCCGATTTCTGCGATCCGAATCTGCCAGTGGCTCCGGAAACGTTCGACACCATCCTCTGCCTGAGCATCCTGGAACACTGCACCAATCCCTTGTCCATGGTAAATAATCTTTACAAGTTACTCCGCCCCGGAGGCACCGTTTTCTTCTGGGCACCCTTCGCCTACATCGATGGGCACCTTGAGCCTGACTATTGGCGTTTCGGGCGTGACGGCTTCCGTCTTCTGGTCAAACAGGCTGGGTTTGAAATCATGGAAGAAGGAAACTTCGGGGACCTCGGAAAATATTTCCTCCAAGAATTTGGATTTGATGCATCAGCACGGAACGGTCATCGTGGTGTGCCCTGCGCCAACTGGATTATCTGCAAAAAACCGCAGGATACCAGGACCCTCCCCAAGCCTACACATGGGATCTCGACGAGCGCGGGGAACTCACCCCTCCGCCTTTACGCCGGCGACATCCCCAACCGCCCCGAGTACGAAGGCTGGCTCGGCCTCTCGCTAACCCAGGAAAACGACCGCCATATCCGGCACGACATCACCCGACCCCTTCCCTTCGCCGACAACTCGGTGGACGCTTTCCAGGCTGAAGATGTGCTGGAGCATATCGCCTATGACCGGATCGTCCCCGTTCTTAACGAAATCCATCGTGTACTCAAACCGGGCGCAGTGTTCCGGCTCTCCGTCCCCGACTATCGTTGCGATATCCTTGACGCCAGAACGGAAAAGGACGCAACGGGAGCGCCCGTCTTCGATCCCGGCGGAGGAGGTACCAGAGAAAATCCGGGGCACGCCTGGTTCCCCCGCTACGAGACGGTTAAGACCCTGGTCGAAAAATCTAATTTTGGAACAGCGGGAGAAATTTCATTCCTTCACTACTACGACGAGCATAACCTTCCGGCGATGCGGGAGATCGACTATGCGAAGGGATTTATTCAGAGGCCCCCGGACCACGACCCGCGGGTGCAAACACCCTACCGTCCGATGTCTCTAGTCGTAGACCTGACAAAAAGAGACGTAAGAATATTTTCTTCATTCAACAACTCCGCATCTCACGCGAATACGAATGTTGGCGGCACCGATGCTCACTCCATCGCCGAAACCGCAAGCCGAATATTGCAGGCGGGTGAAAAGCTCTATTCTGAAGGATACACCGCAGATGCAGAGGGATGCTTCAACGCTCTCCTCGTCATGCAAGAGCCGCTTGCCACCGCCCACAACAATCTTGGCGTAATCCACCAGGGCCGCCATGAACTCGATAACGCTCTTGAACACTTCAGATCAGCACTGGCCCTCATGCCGTCACATCGGGAGGCACGTGAAAACATCAAAGCCACCCTTTCATCTGAAAGCATCTATCCCTATGAGGGGAATCGGTCCAGATCCAATCATTACAATGAAGACTACTTCAATTGGCAAAAGAACATCGGTGCGTTCGGCGGAAGAGCCAACCTCTTTAAGTTCAGCGAATTCATAACACCTTCCGACACTATACTCGACTTCGGCTGCGGAGAAGGATATCTCCTCTCAAACATCACCTGTGCAAGGAAGATCGGAGTAGAACTGAACGAAGCAGCCCGAAGAACCGCATGGGCACAGGGGGTAGAAGCATTCGCGTCTCCGGAGGAGATCCCCTTTGGAACTGCAGACCTGGTGATCTCCAACCACGCGCTGGAACATGTGCTGTCACCGCTCGAAACGCTCCAAGCCCTGATCAAGACGCTCAAGCCGGGGGGGATGACCGTTTTTGTCGTCCCCCACCAGGATACACGGGAAGAATACAATCCCGACGACATCAACATGCACCTCTACACCTGGAACCAGTTGACGCTGGGCAATCTGTTCCGGCAGGCAGGATTCTCTGTTGAACGCGTCGAGGCGATCCAGCACCAATGGCCGCCCAATTTCGCAGAGGTCTATGCCCAGGTCGGCGAAGCGGAATTTCACCGGATATGCCGGCAAACGGCTATTCAGAACAATAATTACCAGATTCGGATAGTTGCCCGCAGAAAGTGAGCATAACGCCAATGAATACCACGCCCGTCATTCTTGTTTGCTACAATAGGCCGCACCACACGGCGGAGATGCTCAAGGCCCTTGAGGTCCACAATATCCAGAACCTGATCATTTTCGCCGATGCACCCAAATCGGACAAGGACGTGGAGGGAGTTCGCGCAACAAGGAAACTGCTCGAAGGCATCCGGTGGACCCACCCCGAAATCGTATTCCAGACAGAAAACCAAGGGCTCGCAAAATCAATCGTTTCGTCTGCGAATTATGCTTTTTCACTACATGACCGGCTGGTCCTGCTTGAAGATGATTGCGTACCCCAACGCCACTTCTTCGACTTCATGTCAAACTGCCTGGACAGGTACGAAGAAAATGAGAAGATTTTCGGCATCAGCGGATACACGGTTCCGATCCCGTCCAGACTGCAGGAGCAACACCCCTATGACCTCTATTTCTATCCTCGCATTGGCAGTTGGGGATGGGGAACGTGGAAACGGGCATGGCAACATTACGACACCGATCTCGTAAAGCTTTGCCGGAAAGCTCTGGAATCAAACATCGACTTAACGCAAGGAGGTGTTGATATCCCGGTCAACATTGAGGGACTTCTTCGCGGGACATTGAAGGATGTGTGGACCCTGAACTGGGTTCTCACCGTATATCTCAACAAGGGCTATTACATCTACCCCACCAAGTCCCACATCAACAACATAGGATTCGATGGCACCGGTGTCCACTGCGGAAAATCCGACCTTTTCCAAACCATTCTTGCCGATTCACCCGCAATTCGGTTCCCGTCGGATGTGGTCCTGAACTATGACCTTATCAGTCATTACAATATGTATTTCGGAGGTCCTGTTGTAACTCCGCCCCCAAGGGAACCTGCCGGCTTGAACGCCGTTCCCGAGGCTGCATCCAGAAAGGCTCCGCTGAACGTTGCTCTCCTTTCCACCATGGACTTCGGTGGTGCCGGCAAAGCAACCCATCGTCTCCTCAGGGGTCTTCAGGCGTACGGCAGCGACGCACTGATGGCTGTGCTATGTAAAAGCACAGAAGATCCATCCATAAAGCTGTTGAGCAATTCTGCCGGAGGTTTGACGACTGTCTCAGCCGAAGGTGCAGGACGATGGGAAGAACTCTTCCGGAAGTGGCGCGGACAGTTGGCAGGCTATACAAACCGGCCGGAAGGACTTGAAATTTTTACCGACTCCCGTTCCCGGTTCTCCCTGGAGGATATCCCCGAACTCCAGAGAGCCGACATACTCAACTTTCACTGGATGGCCGGACTGCTCAACTATCCGACGTCTTCCTCGGCCCTGAAGGGAAAAAAAATCGTCTGGACCCTCCACGACATGAATCCCTTCACCGGCGGCTGCCACTATGCCGGCGAGTGCACCGGATATCTCCGCTCATGCGGTACGTGTCCCCAACTCGGTTCCAGTGACAAAGAAGATCTTTCACGAAAAATTTGGGAAGACAAACGGGCCGCGTACGCCGACCTGGACCTGACTATCGTAACCCCGAGTCGCTGGCTGGCTGAATGCGCCCGCAACAGCTCGCTCCTTTCCCGCTTCCCGGTCCACGTCATACCCAACGGACTCCCCACGGACATTTTCCGCCCACATCCGAAGGACGAGCTCCGCCGGTCGTTCAACATCCCCGAACACGCCCGGGTGATATTGTTCGGTGCCGATTATGATACCCGTCGCAAAGGTTTCCACTATCTTGTAGATGCCCTGAGAGCTCTTCCCGACAAGCGCAACCTGGTGCTCGCGTCATTCGGGCCTCTCCCGGAGACCAAGTTCAGCAGCGAATTCCTCACGATGAACTTCGGTTCGATCTCCAATGAGACTCGCCTAGCCCAAATCTACAGCCTTGCCGATCTCTTTGTCCTACCGTCAATGGAGGACAACCTCCCGAACACAGTCATTGAGTCGATGGCCTGCGGAATACCGGTGGTCGGCTTCAAGATCGGGGGCATGCCCGACATGATCGAACACAAGGTGAACGGCTACCTGGCTCAACCAGGGGATGTCACAGGGCTCACTGAGGGAATCCGTTGGTGCCTCGCAAATGCATCAGCACTCAAACTTGGCGAACGGTGCAGGGAGAAGGTTGAGCTGGAGTATTCCCAGCGGGTTCAGGCTGAGAGCTATACCAACCTCTATGAGAACATACTCCTAGGGAAAAGTGCCGTCAAATCTTTGGCAGCACCTGCCTGTTCGGCGGACTCGATCCTCATCGCCGCCAACCTGGTCCCCTTCCGGGACGCGGGGCAGCGGCAACGGCAGGATACCGGCATAGCTAGCATCACCGCCCTTGTAGCGAAGGGCATCATTCCCCTCAACATCTGCTACCCGGACGAACTCCTAGAGCCGGCCGACTGGCAGACAGCAACAATGCTCGAGCGCAGCGCGAACGTAGAACTGAAGATCGACGGCAAGCGCAAGCCGTTCGTCATCGACCTCTTCGATATCGCCGCCCAGTGGGCAACAGCCCACGGAATTACGTGGTTCGCCATCACCAACAGCGATATCGTCCTGACAGACGCGCTCATCGCCGAGTTGCGGCGCCTTCAAGCCGACGGCATCGAAACGGTTGCCATCTCACGCAACGAGGTGGAACGGGTGGAGGGGGACGGCAGGCTCGTCCCTGGCTACCTGGAGGTGAACGGCTACGATATCTTCCTCTGCAGGAGCTCCTGGTGGCAGTCGAACCGTCACCGCTTCCAGCCATATATCTACGGCGAACGGGCCTGGGACGACGCCTACGCGGCCATCATGGCATGCCACTCTCGCTTCGCCATGCTCTACCAGGACGGCCTCTGCTTCCACTTCAAGCACCCGACCAGCTGGATCTCCGGCCCATACTCCGACTACAACATGGGGCTCTATACCGGCATCGACAAACCTTACAGCGACCGATACGAGGCGTTCATTAAGGAGGTGCTTGCCCTGACCAAGGCACAGCTCACCCCAGCGAAGACCGCCGAACTGGTGGCGAAGCATTTTTCACCGCCCCCCCCCGTGCCGGTGAACTCCTCTCAGGGCTTCGTCAACATCGGCATGATCACCTACAACCGCCTTGATTTCACGAAACTCTGCCTGGAGGCGTTCGAGCGGACCGTCGACTATCCTCACCGGCTTACCGTCATCGACAACAACAGCCAGGACGGGACCGTGGAGTTCCTGCGGAAGCTGCAAGCCCAGGGCGTCATCCACAACCTGATCCTCTTGAACGAAAACGTTGGGGTGGCCAAGGCGTCGAACCTCGCCTGGGCAATGGAGCCCGATGCCCCGTACTACATGAAGCTCGACAATGACATCGTCTTCCAGAAAATGGGGTGGCTCTCCCGACTGGTGGAGGTGATTGAAAGGGTGCCGCAGATCGGGGCGGCGGGTTACAACTTCGAGCCCGTCAGCTATCCCCTCTACGAGCTGAACGGCTGCCAGGTCAGGATCAAGGAACCGGGGAATCTGGGGGGGGCATGCATCCTGATCCCGAAGCGGACCGAACGGCTCCTCGGCAACTGGTGCGAGGATTATGGCCTTTACGGTGAGGAGGACGCCGATTATGGCTTCCGGATCCGCTGCGCCGGTCTTCTCAACGCCTACATGGAGGACGAGGAGATTGGCTTCCACCTTCCTGCGGGCAAAGCGGCGACCATCGACAGTGCAACCCTGGTGGCCCTTGACGGGCAGGAGGAGGACCTCCACGCAGACTACCGCAAGTGGAAGGACGAACTGCGTCGCAAAAACGTACACGGTCCTTTCAAGCGAAACTTGGAGCGTTATGCTCACGACCCGACTTCACTCTTCCAGCAATCGCGCTTTGCCACAGAGTGGTTGCGGACTCACCGACCGGACATTGACGTTTCGCCACTGAAAACAACGGGGGGCAAGCTCACCATCACCCTGCTTTCCCTCGACCTTCCCTCCCATGCCTGCATGCAGCTCAGGATCACCGGCCCCGCAAGCGCCTTCTCTGATGAGGTGGAGCTGCTTCAAGCCGTTACCAATGACGGGACAAAGTATCTCATCAACTCCGACTCCATAGACCGGGCCGACCTGATCATCGTCCAGCGGTTCTTCCCTCGGCCAGAAACAGAGCGTCATCTGCAGAAGGCCCTGGCGTCGGGCAAACCGATCATCTACGAGTTTGACGACCTCCTGACCGACCATTCTCCGGACAATCCGCACCGGGAATTGAGCACCCTCTGTGCTCCTTTCGTTTCCGCACTTCTTGCCAAGGCAGACGGGGTAACGGTATCCACCGACCTTCTCGCCAGTGCTCTTCTCCCAAGAAAGGGAACAGTCCATGTTCTGCCGAACCTCCTTGACGAGAAGCTCTGGGCCGCTCCGCCGGCGTCACGCCCGACCGGCGCTCCGGTAATTATTGGCTATGCCGGTACACCAGGGCATGAGGCGGACCTGGCGCCGATCGAGGAGGCGCTGGAGCGCATCGCCCGAATGTACGGACACCGGGTAGCGTTCCGCTTTTTCGGCTGCGCCACCGAGCGTATCAGGAAACTTCCTGGCTATACCTTCATACCCTTCACAGGCAATTACTCTGAATACGCAGCCACCTTGCAAAATTCCGGCATCGACATCGGCCTCGTCCCCCTGGAGGACAACCGCTTCAACCGCTGCAAGAGCAACATCAAGTGGCTCGAATACTCGGCCTGCGGCATAGCCGGCATCTACGCCGACCTCCCCCCCTACCGCTCGTGCGTGAAGGAAGGGGAAACGGGGCTCCTGATAGCTGGCTACGACGTGGACGCCTGGGTGGCGGCCATCGAAAGCCTCATCGACAACCCGGCCCGCCGCCATGCCATGGCCCTGGCGGCCCGCACCGAGGTCCTCGCCAACTACACCCTCAAGAGCCGCGGCCACCTTTTCCTCGACACTTGGCGCCGGATCGCCGGCCGTGCCGATACCACAGCCAAGGAGCAGCAGATGCCCATCTCACCGCAACCGTTCGCGCCGGTCGCCGCAGCCACTGGCTCAGACGCCCCGAAGGTATCCATCATCGTCCCCCTCTACAACAAGGCGGAGTACACCAAGCAGTGCCTGGAGGCCCTGGCCCTCAATACGGAGCAGGCCCTGAACTACGAGGTCATCCTCGTGGACAACGCTTCGAGCGACGGCACCGCCGAGTACCTGCGCACCCTTTCGGGGGACGTGACCATCGTGACCAACCTGAAGAACCTGGGCTTTGCCAAGGCGTGCAACCAAGGGGGGCGGATCGCCCGGGGGCGGTACCTGGTTTTCCTGAACAACGACACCATCCCCCATCCGGGGTGGCTCGACGGGCTCATCAAGGGCGCGGAGCAGGACGGCGCCGACATCGTGGGGGCCAGGCTCCTCTACCCCAACGGCCGGGTCCAGCACGCCGGGGTGGCCTTCAACGAGCAGTCCATCGGCTACCACATCTTCAACGGCTTCCCGGCAGACTCGCCGGCCGTCAACCGCAAGCGGTTCATGCAGTGCGTGACCGCCGCCTGCATGCTGGTGAAACAGGAGCTCTTCGCGGAGCTCGGCGGCTTTGACGAGGGGTACGTGAACGGCTTCGAGGATGTGGATTTCTGCCTCCGGGCCGGGGAGCGGGGCCGCCGCATCCTCTACACCCCCGAAAGCGTTTTGATCCACTTCGAGGAGACCAGCGAGGGTCGCAAGGACCACGACACCCCCAACATCCGCCGCTTCCTGGCCCGCTGGGAAGGGAAGGTCCGCTGCGATCATCAGGATATCTACCGTTCCGAGGGGTACCGGGCCGAACGGCAGGCCGACGGCAGGCTGCGCATCTACCAGGCAGACGTGGCGCCCGTGTCGTCAGCTCCGACGGCTCCGCAGCAGGTCACGCCGACACCGGGCACCGGGGCTGCGGCGGCAACGCCGTCCGTTTCGGGGCGGGAAAAGGCCCTTGCCCTGAAGGCGGAAGGACGGTACGTGGAGGCCATCGAGCATCTGGTCAAAATTGTGACAGCGGGTGACAACTCCGTGCTCGTCGATCTCGGCGACTGCCTGGCGAGCCTGGAGAAATACGACGACGCCCTGGCCCTTTACGAGGAAAGCCTTGCCCTGTGCCCCACCAACGGGCGGGCGCTGGTGGGGGTCGGTGTTGTCAGATATATGACACGACGGATCGCCGAGGCGGCCGACGCCTTCAGCCGGGCACTGGAAACCGACCCTGCCGACCCGAAGGCCCTTTGCGGCCTGGGCATGGCCCGCTGCGCCCAGGGACGGAACGCGGAAGGGTTCGAGCTCTACGGCCGGGCGCTTGAGGCCGAGCCGGAGAACCTGACCGCAGTGCACGAATCGGTGAGGCTTGCCTATGAGCTGGGACGCTTCAGCGAGGCGGCCAAGCGACTTGAGTCATACCTGCGCCATCATCCGGGCGACATCGACATCCTCTTTGCCAGTGCCGGACTCCTTCACATGGCCGGCAGGAACGCCGAGGCCCGTGACGCCCTGGAGCGGCTGCTGGTGTTCTCCCCCGATTACAGCGGGGCCATGGAGTTGCTGGCGAAGCTGGAGGAGCAGGACCAAGAGCCGGGTGAAAGAGCCACGGAAGCTGAAGCCCGCAGGCTCAAGGAAGACGGGAAGTACGAGGAGGCCCTGACGGCCTTCTCCCGGGTCGCAGAGGCCGGCGATTCATCGGCCCTGGCCGACATGGGGGACTGCCTTGCCCAGCTGGGACGGCTCGACGAGGCGGCCGCCCGTTACCTGGAAGCCCTGGATGCCGACGGAGCAAACCTCAAAGCCCTGGTGGGGCTCGGAGTGGTATCGCTGGTCCAGGGGAAACAGGTGAAGGCGGTCACTTGGTTCAACAGGGCCCTCAAGGCGGACCCCGCCAACGCAAAGGCTCTCTGCGGGCTCGGGATGGTCCGGAACATGCAAAACAAGCATGACGAGGCGTTCAGCCTCCTTGCCCGGGCCGTTGATGCGGACCCCGAGGGCCTCACGGCCCTTCACGAACTGATCCGGCTCTCCTATGCCACCGGCCGGTTCGATGAAGCGGGAGAACGGCTCGACCGGTACCTGATGCACCACCCCGCAGACCTGGACATGGTCTTCGCCCAGGCAGGCATCCGCTTCAAGGCGGGCCGCTATGCCGAGGCCCTGTCGAGCATCGAGACGGTGCTCCTCTTTGCCTCCGACTACGAAGGGGGGCTGGAATTGCGGGAAGCGATCACCCAAGCCATGTAGGAAGGCAGAACGGTTGGCCATGTCCCATTTCGAGAAGAACATAGCGGCCCTGCATCGCCGCAATCCGCCCCTGGCCGAATGCCTTGAGGCCGTGACGCCGGGCGGAGATCTCCATCTCGGCGAGGCCCGCAACGGCGAGCCCACGGCCCGCAGCGGCGAGGTCTGGCTCCATTCCCCCTACAACCCCACACGGGAGGCCCAGGAATGGGCACGGGCACAGGCAGAGCGGTTCACGCCGGATGCCCCGCTCACCGTGGTCGGCTTCGGCCTCGGCCACCATCTGCGGGAACTGGCAACCCTCGGCTTTGGCGGTACGGTCATCGAAAAAAGCCTGGCGCTGTTGAAAGCCGCCCTGGAGGCGTCGGACCTGGTACCCGTTCTGGAGCGTTTCGAACTGATGGCAGGGATTCCCGCCGACTTGATCCGACGCCGCCATAACCACCTCCTGCGGGGCAACACCACGGCCCATCCGGCCACGGTCCGGATCAGCCCGGACATGGCCACCCTTGCCCAGTACGCCGACGGATACGACCCGGCGGCCCGGGGGGGACTCAAAATCCTGCTGGTGAACCCCATCTACGGCGGCTCTCTGCCGGCGGCCCACCACGCGGCACGTGCCCTGCGGGCCCTGGGGCACCAGGTGATCCCCTTCGAGAGCGAACGGCTGGCCGCGGCCATGGATTTCGGCAAGGAATTCATCTTCAACCAGAGCCGCCGGGCGTTCCACGCCGGGCTCACCTCGCTCCTCTCCCAGGCGGTTGAGCTGCGGGCCCGGGAGACCCGGCCCGACATGATCCTGGCCCTGGCCCAGGCGCCGCTCCTCCCCGAGACCATGAAACGGATCGAGGCCCGGGGAATCCCCACGGCATTCTGGTTCGTGGAGGACTACCGGGTACTCCCCTACTGGCGCGACTCGGCACCGGCTGCGTCCTATTTCTTCGGCATCCAGACGGACAACTTCGCCGCTGAACTGGCCCGGGCCGGGGTTACCCGTTATGCCTACCTCCCCACCTGCGCCGAACCGTCGGTCCACCGGCCAATGGAGCTGACCCCGGCCGAACGGGAAGAGTTCGGCAGCCCCCTTTCCTTCGTGGGGGCCGGCTACTACAACCGGCAGATATTCTTCAAGGGACTCACCGACTTCCCCTTCCGGATCTGGGGGAGCGACTGGCCCTTCCCCTCGCCCCTGGTCCCCTTCATCCAGCGGGGTGGCGCACGAATCGACACGGAGACCACGGTCAAGATTTTCAATGCGTCAGCCGTGAACCTGAACCTCCACTCCTCCACCACCTGCGACGGGGTGGTGCCCGACGGAGACTTCGTGAACCCCCGGACCTTCGAGCTGGCCGCCTGCGGGGCCTTCCAGCTGGTGGACCGCCGCGCGCTTCTGCCGGAGCTGTTCGATGAGGGAGAGCTGGAAACCTTCGGCTGTCTTGACGAAGCACGGGAAAAGATCAGCCGCTTCCTGGCCGATCCCGAAGAACGGCGGCAGGTTGCGGGCCGCGGCATGGCCCGGGTCCTGGCTGAGCATACCTACGAACACCGCATGGCTGAACTGGTGGCCCTCATGACTGGCACCTTCCCCCACCTGGCCGAGCGGATCCGACAGCGGGCAGACCAGCGGGACGAAATCATGGCCGACCTGGACCGGCATCCCGGGCTCGCCGGCCTGCTCGCCACGCTCCCCGACCAGCGCTGGTTCACCCTCAACGATGTGCTCGGCACCATCGTGACCGGCCAGGGGAAACTCTCCCGGGCCGAAAAGCTGTTCCTCATGCTCCAGAACGTCGAGGTCCTCTGGGAGAAAATTCCGGAATGAAAGAGATCGCCCTTCTCGCCATAGCCCGATACGGGGACCTGATCCAGACGACGCCGCTGGTGCGGGCGTTGCGCCGCGCCCACCCCGGCGCCCGGATCACCGCCATCGTGGAGGACCGCTTTTGCGGCATCCTGCCGCTGCTCCCCGGCATCGACCGAACCATCGTCCTCAACAAGCAGGACATCGCCTGGGACATCGCCACCGGCGATTCTCCCCTGGTGCCCTACCTCAAGATGGATGAGTTCGTCCGGAAGCTGGAGGAGGGGAGCTACGACCTGCTGGTCAACATCACCTGTTCGCGCCTCTCCGCCTTTTTCGCCTCCTGCGTCACGAGCCGCCGCCGCACCGGCATCTCGGCCGACGAGGCCGGGGAGCGGAACATCGTGACCCTCTGGGGGCAGTACATCTTCAGCTGGTTCAACGACAACATCCGCAAGTATAACGCCATCAACCTGGTGGATATCTTCACCCGGCTGGGCGAGGTCCCTCCAGACGGGCGCCGGGTAGAACTGGTCGCCACGGAGAAGGGGGAGCGATTCGCCGACGACTTCCTGGACCGCCATGGGCTCAGGGGGCAGCGCCTCGTGGGACTGCAGCTGGGGGCCAGCGAGGCGACCCGGATCTGGCCTGCCGAGCACTTCGCCCGCATCTCGGATCGGCTCCAGCGGGAACTGGGGGTACGGACCATCCTCTTCGGGGCTCCCGTGGAAAAGCACCTGGCCGGGCAGGCTATGGCCGCCATGGAAATGCCGGCCGTGGACGCGGTGGGCGAAACCGGGATCGAAGAACTCTACTCCCTGGTGGGGCGCTGCGCGGCCCTGGTATCCAACGACACCGGCACCATGCACTTCGCCGCCGCGGCCGGCGTGCCCGCGGTCATGCTCTGCATTGGCCCGGCTTTTTTCCGCTGCACCGGCCCCTATGGCGAAGGGCACCTGGCGCTCCAGCCCGACCTGCCCTGCTCGCCCTGCCCCTACAGCCTGGTCTGCGCCGATCCGGTCTGCCGCGACACCATTTCTCCCGAGGCGGTCTTCTCGGCTTGCCGCATGATCCTGGCCGGCGCTGATGGGTTGGGGAATGCCGATTTTTCCGGCGTGAGGGTCTATCGGAGTTCATTTGCTCCCGACGGATACCTGACATGGGATGGCCTGTTCAATGTGGACGCCTGGGAAGAAGAGCAGGTCAAGCGGCGCGAATCCGCCTGGAAGGGATGTTTCGACGGAAGCACGAAGGGGTGCGGTGCTCCCGGCGACGAGACCTTGCGGGCCTTCTGGGAGCTCACGGGGCGGGGGATTGAAGCAACAGAGGCCATCATCCGGGCGGCTCGGAAAAAGCCCCTGCCCGTGGACGAGATCCGGCGCCTCGGCGAGAAGGAGTCGGCCATCGAGGCGGAGGTGAAGCTCATGGGCTATCGTCACGAACCTCTGGCCCCGGTCACCGAATTCCTGACGCTCATGCGTGAAAACATCACCGGCGAGGAGCTGGGGCGGATCGCGCGGGAGACGCGTTCCCTTTACGAGACCGGGCGCTGCCTGGCGGCACTGCTGTAGCTAAAGTTTTCCGGTCCGCGGCCGAAACGATATCATAGCGGACCATTTTCTGAAGAGGAACTCCAATGATCAGACTGACACGTCTCGACGGCGATGTTTTTTTCGTGAACCCGGATCTCATCGAGGCCATCGAGGAAACCCCGGACACCCATATCGTTCTTTCCAACGGCCGTCGCTACTTGGTCATCGAAAAAACCGACGCCATCGTCGCCCGTATCATCAGCTTCAAGTCGTCGGTGATGAAACGCGCTCTCGGCGGCCACGGCCGCAAGTATCTCCGGCGCAAGATGGAGGGAAGCTACCTCCCCCGCTGCCCCTTGAAACCGGGCCATAACACCGACTAACAGGAAAGGTCAGGCGACGTATGGACATAGCGACAATCATAGGCCTCGTCATGGGATTCGGGGCGGTGTTCGGCGGAGCGCTGCTGGAAGGTTTGCACCTGACCGCCCTCATCCAGCCCACAGCGGCCATCATCGTGCTCGGGGGCACCTTCGGGGCGGCGTTCGTCAGCTTCCCCATGAAGACGATCATTGGCGCGGCCAAGGATATCAAAAAGGTATTGATGCCGGCCCAGAACGACCCTGAAAAGGTCATCAAGGACCTGATCGGCTACGCGGCCAAGGCCCGGCGCAACGGCCTCATCTCTCTGGAGCAGGAAGCCCAGAACGTGAAGGATCCCTTCACCAAGAAAGGGATATCCCTTGTCGTGGACGGCATCGACCCTCAGAAACTGCGGGAAACCCTGGAGATCGAGGTCACCTACTACGAAGAACACGCTAAGCAGAGCGCCGAGTTCTTCGAGGCGGCCGGCGGCTACGCCCCCACCATCGGTATCATCGGTGCCGTGCTCGGTCTCATCCACGTCATGGGCAACCTGTCCGACTCCTCCAAACTGGGGGCAGGTATTGCCGTGGCCTTCGTTGCGACCATTTACGGCCTCATGACCGCCAACATCATCTGTCTCCCCTTCGGCACAAAGATCAAGCACGGCATCAAGGAAGAACTCATCTGCAAGAACATGATCATCGAAGGGCTCATCGCCATCCAGAACGGCGAGAACCCCCACTTCATCGAGCAGAAGCTCAAGGCGTTCCTCCAGCACGGCGCCGGTGACAAGAAGGGATAGCATTCCGTCATGGCCAAGCCGAAGAAGCATGAGAAAGAACCCAACCACGAGCGGTGGCTCGTCTCCTACGCGGACTTCATCACTCTGCTGTTTGCCGTGTTCGTGACCCTCTACGCCATGGGCCAGTCGGACAAGGAAAAGATCGAGCAAGTCATGCAGTCCATGCGGGAATCGTTCGGGTTCACCGCCACCGGCTCGGCACCCCGGCCGGCAGTACTGGATTCGTCCGACATGCGGATCATGCCGTCAATCGCGCCGGATCTCACCAACAAGGGACGGGGTCAGGGCAAAAATGCCGACAGCAAGGGGAGGATCCGGGCAACGGAGAAGGATTTCCAGGCCATCAAATCGTCCATCGAGGCCTATCTCATCAAGCAGGGAGCCCAGGATAAGGTTAATGTGGGCATAAACCGGCGGGGTCTGGTGGTGAGTCTCAAGGAAGCGGGGTTCTTCGACTCGGGGAGCGCCATCGTCAAGGAAAGCGCCTATCCGCTCCTGGCCAAGGTTGCCGAGTCTCTGTCCGCCTACTCCAACCCGGTCCGGGTAGAGGGGCATACCGACACCATGCCGATCAGCTCGGTCCAGTTCCCCTCCAACTGGGAACTCTCCACGGCCCGAGCCACCAACATTGTCCACTTCCTCACCCGCTCCTACGACTTTGATCCCGGTGCCATTTCAGCTGCCGGCTTCGGCGAATACCGCCCCATCGCCGACAACAACACCGCTGAAGGCCGCTCCAAGAACCGGCGGGTGGATATCGTTCTCCTCTCCGGCGAAGGGGAGCGGGGAGAACCGGAGAGGGCGCAGTAACGCCCGTCCCTGCGGCCGCGTCTCGTTCCGTTTGCACCTTCTACAACACGACAACCGACTTCGTGCGGGTTCTTTTCACACGGATCCCCCGCCCAGCCCCACTGCCGCCAGCGCGACAGCCCTTACCCCCCGCAGATCGAGCTTGCCGGTGCCGAGAACCGGCAGCGTCTCCACTGCAACGTAACAGTCCCGTGCCGGTTTCCAGAGATTGGGCAACTCGCTCTCCGTCATGAACCTGTGGAGCGTTTCGGCGTCCCCTGCCTCGGGGGTGTAGACCACTACAATCCTTTCCCCCTTCCGTTCATCCGGAACCCCGGTCACCGCCACCAACCCCGCCTGACCCAGGCGGACATGGAGGGCATCCTCGACCGCGCCATGGGGAACCATCTCTCCGGCGACCTTACTGAAGCGTGAAAGGCGGTCGGTGATGTGGAGGAAGCCATGGTCGTCCAGGTATCCCAGGTCACCGGTGACGTACCACCCATCGCGGATGACCTCGGCGGTCTTCTCCGGCTTGCCGAGGTAGCCGAGCATGACGTTGGGCCCCTTGACGAGGATCAGCCCCGTCACCCCTTCGGCAACCGGCTCAAGGGTTTCAGGCTCCACGATCTTCACCACCACGCCGGGGACGGGCAGCCCCACGCTCCCCTCCCGGAAACCGGCCTGACGGACACCGTCGATCTCCACGTCGGGCAGTGACAGGGAGATGACCGGCGACAGCTCAGTGGCACCGTATCCTTCCATGGGCCGGATGCCGAATTTCTCCTGGAAGCTGTCGGCCAGTTTCGGCTTCAATTTCTCGGCTCCGGTGATGACGAGCCGCAATGACGCGAAATCCTCCGGCTTTGCCCGACGGAGATAGGCCATCAGAAAGGTGGGGGTAGCGATGAGGAGCGTCGACCGCCGCTCCCGGACCGTCGCGGCAATGGTCTCGCCGTCCAGGGGATTGGCATGGTAGACCACGGAAAAACCGGAAAGAAGGGGCAGCCAGAGCGTACCGGTGAATCCCAGGGAATGGAAGAACGGCAGGGCAGAGCAGATATTGTCCCGCCGGGTAGCGCGGAAGACCATGCGGAGCGCCTCCAGGTTGGAGATGATGTTGTGGTGCGACAGCATCACCCCTTTGGGCTCACCGGTGCTGCCCGAAGAGAAGATGACCGTGGCCGGCTGGTCGGCGCTGAATCCGGCCTTTCCTGCCAGCAGGCGCAGAGGCAGAAAGCGGGCCTTCAGGAAAGCCTGGCACTTGTCGCCGCCGGTCAGGCCTGCCAGGAGATCCTCCACGTACAGAACGCCGGGGAATTCCGGCAACGAACCGAGCTTCTCCTGAAAGCGCCGGGAGGTTATGGTTACCTTGATGCCGCACTGGTCAAGCGATGAGCGTATGCCGTCGGCTGAAGCGGTGTAGTTGAGGTTCACCGGCACGGTGCCGTTGAGAGTGAGGGCGAGATTGACCAGGGCGCCCGCCACGGTGGGGGGCAGACAGACCCCTGCCATCTCCTGCCCGGCAGTGAAAGGCTTCAGTCTGGCCGCCAGGGCCACGGCGCCGGTCAGGGCTCTGCCGTAGGTGAGCTCCCGGCCGCCGGTGTCGGCCACGGCGAGACGGTGCCAGTTCTCCCGGGCTGTTTCGGCGAAAAGCTCTCCCAGCGGACGACGCCGGGACTTGCGGGTCTGGAACCAGGCACAGGAAAGCTCCATCACGGCCCGGCGCACGTCGTGGACACTGCTCCCCGCCCGGAGCGGCGCACCGAAGAGGACCGTCACCCGGTAGGGGAGAAGCGACGGGAAACGGGAAAGGAGCTTGCCGTGGGCATAGGAGAGGATGCTCCCCCACGCTCCGCCGATGTAAACCGGGATGATGGGATGGCTCGTGCCCCTCACGATCCGCTCGAAGCCGCCCTTGAACTGGTTGAGCATACCGTTGCGGGTAATGGCCCCCTCGGCGAAAATGCAGACCAGGTATCCCTGGTCCAGTGCTCCGCGGGCGCTCGCGATGAACTCCAGAAGCCCTTTCCTCCCGTCCTTTGACGACACCGGAATCACCCCCATCAGAGAGCAGAGCTGCTTCAAAACGGGGGTACGGTAGATTTCCCGCTCCATGACAAAGCGGATCCGCCGCTGCTGCGTGGCGATGAGCAGCAGCGCGTCGAGCCAGGAAACGTGGTTGGCCACCAGGAGCGCTCCTCCTTCCACCGGCACGTGGCGGTCATCGATGACGGCAAGGCGGTAGCAAAGCCGCATGGCAACCAGGGCCACGAAGCGGAGCAGGAAGTCGGGGAGCACCCGGAGTGTCGCCAGGGTAAGCACCAGGGTGATGGCACCCAGGACGCCGAAACACCCTGCAGGTGAGATCCCCAGCGGACCGGTGAGGGTCCAGAGCAATGCCGACGCAAGGAGCACACCGACCCAGCTAAGGAAGGTTGAGGCGGCAAGAATCTCCCCGCGCCGGTCGGCGGGAGCGCGGAGCTGAATGAAGGATTGGAGGGGCACGATGAAAAGACCGGCACTCATCCCGAACAGGGTCACCGCGACCAGGACAGAAGGGAGATGTGCCGGCAGCGTTGCCAGCAGGAACGAGCAGAGGGTGAGCCCCGCGGCACCGATGGGGACTACGCCGAATTCCACCGTACGTCCCGAGAGACGCCCCGCAAGCAGGGAACCGACGCCGATCCCCACGGCAGCCGCTACGAAGAGATAGCCGCTCTGTTCCTCGGGCAACCCCAGCAGCTTCATGCCATAGGGCAAAAGATTCAGCTGGCAGAAGGCCCCCACAAACAGGAAATAGGCTGCGCCAAGCACCGCCAGAAGAAGGTACCCGTCATGCTTCAGGCTCCGCAGGGTACGCCAGTAGGCGGCCGGGGACAACACCACCTGACGCTCCGGCGCGGCGGCACTGGTTTCCGGCAGGGTGCGGGCTACCAGGAGTCCGCACAAGGCCACCGCAACTCCGGCCAGTAGCGCAACGCCATGGCGGCCGCCGGCCAGTTGAACCAGAAACGGTGCCAGGGCCGTTCCCCCCACGATTGCCAGGAACGACCACATCTCCAGGAGGCTATTGGCCCGGGAGAGCTCCTCCCGCGCCACCAACTCCGGCACTACCCCGTATTTTGCAGGCGCAAAGAGGGCGCTGTGGGTGCCAAGCAAAAAGATCACCGCTCCGAGCAGCAACGGGCTGGCGATCAGGAGACCTGCCACGGCCAGCAGCGCAATCCCGACCTCTAAGGCCTTCACCCGAACGATGATCCATCCCTTGGGGAACCGGTCGGCAAGAGAACCGGCCAGGGCCGAAAAAAAGAGGAACGGGGCCACAAAGGCGGCGCTGCCGATGGCGGCCACGGTTGCCGCCCGCTCCTGACCGAAATGACTGATGAGAAAGAAGACTATGATCAGCTTGATGACGTTGTCGTTCAGCGCCCCAAGGGCCTGAGCAAGATTGAGGCGTTTGAACGATGAAGGGAGTGTGTCAGTTCCGGTGTCTGTGGAGTTCATGGTAACCTCGGTGTCGTCAGGCGAGTCGCAAGAGACCGGCCGCGTTGTGTAGAATCTGCTCGGGCATCCCTAATGCCAGCTTCAGGGCCACGTCCCGGTCCCAGGGGTTGCGGATGGCAGCCAGGCGCCTGGCTGCGAACGGACCGAGAGAGAAGAGGTGAAACCAGGGCGAGGTGAGCGCCGTGGCGGGCAAGGGCATATCGGTGCCGTACAGGAGCCGCTCGTGGAGTTCCCGGTGCTTCAGGACCCATTGAAGGTGCCCCAGGCGGTTAACCTGGGTAAGGGATGAGATATCGGCATGGAGGTTGGGATAGGCTGCAAACAGGGCCAGAAGCCGGTGCCGGTTCCGTTGGCCCTCGCTCCTGCCGCTGGTGGCACAGTGGGCGGCAATGACCGTAACCCCTTCATCGAGGGGCAGGCGGAGGCGGTTCGGATCTGACAGACTGTTGTCAGCCCGGGTGAATGATTGCTCCTCGCCGGTGTGGGTGAGCAGCGGCAACCCGAGTTCCGCAAGGCGCCGGTAAAAGGGAACCAGCCGCCGGTCCGCCGGATCGGTTCCCTGGATCGAGGGCAGCCACTTGACCAGCACCGCGCTGGCGGCAGCCGCGGCATCGAGCCGGTCCAGGGCGTCGGGCCGCAGGGGGTTGACGCTGGCGCCGAACAGGAGGTTGGGATACCTGCGACACTGGCCGGAGAGAAAGTCATTGGGAATGAACAATTCGGTCCGGGTCTGGTCCAGGTTTCCCCGGGAGTCGATGGCACCGTCCAGTGCCAGCACCACGGCGGCCTGGACCCGGGTCGAGACTGCCAACCGTTCCGCAAGGCGGCGCAGGACCAGGCCGTCCCCTTCCCGTTCGAGCTCCGCATCGGTGACTCCGAAGGATGCCAGATAGAACCGGTACCTCCAGCTTTCCCTCAGACGGGTCGAAATGAAGCAGCCGCTGCCGCCGGCTCCGACCCCTGCGGTGTGACAATGAATGTCTATGACGCTCATGGATCCCCCGGAGAATGGATGTTGGATTCCCTCCTCCTTTGCCGGGAATGTGCCAAGCCCCCCATGCACTAGATTCTATCATCCTGTCAAGAGGTTAGCTCCTGCAGCTCCGAAGCCGGGGCACTTTTCCACGAGCCATATTGACATTTAATGCATACATACTATACATAAAATGCATGACGCGTTTAACAGCCATCCTGCATTCCGAGCGTGAGTTTTTCAGCCGGGTCGCCCGGGCCGCCTTTCTCAACCCCTTCAGCGAAAGCCGGGATGAGCTTGACCAGTCCCTGGCCGGAAACGATGTCGACCGCAAAGGCGCGCTGGATGCCGCCATAGCCCGCGTGGCGGACCGCTCCGCCGCCCTGCGGGAAGCCCTGAGCGGCAGTCTGACCCGCGTCCCAGTCTCAGAGAGGGAAACGATACGAACGGTGCTCCTCTTTGATCTGTACCACCGTTTTCTCGACGATTTCGACCGGCTGATCCGCGACCAGGCCGCGGCCGGCGACACGCCCTGCCCCGTCCCCTTTGCCGGGAAATTCCAAGCCGCATTCGACGAGGCGGGATTCCCGGGTGGTGAAAGTCGCCGCTATCTTGCCCTCTTCTACCAGATTCGCCGGGCCTTTTACTTCATCCGCGAGGGACTTGCCGGCTCCAGCGCTTCCCTGCGGCGGGTGCGCGAACATCTCTGGCAGACCCTTTTCACCCACAACATCCGTTGGTTCGAGCAGCATCTCTGGGACCGCATGGAGGACTTTTCCGTTCTGATCCTCGGGGAGACCGGCACCGGCAAGGGCACAGCTGCTGCGGCCATCGGCCGTTCGGGGTTCATCCCCTTTGACCCGGGAAGCGGCCGGTTCAGCGAGAGTTTCACCCGCAACTTTCTGGCGGTGAACCTGTCCCAGTACCCGGAGGGAATTCTGGAGTCAGAGCTCTTCGGCCACCGGAAGGGAGCCTTTACCGGTGCCATTGACCACCACGAGGGTGTCTTCAGTCGTTGCACTCCCCACGGCGCCATATTCCTGGACGAGATAGGCGAGGTTTCACTGCCGGTACAGGTAAAACTTCTACAAGTGGTGCAAGAGCGGATTTTCTCCCCCGTGGGAAGTCACCAGCGGCTCCGCTTCAGCGGACGGCTCATCGCGGCCACCAATCGAGACCTGACCCGCCTGCGCCAAGAGGGAGCGTTCAGGGATGACTTCTACTACCGTCTTTGTTCGGATGTCATCACCATTCCGCCTTTACGGCAGCGGGTACGGGAGCGCCCCGAGGAACTGAACGAGCTCATCGCTGGCATCCTCCGCCGACTGGCGGGTGCTGCTCCGGACAAGGAGGTACAAGTGCTGCGTCGGGCCATCGAGCGCGATGTGGGGAAAGAGTATCACTGGCCGGGGAATGTGCGGGAACTGGAGCAGGCGGTACGGCGGGTGCTGGTGACGGGACACTACCGGGGTGAGGCGAAACCGGAACCGGCCGGTGACTTGCCGCGGTATCTCAAAGAGGCGGCAGAGAGGGAGTGTGACGCTCAGGAACTGCTGGCAGGATATTGTCGCCTGCTCTATGAACGCCACGGGACTTTCGAGGAGGTGGCGAGGCGGGCCAATCTCGACCGGAGAACCGTGAAAAAGTACCTGCAGCGGGAGCAGTGCGCCCGCGGCGATAATCGTGGCCGGCCCTAGACCGGGCGCCCGAAAATCTCTGCAATCACCTTCTGCATCCGGTGCCCGTAGGTGTGCTCGCCAAGCACTCTGCACCGGGCACGTTCCGCGATCTCCCGTCGCAACCCCTTCCGCTCCAGGTAAAACCGGGCCGTTTCAGCCACATCGCTGATCCCGTCGTAAAGCGCCACCTCATTCTCGGCAAAGAGCTCATCCAGAGCCCCTTGCCGGTCGGTCAGGAGAAAACCGCCGCACAGGGGCACGTCAAAGACCCGCTGGTTGACAGTGTGGGGCATCTGGAGGCTGGTGGCGTTGACATTCACAGCGCTGGAAGCGTAGACCGCCGGGGTTTCCCTGAAGTAATTCACGTCGGGACGGGCATCTATGGTGCTGCCGAACACCTTTCGCCAACCGTCCGGATCGCCGAAAAAGGTAAGCCCCAGGGGAAGCAACTGCCCCAGAAGCCTTGTCCGGTAGGCGGAGGTGGCGCTGTGGAGCAGGTAGGCCCGGAAGAAAAGACGGGCATCATCATCCGGCAGAAAACGGGCACCCTCGGCCACAAGCTGGTCGGCAAGCCGCAGCTGGTCGCCCCGGGCGGCGATGATTCGCTCAACCGCCTCGCCGGCGAACGCCATGACCTGAGGCGTAACCGGAAACTTGACGGCCAGACGGGCCAGAAAACCGCTCACCAGCGAGTTTCCCACAAAGGACAATCCTGCGCTGAACCGTTCATCCACGCGGGCTGCCTTGGCCAAACCGACATCGGCTGCCAGCGGCAGGTACGACACCCGGTACCCCTGCGCGGCCACTGCAGGCAGGTAGCTCTTTTCCCACAGAAAGACATGGCATCCGTCGGCGGGAGGCAACGCCTCACCGTAGAGGATGAATTCCGGCGAGTCCACGAACCAGAGGGCGAGCGGGATACCGAGCCGCCGCAACATTTCCGCCGCAACGCCGCGCCGGTCGAGACCGCGCATGTTGACGCTCAGCACCAGGTCTGGCCGTTCGCCACGGAGCGCCTCACCGAAAAGCGATGCTTCGTCCCCTTCTCGCCCCCGGCAGTCCAGAACAACGACCCGGTGCCCCAGGGATTCGAGCCCGTGGATACACTCTCGCTGGACATAGTAGGCTTCAAAGGGAACAAGGATCGTGAAGGGGCGCCCAGCCGCGTGCGGGCGATCCGTGGCGGAATTCGTCCGTCCCACGGTGGCAAGCAGGATGCGGTAGTGGTCGTACCAGGCAGGGTGTGCCCGCACGGAGGGAGGATGGGGGACGACATACAGTGCTGCGGCATCAAGCTCCTCAGGGTCAGGTGGAAACCTGCCGGCTGAGGGAAGCGTAACCACGTCGATCCGTCCGCTCCATCCTTGGGCGAGCCGGGCCGCGGCAAGTTCGGCCAGCTCCGGGTACCGCTCCACGAGGATGACGCGGCTGACGTGCGGATTGTTCGCCAGGGACCGGGGCAGGTGGTAGCCGAGGCCGGTACCGAGGAAAACGAGGACCGCAGCATCCACTGGCCCCGCAACAAAGGAGTCTGCCTCGTGGATCGGATCGTAGAGGGAGTGAAGACAGGTCTCGGTGCCGTCCTCGCCCATGACCAGGGCCGTAGGGTGCCCCCTGCGGCCGTGCATGATCCGCACCCCGGAGGACGGAGCCCCCGGCCGGTCTGCGCTCACCGTCGTCCCCCGATCTGAAAACGATCGCTTTTCGACATCAACTCACGACGCTGCTCGGAAAAAAGGTAGGAGATGACCGCTTCGCGGTCCTTGTCGCTGATGGTGATGAACCTCATGGAGAGGGAGTAGTGGGTTCCCGCCTGGAGCGTAAGAGTGATTTCGGCGCAGCGCAGGGCCTCGGCCAGGACGCAGATCACCCGGGGCTGGGGATGCGGGAGAAAGAGACTGACCAGCATGAGGGTCCCCGATGCCACATCCTCGGAAACCCTGAACCTCATGCCGCCGCCGCTCAGATTGGCCCGGGCGGATGGGATGTCGCGACCGTTCCAGTCCACGACCCGCCAGCTTGACCCCTCCTGGACCATTGCCGGAGAGCGCCATGAGTCCATTCTCTCGTGAAGCCAACGCTCCTGGGCTTCTTCGGGCGACACCCCCGCCAGCAGTTCGTAGCTGAACGGAATCGAGACGTCGAGGCGAAAATATTCGCGCCGCTGCAGCTCACGAACCCTTCCCACGAGACGGATGGCGAACTGCCGGTCGTCACGCAGCGTCTCAACCCGGCCATCGCACCGGCAGAGGGCCCCTCCGGTCCAGACGGAGACGGAAACCTCGGCACCCTCGCTGAGTGTATTGGGGGGCGGCTGCTCGGCGCCGAACAACTCGAGCCAGGCAAGGCTTCCCTTCAGCGAGGTAATGGCGGCAGTTCCGTCAAACGAGCCGGTATCGCCCAGCCGTACCGTGAGATTGACCTTCTGGAGCTGCTCGAAGTACCGTCCGTACTCGGAACCATCAGCGGACATGGCGGTACTCCGGGATCAACGGGCAGCCTTATCCCCGAGCGCGGCAAACAGTTCCCGCCACTGCTCCAGGTGAGGTGCGAGCTCGTATTCGAGGAGATCGGCTATCAGGACCCAGTCTTTGCGCTGCTGGGCGGCCATGGTTTCCTGGAGGAGCGTGTTGAGTTGACTCACGAATCGCTCAAGCGTCACGTTGCCGACAGGGGTGGTGGAGAAATCGACGCCGAGTACGAAGGCGACATCGGCAAGCGCCCTGATGAGCATATCGAAACCGCCCAGGAGTTCAATATAGTGGTCCAGGGCCGCTCGCTCGTTACCCGCCCGGAACAGGCCGGCCGTGGTCAGCGTGAACCGCTGCAGTTCGGCAGCGTGCGAGGCCCCGTCATCGAGGACGGCCCGAACGATCAGTGTTCCGTCTTCCGGGGTCTGGCCGGGCGGCGTCTGCCGCTTGTTGGCTTCAGCATAGGTATTCATCAAATGCCTCCTTGCATGTGGTGCTGTGCGCCCAGTGACAAGCCGGTCCGCACGGCCGCCCGGTCTCAGGCGGTCCTGCTCATGTTGTGCCTCTCCTCCCGTCCTCCCTCATAACTATGGAGGGCGCTTCTGCCCCGGGCAAGGGCCGACATCTCCTCGCCGAGGGTAACAAGGCGTTCTCGGGCAAGGGCGATTACGAGGGAGTCAAGCTCGACGATTTTCTTGGTCGACTCCTCCTGGAGACGACGAAATGACGACAGGAGTTGCTCGGCATCCCCGTGCCCACTGTCCTGGGAGGCCAGAGAGGAAAGGCGGCCGTTAAAATCATCGAGGGACGTCATGATGCGTTCGCGGCACGCCACCGCCTGTTCGAAATCCTCGGAGCTGTTGGTGTCGAAGTTGCGCAGCAGCGCCTCCGCCTCGGACAAGAGAAGGTTGTAGAGCTCTTCACCACTGGCCAGTAATGCCGTCAGGTCCGCGGCTGTCATCGTGCCTGTCCCGCCACGTAACCCGGCTGATGCACGGAAGGGGGTACGGCGTCGCGCTCCCGCTTCCAGATATCGATCGCCTCGACCCAGGAATCGCGGAGCACGGTCAGGATCCTGATCGCGTTCTCCAGAGCCCGGGGCGAATTGTTGATGTTGGCGTTGATATACTCATCAATGACATAGATATAAAGCTGCTCGAGGCGCTGCGCGATGCCGCCGCCCACGTCATGATTGAGGGTATTCATCAATTCGGAAACGATTGCCTGGGCCTTGCTGATGTACTTTCCCTTACCGGCGAGATCTTTTTTCTCCATTCGCTCGAGGGCGATCTTCGAAAAGTTGATAGCGCCGTCATAGAGCATGATCAGGATCTTTTCCGGGCTGGCAGTCCCGACCTGGGTGTTCTGATACTGGTTGAAAGGGGTCAGCATTCCTGTTCCTCCTGGTGTTGACTCGTGCGATCGCTACGACCCGTACAGGTAACTTATAAGCGAATTCCCCTGCGTTGTAAGACTGCTGACAAGGGTCTCCATGGCGGTAAACTGCTTCTTCAGGGCCTCTTCCTTGCGCTCCATCCTCACTTCCATGGCATCGATCTGATCGTCGATGCTCTTGATGGTGTCGTTGAGCCCCCGCACCCGACTCGAAATGATGCCGTTGGCAGTGGAGGACGGCCCCTCGTAGGCATGGGTAAAGCGATCGATGACCTTCCTGAATTGCTCGGCAACGCCATATTTTTCCGTGTCCAGGTTGGAGACGCCGCCGTTTTTCGTAAAGAGCTCCACCACATCGTTGAAATTGCTGCCCAGTG
This sequence comes from Geobacter sulfurreducens PCA, assembly GCF_000007985.2. Lineage (NCBI taxonomy): Bacteria > Pseudomonadati > Thermodesulfobacteriota > Desulfuromonadia > Geobacterales > Geobacteraceae > Geobacter > Geobacter sulfurreducens. Next base: position 3,343,239 of record NC_002939.5, read on the forward strand.
CATCGGCAAGCTTGGTCGCGTCAACGGTGAGCGTGCCGTTGGACCGGTCGGTAGTAATGCCGATATCGGCCAGGGTGGAGTATTTGCCGGTTATCCCTGCCACGGGAGTGGTCAGGACGTTCTGGAGCTGCGTCTTCACGCTGCGGAGGGTAGAGTCCCCGGAGAGGACCCCTCCTTTCTTGGTGGTCGCATTGTATTCGGACTGCTTGTTGATCTGCGACATGGCTGCGTTGTAGGCGCCGACAAAGTCGTTGATCTTCTTGGTGACGCCGGATGTGTCGTTCCCCACGGTCACCGTAGTGGTTGCCCCCCCCTCCTTGAGCAGGGTGAGAGTCACGCCCGGGATTACGTCGGTGACGATGTTGGAGGTCTTGGTAATGGCGATGCCGTTTACGGAGAAACTGGCAGCCGCTCCCGCCTGGTAGGTCGGACCCGACTTGGTGATGGTGGGCGTGGTATAGGCGGAGCCGCTGGCCGGATCGCCGGTGAGCCCCGAGAAGTTCAGGGTGTAATTGTTCGTGTCCTTGCCGGTGATAACAAGCCGGTAGGGATTCGCCGAACCGTCGTTGATGATCGACGCGGTCACGTTCGCACCGGAAGCATTGATGGCCGAGGCGATCCCCTGAAGGGAATTCTGGCCTTCGGCAATGGTGATGGGAGTGGCCACGCCGCTGATGGTGAAGGTGCCGGTCTTGAAATTGAGCGCGTCTGCCGAGGCATATCCCTGGTCAACAACCTGCCGCTCGTTCTTTGCCAGGGAGTTCACCGTCAGGTTAAAGCTGCCCGGCGATGCGATGCTGGACGATGTGGCCGTCGCGACCGTACTGTCCCCCACTGACGTGGTCTTGCCCATGAAACCGGTGGCGGTATTCATCCCGGCAGCCAGGGTCTTGAACGAATTCAGCAAGTTCGTGACCTGAGTATAGACATCGATCTGACTGCTGATCGTGCTCTTCTTGCTCTCCAGGATCCGCTCGGGTGCGCGCTCCAGGTACATAAGCTGGGAAATGAGCGTATTTGAGTCCAGTCCCGTTGCCAATCCGCCAAACGATACACTTGCCATGTGCGTTTCCTCCTCGGGAACCGGAGATGCAAAACCGGCTCCACCTTGAACAGTACGGCAAAAAAACGCTTCCGGGGAAGGAGTATGGCGCTTCCAGGCCACGCAGCTCCCTTGCCGTGGGTGCATCACCCTGCCGGGGTGCTGCCCCTGTTTATATGTATCGACCTGACTGGGAAAAACTTTAGTGATGAGTGGCGGAAGGAGTCAAAAATCCGACCGAGTCTGCACTGAAGCAGGACAGTAAAAGTCAGATTTTCGACAAGAAATGCTACGGGAGAAGTAGGTGCGGGACAGCGTACGCCTCATGCACAAAAAGAGGGAGGGAGGCAAAGCCTCCCTCCCTCTGCATGACCTGAGCTGCCAGTCGGATTAACGCAGGAGCGAAAGGGCCGACTGCGGGGTCTGGTTGGCCTGGGCCAGGATGGCGGTGCCGGCCTGGGTCAGGATCTGGGCACGGGTCAGGGCTGCGGTCTCGGAAGCAACGTCAACGTCGCGGATCCGGGATTCGGCGGCGGAGAGGTTCTCCACCGACACCTGGAGGTTGTTGATGGTGGACTGGAGGCGGTTCTGGACCGCACCCAGGGTACCACGGATGCTCGACACGTTCGCGATTGCCGAGTCGATGGAGTCGAGGGCGGCCTTGGCGGCGGCACCGTTGTTGCCGGTGACGCTGGCGGTTCCCACGCCGATGGAGCTGGCGCCGGCGGCGCTGATGGAGACGGAGATCACGTCATTGCCGGTGTTGCGGGAACCGACCTGGAACGAGTAGGTGGCGGAGGTGCCGTCCAGCAGCTTGGCGCCGTTGAACTCGCTGGAGCTGGCGATCCGGTCGATCTCGCCCTTGAGGGCCTGGAACTCGGAGTCGATGTAACCACGCTGCTCGGAAGAAACGGTACCGGTAGCGGCCTGGGTGGCGAGCTCCCTCATCCGGACCAGGATGTTGCTGACCTCGTTCAGCGCGCCTTCAGCGGTCTGCACAAGCGACACGCCGTCGTTGGCGTTACGGACGGCCTGGTTCATGGAGCGGACTTGGGCTCTCATGTTCTCGGAGATGGCCAGACCGGCGGCGTCGTCACCGGCGCGGTTGATCCGGTAGCCGGAGGAGAGGCGCTCGAGGGACTTGCCGAGTGCGAGCTGAGTTACGTTGAGGTTCCGCTGGGCGTTGATGGATGCGACGTTGGTGTTGACTGTGAGTGCCATGGTGTACTTCCTCCTTGAGTGTGATTCGGGGTTTCCTTACCCCTTGGGTGTGTGAGCCGAAAGCCTTGACGTTGCCGGCGCCCACCCGGGCCCGACGCGGTTGCCGTTCACGCCCCGTCTTTCAGCTTTCATCTTCGGTCAGCGTGCGAAGCGCCGCCTTTTAGTTCACGTATCGGCGGCAGCCGGAAAAGCTTTAGAAAAAAAATCGCTGCGTCTTCATTTTTTTCGCAAAAAACTGCCTTCCCACGAACAACAGGAAGGCAGTTCAAAGATTACAGCTGGTTACCAGATCACGCCGCCGTAACCTCGCCGGACGCGTTCCTCTTGCCGGGCGCCTTGCTCCTGGCAGCCTGATCAAAGAAGGGATGCTTGGTGGTATACCTGCTCCCCTCCAGAACGATCTGCTTGGCAAGCATCCGCTTCGGGTTGAGAGCGATGGGCCCCTGGAGGTTGACCGTAATATTGAAGGGATCGGAGGCCATGGTCACGACCGCCAGCAGCACTACCTCATCGCCGTCGTTCACGCAGAGCTTTTCGCTCTCCTCGGCGGTGAGCTTCACCGCATAGTCCGACGCACACTCCTTGGTGTCTACCACCACGAAGGCCAGTTCCGGGTTTTCCACTGACTGGAGCCAACAGAAGGGAGTTATGTTTTGCGGGGTGAGCAGGACAAAGCGTTTCTCGGAGAATCCGAGCATCCCGTCGGGGAGGGTGATGATTTTCGCCTCTTCAACTGCTATCTCGCCGAAGCGCGTGGTGGTCACGTTCACGTTATTACTCCTTCCCGTCCGCGCCGAGGCAGGTTACCGCCTTCTCCAGGTCCGCCAGGCTCCACGAAGCGGCAATCTGGTTTTCGCGCTGAACCTTGATATAGATTTCCTCACGGTAGATGCGCATGTCGTTGGGAGCCTCGATGCCGAGCCGCACTTGGTTTCCTTTCATCTCCACCACCTTGATCCTGATGGAATCGCCGATGGTGACTACTTCTCCCATTTTTCTGGTCAGTACTAACATACGCCCTCCTGGCGCCCTTCCCCCTACGAGAGGTAGTCAAGAAGTGAAATCTGTGAAATTTTCCCCGATGCCGCGATTGCCGCTTCAAAGGCCGTCTGCTGCTTGGTCAGGTCGCTGATGACCTGCATGAAGTCCACATCCTGCTTGTCGGAGAGGACTTTTGTGAGACTGAACTTCATCTCCTCGATGACGTTCTTCTGACCTTCGAGCCGGTTCATGCGGGCACCGAGATCGGTGCGGGTAGACAGGACCTGGGAAAGGGCATCCTCCAGGTTCGGCAGTTCCGCCTGGACGGCGGTCTGGTCGTTGGCACCCAAAGCGGTGATCAGGTTGTCGAACACCCCGATAATGTCTGTGCCGGTGGAGCCCGGCGGAGTCCCCCCCCTGAGCAGCTCGCCGCCGGAGTAGTTGATCGGCACGAAGGCCCCCCGGTCGATCTCGATGGTAATGCTGTCATCGGTGCCGTTGAAAGCGCCCGTTGAATCGAAGGGAGGGGTGTCGTTCTTGAATCCTCCGAACACGTAGCGACCGTTGAGCTGGGTGTTGCCGAGCTGAATGAGCTGATTGCGGAGCTGGACGATCTCGTTCATGCCCGACTCCCGGGCCTTGGCGTCGCTGGTGGCGTTGGCCATCTGTACCGTCAGCTCCTTGGCCCGGGTGAGCACGTTCCCCATCTCGTCCATGGCTGCCTCGGTCATGGAGAGCCAGGAAATGCCGTTGGAGATATTGCGCGAATACTGGTCCCCTGCCGCCATGAGCGATTTCATGTGGAGAATCTGCTGGGCGGTGACCGGATCGTCCCCCGGCGCGTTGATCTTCACGCCAGTGGCAGCCTGCTGCTCCAGCTCTTCGGTCCTCCGCCTGATCGTCTGAAGGCTGTTGAGAACCAGGTTTGCCGTGGTGTTTTGAGTAACTCTCATGGCACCTTCCTATCGAACGAGCCCGAGGATGACATCCATCATCTCGGTTCCCGTATTGATGAGTTTCGCGGCCCCCTCAAAGGCCTTCTGATACTTGATGAGGTTTGCCAGCTCCTCATCCAGAGAGACCCCCGATTGGGATTCACGCAGATTGTCCAACTGCTTCAGAACGCCCTCGGACAGCGTTGCGCTCCGCTCTGCATTCTGGACCGATACGCCCACCTTCCCCACCAGGGAGTTGTAGAAACCGCCGAGGGTCATATTTCCGCCCGACAGGGGCAGGATCTTGTCGAACAGGGAGGCGATATCCTTGGCATTGGTGTTGTTGCCGGTCCCCCCCACTGAGGGGTCGGCATTGGCGGCGGCAATGTCGTTGCTATTGGAGATGGCGACGGATATCCCGCCCAGCCCGCTGTATCCCGCCATGGTCGCCGGCGTGGAGAAGAAGTCGAGGCCAGTGGAGCCGGTGAGGCCGAAGCCGCTGGAGTGCACTGCGTTCACCTCGGTTGCCAGCGTATAGGCCAACTCGTCGAGGTCGGCCAGAAAGCCGTTCACCAGAGAATCACGGACCTGGAGCGTCCCCCCCATTTCACCCTGGCCGTTCCCCGGCCCTCCCACGATGGAGCTGATGTCCACGGCAGTCTTGCCGCCTGGGGCGGTGGAGTAGATCCTGTAAAAGCCCGAATTGGCCGCATCGGGCTGCAGCGAAAGGACTGCCGCATCCTTACCCAGAACCAGCGGCTGGCCGAGGGAGAGGCTCACGTTAAGGGTGCCGTCGGTCTGCTCCATGTACGTGATGCCGACCTTTTCGGCGAGCTGGCGCACGGCCAGATCGCGCTGATCGCGCAGCTCATTGGCCCGGGCGCCCTGAACCTCGATCTGCTTGATCTGCTCGTTGAGGGAGGCAATCTTCCGCAGCTTGTCGTTGACGTCGGCGGTAACCCCCTCCAGGGACTGGTTTGCCTCGGTCCTGATGTCATTGAGGTAGCTGTTGACCCGCTTGAACTGGTCCGCAAGCTGCTGTCCCCGCGCCAGGATCGCCTGCCGCTCGGGCTGGCCTTGGGGGTTGGCGGTCAGATCCTGCCAGGCACTGAAAAAATCCTGCAGCGACTTGCCCAGGCCATCGGTGGTAAACTCGTTGAAGAGCTGCTCGGCCCGCGTCATGGAGGCAAGCACCGTGTCGCTCCACCCCTTGGTGGTGTTTTCGGACTTGAGCTGCATCTGGAGGAAATCGTCATAGGCCCGCTGGATTTCCGCGACCCTTACCCCGTTGCCGAGGGGGAACCCTCGCTCCTGTGAAACGGTGGCGGTGGTGAAGACGGTGGTCTGCTTTGAATAGCCGGGCGTGTTCACGTTGGTGATATTCTCGCTGGTGACCTCAAGAGCGAGACGCTGCGCGGTGATGCCCGATTTGGCTATGTCGAGGAGGCTCAGGATACTCATGTCAGATCTCCTTCCGGAGGATGCCGCCGGAGGAACGTTCCACCATGGAGCCGGAATTGCCATACGTCTCGGCAACCGTCAACCGGCTCTGGAAAAATGCCAGGGACCGACCCACCGTAACCATGGAAGTTTCGAGCAGCCGCCGGTTATCGGCAATCATTCCCTTTATCTCCTGGGCAAGGGTCGAGAGCTTGGTCTGGAGGCCGGCAAGCTCTGTCTTCTCTGGCGAGGGGTTTCCGGCCAGGAGGGGTGACAGGGTTGCCTCGCCCAAGCCCCTGACCCGGGCCTCGTCGGCGATGACCCGACGGCAGTCGCCGTCCAGTGCTTCCATGCGAGCCGCCACCTGCACCTTCTGCTCGACCGCGGCCTGGAGGCGCTCGGCCTGGAGCGCCACGATGCTCGCGCGTTCCTCTTCCAGCAGCCTGACCATTTCCTCCATGCTCGCCCCCCGGGCGTTCAGAAGCTCAACAAGCCGTGACAGTCCTTTGTCCATCCCCTGCTTCTCCTCTCGCTAAACGTTCGTTCCTATCATGCGCATCGCCACCGAGCGGGCGTCGACCCGGTACGCCCCTTCGATCATCTGCTGCCTGACCTCCGCTACCCGCTCGGCACGGAATGACTCGCCGTTGCCGGCCGCATCCTTCAGGCTGTCAATGGCCGACTTGCCGATGGAGAGCTCTACCCGCTCCGCTACCGGCGTCGTTCCGGCCGCTGCTGCTTGCCCCGCGTCCGCCTTCGGCGGTGCAACGGGAAGCGCCCCCACGCTGGAAAGGGATACGATATCGTTATCAATCAGCATGGCTATCGGGCACCGGTCTTTTTATCCGCGTCCGGCTTCGCCGCCGGCACTACGGAGGGTTGCGTTTCGTGGGGCAGGAGCTGCTGCTCGATGAGGGGGGCCAGCCCGAGCCCGCCCGACGCCGCACAGGCCGTGGCATACTCCTGGTCGAGCATGGAGCGGAATATCTCTTCACCCCTGCCGCCGCCGGTGAGGTCATCCTTGGCCACGGTGTCGCGCATGGACTTGAGCATCATTCCGATGAATACGGCCTCGAACTCCCGGGCCACCTTTTTTGCCGCCATCCGTTCCTGCTCGGCCTTCCCGGCCCGGGAAGCCAGTTGCTGGACGCGTGCCGTTTCGGCGTCTGACATGAGAGTTTCGGTCGGCATACTTGTACGCATGATTCACCTATCGGCCAACTTCTGAAAAACTTTAGCCTTACCGGCCCTGTTCTGAGGACAGCATGTTATGTGCCAAACTGCACGAGAGGGCACCCGCGGGCGCCCTCTCGTGCAGCAAATACTGTATAGTCAAGGACAGGTGTCAGATGACCGACAGTTCTGCCTGCATGGCCCCGGCAGCCTTGATTGCCTGGAGAATGCCGATCAGGTCCCGCGGCGTCACCCCCAGGGCATTGAGGGCGCGCACCACGTCACCGATGCTGGCACCTTCGCGCAACACGGCCAATCCGCCGCTCTCCTCGGAAACCTTGATGCCGGTGCGAGGCACTACGACGGTCTCGCCCGTGCGGCTCAGAGGCTGGGGTTGGGAAACCCTCGGCGTTTCCTTGATCAGGAGAGTCAGGTTGCCATGGGAGACCGCAACGGTGTCGATGCGGACGTTCTCGCCGATGACGATGGTGCCGGTCCGTTCGTTCAGGACCACCTTCGCCGGATTATCGGGGCGAACCTCGAGGCGCTCCATATCGGCGACAAACTCAACCACCCGTCCTTGATAGGCGTCGGGGAGGGAGATCACGACCGAACCGGGATCATTGCAGCTGGCTACGCCGGCCTTGAACTGTTCGTTGACCGCCCGGGCGATGCGCGTGGCCGTGGTGAAATCCGGCTGGTGCAGGTTGAGCCGCAGTTGCGACCGATCCGCCAGGACGTTGGGCAGCTCCCGCTCCACCAGCGCTCCGTTGGGAATCCGGCCGGCCGTGGGGTGATTTTTCTGGGCCGTTGCCGCCTGGCCGCCGTAGGAGAAAGAGTTGGTGAGCAGACCTCCCTGGGCCACGGCATAGACCTGGCCGTCGGCTCCCTTGAGAGGGGTCATGAGCAGCGTGCCGCCGGCAAGGCTCTTGGCGTCTCCCAGGGATGAGACGAGCACGTCCACTCTGGTCCCCTGCTTGGAGAAGGGGGGAAGCTCGGCGGTCACCATGACCGCGGCCACGTTCTTCACCTTGATATCGTCGCGGTTCACGGTGATGCCCATCCGCTCCAGCACGTTGGCCAGGGACTGGACCGGAAACTTGGTCTGGTCGCTGTCGCCCGTACCGTTCAGGCCCACGATGAGGCCGTAGCCGATGAGCTGGTTGTCCCGTACCCCGTCAAAACTGGCGATATCCTTGATCCTGATCGCCAGGGCCAACTGGGGAAGCACCAGAAGAATGACTAAGACTACAAAAATTCGTTTCATGGGTTTATCCATTTTCAAACCACCTTCGGTTCCGGAAACGCGATTTTTTTGCAAGGTCAAGGCGGGCTAGGAATTCCGCGGAGGCGTACCGGGGTACGCCGCACAAGGAAATTCCGACGCCCAACGCCGAGATTGCGGAAAAGGCGCGTTTCCCTCCACTAGAAGGGCCAGATATAATCCAGGATATTCATGAGCCACCCCGGCCGCTGCCGGTCGCTGATGACGCCGTTGCCGGTGTAGGAAATCCGCGCGTCGGCGATCATGGTCGAGCTGATGGTGTTGTCCGGAGATACGTCCCGGGGGCGGATGGTCCCCTGGAGCACCAGGATCTGGTCTTCGTTGTTAACCTTCACGTTACGCCGGCCTTCGATCAGGAAGTTGCCGTTGGGAAGGACATCGGTAATCTTGGCCGTCATGGTTGCCAGCAGGTTTTCCTTGCGGGTGGTGGCGCCACTCCCTTCGTACTTGGAGTTGGTGCTGGCCCCGAGCAGGTTGTTGGGATTGGCGTTGGTCAGCTTGCTGAAAAGGGTTGAGCTCTTTTCCAGCCCCATGAGATAGGGGACGCTGGCCGACACCTCGGCCTTGCGCTCGGTGTCGGTGGTGGCCTCTTTGCTGGCGCTCGCCTGCTCGACGATCAGGACGGTGATGATGTCGCCCCGGCTGCGTGCTTTGTGATCGACGGCAAGGCCGGTGGTTGACGCCTGCCAGATGGAGCCGTTGGCATAGCTGGGCGGGGCCGGCCGGAGCTGTTCGTCAAAGGTCGGTGTCCGCACCTCGGTCTTCTCCACGGCGCAGCCGGCCAGGGCGAGACAGATTATTGACATGGCCAATCGTTTCACTGACGTATCTCCTCACTCCCTGTCAGAAAACGAGATTTTTCGTCCTGACAAGCAAACCCTCAACCTGACGCCGTCAAGGCGAAAAAGGCTCGTTTCCCCCTAGAAATCCACCTGCACGGTGCCCACATCGATCACCCGCGCGGGGATCTCCTTCAAGGACCCCATATTCTGGACCTTGATAATGTCTCCCTCGGCGCCGTTGCCCCGAGCCTTGCCGGTGGCTGTGAGGCGCAGGGCGGGACTTTCGGCGATGATGGTCACCAGTTGGCCGCTTTTCACCAGGGGCACCTTTTCAATGCTTGCGCCGCTCAGGGGGGTATTGGCCCGAACCGCATTCTTGACGCGCTTGCCCACCACCTCGTCGATGCTCCGGTACACCCTGCCGTTTACCGAAGAGATATCCCGCTTCTGCACTGTCACATCGTCGCTGGTGATAATGTCTCCCCGTGCCAGAGGATGGGCGGCAACCACCGCATCAGCCAGAGCTTCCACGTCGACGGTCACGGGGATGTTCCGCTGCACCCGGTCGTCGACCCGGACGATCAGGGCCAGGTTGGCCCGGCCCCACCCTTCCCAGGAGCGGGGCGCCTGAACCTCGTAGGATACCGTCCCCGCCGGCAATTTCAGATCACCAATGGGAGCCATCTTACGGATCTCCGTCTCGACCCCCAGTCCGGCGGTCCGCTCCCGCACGTACTCGGCAACCACGGCCCGAATCCCGGCTTCCTTGACCACCTGGGTCCCGGTGGTCGCGAACGCGACCCCGATGCACATCATGCAGGCGATGAGGGCCATCGCCGCGGCGCGCATCACCGACCATCCCTTTGCCAGCTGTTTACCGTTCACGGTTCACTTACCGCCGCAGATTGTTGGCCTGCTGGAGCATCTCGTCGGCTGCCTGGACCGCCTTGGAGTTGACTTCATAGGCCCGCTGCCCCACGATCATGTTCACCATCTCTTCCATGACGCTCACGTTGCTCATCTCCAGGAACCCCTGGGCCAGCGTGCCGATCCCGTTCTGCCCCGGGGTGCCGGTGGTGGGAGTGCCCGAGGAATCCGACTCCTGGAAGAGATTGCGCCCGAGGGCGGTGAGCCCCGACGGATTGGAGAAGGTGGCCAGCTGAATGTTGCCGATATTGGTGGGCGACGTCTGGCCCGCCTGCGTGACCGACACGGTGCCGTCGTTGCCAACGCTGATGGAGGTGGCGTTACTGGGCACCACCAGCTCGGGGAGCATGGGATAGCCGTCGGAAGTGACCACCCTGCCCTGGTCGTCGCGCTTGAAGGATCCGGCGCGGGAGTAGGTCGTGGTGCCGTCGGGCATCTGGATCTGGAAGAAGCCGTCCCCTTCGATGGCGATATCGAGCTCATTGCCGGTCTGATTGATGTTCCCCTCGCTGAACAGCTTCGTCACGGCGGCCAGCTTGGCGCCGAGGCCGATCTGGATGCCGCTCGGTACCTGGGTCGAGCTCGTGGAGGGGGCGCCGGAGGTTTTCAGGTTCTGGTACATGAGATCCTGGAAATCGGCTCGGCTCTTCTTGAAGCCCGCGGTGTTGACGTTGGCCAGGTTGTTGGCGACGACGTCGATGTTCGTCTGCTGGGCCTGCATCCCTGAGGCCGCCGTCCACAATGCTCTGATCATGTTTTTCTCCTTGTATGGTTCCTGTGCACTCTGTAGGGGCGCATTGCGCGCGCCTTGGGCGGACGCGATCCGCCCTCGGGATTACAGGTCCCGGATCCCTAGATTTTGCCGACTTCGTTGGCAGCCTTGCCGGCCATATCGTCGTAGGCTTTGACCGCCTTCGAGCACATTTCAAAGAAACGCTGGGTCTCGATCAGTTGGACCATCTCCTGGATGGCACTCACGTTCGACAGCTCCAGGTAGCCCTGGCGCACCGGCTCGCCCTGTACGGGCTGCGGCACGGCCTGGGGATCGGTGGGCACGAAGAGGGCGTTGCCGTTCTTCTGGAGGGCGTAGGGCTTGGGGAAATCAACCACCTCCAGAGTTCCCACCGGACTGCCGTCCACCAGGATTTCCCCCCTGGCGTTGATCTCCACCCGACTCCCGTTGATGACGATGGGACCGCCGCCCGAAACCTCGTAACCATCTGCGGTCACCAGCTTGCCCGTTGCGTCGAGCTTGAAGTTCCCCTGCCGGGTGTATGCCTTCCCTTCAGGAGTGTTGACCACGAAGAAACCGTCGCCGTCGATGGCCAGATCGAACGTATTGCCGGTCTGGGAGACCGAGCCACGGGAATGGTCGGTGAAAAATGCGGTTTCGGAGTAGACCGGAGCGTCGGTTGTGCCGGCCTGGGGAACCTTGCCGGCGGCCTGGAGGAGGCTTTCGAAGGTCATCCGGTCCTTCTTGAAGCCGGGGGTGTTCACGTTGGCCAGGTTGTTGGAAAGGACGTCGAGCCGCTTCATGGCTGCGATATTGCCGGAAAGTGCCGAATAGATGCCGCTGTTCATAGAGTATCCTCCACGGGGCGCCGCCCCTACCTCATGTTCTTCATCTTGGCCCGCAGCCGCACGATGGCCTGGCTGTGAAGCTGGGAGATGCGCGACTCCGACAGTTCCAGCACGGCGCCGATTTCCTTCAGGTTCAGTTCCTCGTAGTAGTAGAGGGTAATGACCAACCGTTCCTTTTCGGGAAGCGACTCAATGGACTCGGTGAGCGAATCGAGCATCTGGCGCGCCATGAGCTGGCTCTGGGGGTTCTCGATGGAGGTGTCGGCCAGGATATCCAGGAGCCCGAAGGGGCTGCCGTCGTCGTCCTCCCAGGACTCATCCAGACTGACGAAGGAGAGGAGATGAATCTCCTCCAGCATCTGGTAATACTCGTCCACACTCATCTTGAGGGCGGTGGCCACCTCTTCGCTGGTGGGATTGCGCCCCAACTGGTGCTCCAGGAGCACGAATTCCTTCTCCAGTTTCTTGAACTTGTCCCGCAGAGACCGGGTCAGCCAGTCCTGGGAACGGAGTTCATCGATAATGGTTCCCCGGATCCGCTGCTCGGCAAAAGTCTTGAACTGTACGCCCCGGGTCGGGTCAAAGCGCTCCGCAGCGGTGATCAGACCAATGATCGCCGCGCTCATGAGGTCTTCCTGGTCCAGATGCGGGGGAAGCTGGGAGGCAATCCGCCCGACCAGGAATTTGACCAGTGGCAGATGGTTCACGATGAGTTCGTCGCGGGTCTGGGCCACCGACCGTTGGGCCTCCTGCTCGTATGCCTTCAGCATGCAATTCATAGGTTCTCCACCGGTGCGCCGAGGAAGCGCCGGAAGAAGAACTGAACGTTCCCCTTCACGCGCCGCTCGCCGCTGTTTTCAAGGATGCGCCGCGCCAGCGTGGTGAAGCAGCCGGCCGCAGCCGAATCGGGGCAGAGCTCCAGCACCGGCTTCTGGCTCTTCACCGCTTCAAGCACGGCATCGTCGCGCACCACGCATCCAAGGTAATCGAGAGAGATGTCAAGAAACCGGCTCGTCACGTTCGACAGTTTGGCAAACACCTGCAGGGCGTCGTCCGTATCCCGGGCCATGTTGACCAGAACCTTGAAGTAGCGTTCCGAATGGCGTGTCGCCAGAAGCTTGATCAGGGCATAGACGTCGGTTATGGAGGTCGGCTCGGGGGTAACCACCACCACGATTTCCTGAGAGGCGCTGTTGAAGTAGGTGACGTTGTCCGATATGCCGGCCTCGGTATCAATGACGAGAATGTCGAAATCCTCTTCCAAGGCGTCCAGTTCATCCATGATCTTCACCCGTTCCTGGAGCCCCAGGGACGTGAAGTCGGGCAGCCCGGAGCCGGCCGGGATGACGCGGATGCCGCCGGGCCCCTCGGTTATGATCTCGTCAAGGCGCTTCTTGCCGGAGAAGACATCGTTCAGGGTATGATCGGGGGCAATGCCGATCAGCACGTCGATGTTGCCGAGCCCCAAGTCGGCGTCGATGACCAGGACCTTTTTGCCGCGCCGGGCCAAGGCCAGAGCCAGGTTCACCACCACGTTGCTCTTGCCGACTCCGCCCTTGCCGCTGGTCACGGAGATGACTCGAACCCCCTTCTGGTTCTGGCCTTCGCCGGCAGAGGGCTTCGTTGCCTTGCGCTGTTTTTTCACGGAAGTGGCAAGCTGACGGAGGCTGTCAGCCTGGTCACCCGTTGTCGCCGCGAGGTTCATTGCTTACTCTCCCCCAAAACCAGCCCGGCAAGCCTGCCGGGAGTTGCAATTTCAAGATCTTCGGGCACCCGTTGCCCGGTGGTGAAGTAGGAAAGCGGGAATTTGGTCCGCAGATGCGCGTTAACGATACTGCCGTAGCTCTCGCTCTCGTCCAGCTTGGTGAAGATCACGCGGGAAACCGACAGTACACCGAACCGCTCCACTATTTCCAGCACCTCACGGTCCCTGGTGGTGGCTGCCAGACAGAGATGAATCTCAATGGCGAAGCGCGATTCCAGGAACCCCTTGAGCTCTTCGATCTTCTCGCTGTCCTTGTGGCTGCGGCCGGCCGTATCGATCAGGATCAGCTCCTTGTCGGAGTGGAGCTCGATTGCCGCCTCCAACTCAGCCGCGGTGGCAGCCACCTCCACCGGCACGCCCATGATGCGCGAGTAGGTCTTCAACTGCTCCACGGCACCCACCCGGAAGTTGTCGATGGTGATCAGGGCGGCCCGGTGCCCTTCGCGCAGGGCATAGTGGGCGGCCAGCTTGGCAATGGTGGTCGTCTTGCCGACCCCTGTCGGTCCCACCAGGGCGATGATCCGCGGGCCGTTCTTTTTGACGGTCAGGGGGCCGGAGCACTTGATGGCGCTCTTGAATGCCTGGGGCAGGAACGAACGGATCGCCTCCACGGTCCCCCCCTTGCGGGCCTCCGGCTTCAGGTGGTCCATGACGGCCCTGATGGCGCCCCGCTCGAGCCCCTTGCGATGGAGTTCGGTCACCACCACCCGGAGCGCCGCCTTGATGCCGCCAGATGCCTTTTCGGTTTCGGTCTGAGGTGCCTTGGCCGGCGCCGGATCTGCATCTGCTTTCTCGGCGGACTGCTCCGCCCCCGCTTCCTTTGCGGCCAGGGTCTTGAAGAGGATCTTCTTCATCTCTTCCAGGTCCTGCTTGGGGATGGAGCGCGGATTGAACTCACGGGCAGCCGGAGCCTCTGCGGCTGCGGCACTTTCCTCGCGACTTTGCGCCTCGGCGGCCTTGGCCTTGGCCTCCGCCTCCTGGCGCGTCATCTGCTCCACCTTCAGGCGCAGGTCTTTCAGCTCGCGGGCCAGGGGGGCAAGCATGGAGTTCTCCAGCATCTCCTTGGCCGAGAGGTGCTGCTCCTGGGCTTCCCGGTAGGGATTGGGCGCCGGCTGGCGCGGCTTCACCTCAAGGGCCGCCGTCACCTTGATCACGGGCTTGCTGAAGAAGCCGAGGAAACCTTTCTTCCGCTCCTTCTTGGAAGAAATGATCATGGCGTCGGGCCCCAGTTCGGCCTTCACCATCCGGAGGGCTTCGGACATATCCACCGCTTCGAAAGTCTTAACCAGCATTGAGCGTCACCACCCCTAACGATTGGATTTTTATGCCTGACGGCACCTCGTTGTGCGACAGAACGACCAGATTGGGCACGAACCGCTCGGTGAGCTTTTTGACATGCCGCCGGATGGACGGCGAAGCCAGCAGTACCGGCTGGGTTCCGATCTGGTTGAATTTTTCCATCTCCTGCCGAATCCCGGAGAGGATCAGCTGGGCCGTATTGGGTTCGATGGCCAGGTAGCTCCCCTGATCCGACGGTTGGATCGCCTCGGCCACGACCTCCTCGACCCGGCGGTCGAGGCTGATGAGACACAGGGTGTCGTCGTCCCGCTTGTATTGCTCCACGATGGAGCGGCCCAGTCCCTGGCGGACGAACTCGGTCAGGGTGTCCGGGTCCTTGGTAAGCCCGCCGTAGTCGGCCAGGGTCTCCAGCACGGTCCGCAGATCGCGGATGGAAACCCCTTCCCGCAGCAGGTTCCTGACGACACGCAGCACGGTTCCCAAGTTCAGGAGGTTCGGCACCAGGTCTTCCACAACCTTGGGGAAGGAGGAGGAAAGGTTGTCCAGCAGCTGCTGGAGCTCCTGGCGTCCCACCATTTCGTGGGAATGCTTGCGGATGATCTCGCTGATGTGCGTGGCGATGATGGTGGTGCTGTCCACCACGGTGTAGCCCGCCAGCTGTGCCTGTTCCTTCAGTTCGGGTCTGATCCAGATTGCGGGGAGCCCGAATACCGGCTCCGTGGTCCGGACGCCCTCGACCGGCATGGAAACGGCGCCCGAATCCATGGCCAGGTACTGGCCGATCATCTCGCCGCCGCCGACCTTGGCACCCTTGATGAGGATGTTGTACTCGTGGGGCTTGAGTTGCAGGTTGTCGTGGATGTGGACCGGAGGCACCACGAATCCCATCTTCTGGGCATACTGGCGACGAATCGAGCGAATCCGCTCCAGAAGCTCGCCTTCCTGGGCCGCATCCACCATGGGGACGAGACCGTACCCGACCTCCAGCTCCAGCATGTCCAGAGGGCGGATGGCGCCGGCCTGGTCGCCGGACTCCCCGGTCTCCGCCGGTGCCGGCAGCGTCATGAGGTCGTCCTCCACCACCTGGGCTCTCTCCTTGGCCAGCCTGCCCGCCATGTAGGCCGCTCCGGACAGGAGGAAGAAGGCCACATGGGGAAGCCCCGGGATGAGGCCGAAGGCGAAGAGAACCCCCGAGGAGACATAGAATGCCTTGGGATAGTTGAGGAACTGGCCCGAAATCTCGTGGCCGAAGTTCTTCTCGTCGGCCGAGCGCGTTACGATAATACCGGCGGCAGTGGAGATGATGAGTGCCGGGATCTGGGCCACGAGCCCCTCGCCGATGGTCAGCAGCGTGTAGTTCGAGAGGGCGGCCTCCAGGGGCATGCCGTTCTGCCAGACCCCGATAATGAACCCGCCAATGATGTTGACCAGCATGATCAGGATGCCGGCGACCGCATCGCCACGCACGAACTTGCTGGCACCGTCCATGGAGCCGTAGAAATCGGCTTCGCGTGACACCCGCGACCGGCGGCGCCGGGCCTCTTTCTCGTTGATGAGCCCCGAGGAGAGATCCGCATCGATGGCCATCTGCTTGCCGGGCATTGCATCGAGGGTGAAGCGGGCCGCCACCTCGGCCACCCTGCCGGCACCCTTGGTGATGACCACGAAGTTGATGATGACCAGAATCAGGAAGATGACCGCGCCGACCACATAGTTGCCGCCGACCACGAACTGGCCGAAGGCCTTGATCACGTGCCCGGCGGCATCGACTCCTTCGTTGCCGTGGAGGAGAATGAGCCGGGTGCCGGCCACGTTCAGCGCCAGCCGGAAAAGCGTTGTAACCAGCAGTACCGACGGGAATACCGAGAAATCCAGAGGCTGCTGGGTGTAGAGGGCCACCAGCAGAATTGCCAGCGCAATGGTTATGTTGGCGGCCAGGAACAGGTCCAGCAGAAACGCCGGCAACGGGATGATCATTAGGGCCAGGACGCCGATCAGCGCCACAGCCATATAGATATCCGAATTGCTTTTTGCAGGCTGGAGATCGACTGCGTCCACCGCCGTGTTGGCCATGAGAAATTCCTCTCGTAAAATCAAGCGCTTTTCGTGCGCACCACTCTATGTGCAACCGTTGTGCCAGCTAACTAAAGTAGAAACGAGCAGGTAACATTGGATGAAACGTGGTGGGCGGAAAATCTTTTTTTATGGAAAGGGCTAAAGAATATTGAGAGTTGACCGATATGAATTATAGTCATTCACATCGACAGGTTTTTGAAATCTGCCCGTCAATGTTTTGACTGCACACCACTTACCCTATTGAAATTAAACGAATTATCCCTGCCGCACCCGAATTGTGCCAGAGGGACAAAAAAAAGCCGCCCCCTCTGGAGGAGCGGCTTTTTTTTGTCCGCAGCGCACTGTTACGCGCTTGGCGCCCGCACGGTTACGGACACGGACAGTCCGTCATCAGCTCACCGCCTGTTCAGCCAGTCGTGGATCGCGGCAGCCGCCTGCTTCCCATCGCCCATGGCAAGGATTACCGTGGCGCCCCCTCGCACGATGTCGCCACCGGCATAGACGCCGGCAACGCTCGTGGCACCGTTGTCATCGGTGGCGATGTTGCCCCACCGGTTCAGTTTAAGTTCCGGCGCCGTGGCGGTCAGGAGCGGATTGGCCCGGGTACCGACGGCATTCACCACCACATCCACGGCAATGTCGTATGCGGAACCTTCCACCGGCACCGGTGATCGGCGTCCCGACGAATCGGGCGCGCCCAGCTCCATTCGCAGGCAGCGCAGGGTGGCCACCCACCCGTCCTTGTCGCCCCCGATGGCGATGGGGGCTGTCAGCATTACGAACTCGACCCCTTCCTCCTTGGCGTGCTTGATCTCCTCCACCCGGGCCGGCATCTGCTCCTCGCTCCTGCGGTAGATGATCATGGCCCGCTCGGCGCCCAGACGGCGAGCGGTTCGGACGCAGTCCATGGCGGTGTTGCCCCCGCCGATGACGGCCACGCGCTTACCGGCAATGATGGGAGTGGTGGAGCCGGGGTCGCGGCCGGCCCCCATGAGGTTAACCCGGGTCAGGTATTCGTTGGCGGAATAGACCCCCTTGAGATTCTCGCCCGGGATGGAGAGCATCACCGGCAGGCCGGCGCCATTGGCGATGAATACCGCGTCGAATTCTTCCCGCAGCTGGGCGAGGGTCAGCGTCTTGCCGATGATGACATTGCACTCAACCGTCACCCCCAGTGCAAGAAGCCGCGCCACCTCGGCATCGATAATGGTTTTGGGCAGGCGGAACTCCGGAATGCCGTAGCGAAGCACCCCGCCCGTGTCGTGGAGCGCCTCGAAGATAGTCACGCCATGTCCCTTGCGGGCCAACTCCCCGGCGGCAGTCAATCCGGCCGGACCACAGCCGACCACTGCCACCCGCCTGCCTGTTGGCGGCGGCAGCGGCTCGTCACCGAGCTCGGCGACATTGGCCGTGGCCCAGTCCGCCACAAAACGCTCCAGATACCCGATGGCCACGGGCTCTCCCTTGATCCCACGCACGCACCTGGCCTCGCATTGGGTTTCCTGGGGACAGACCCGGCCACACACGGCAGGCAACGCATTGTCCCTGGTCAGGATCCGGGCAGCCTCCCTGAGGTTGCCGTCGGCCAGGGCCGTGATAAATTCCGGGATCGACACCCCCACGGGACAGCCTGCCACGCACTGGCGGTTCGTGCAGCGAATGCAGCGCTGGGCCTCGCGCACGGCCTCCTCCGGGGTGAGGCCCCGGTTCACTTCGTCAAAATTTCGGCTGCGGCTGTCGGCATCGAGTTCGACCATGTGGACCCGGTCAATGGCCAATCGCTCTCTGGTGGTCATACCCGTGCTCATGCGACCTCCTTTCCGGCGACCCGGCAGACGTGACTGGCCTCGGACTCGCGATAGGTTGCCAGCCGATCGGCCAGGTTGTCGAAATCCACCAGATGGCCGTCGAATTCCGGACCATCCACACAGGCGAACTTTGCTTCGCCTCCCACCAGAACCCGGCACCCGCCGCACATGCCGGTACCGTCGATCATGATCGGGTTGAGGCTCACCACCGTTTCGATGCCGTGGGGACGGGTCAATTCGGCAACCGCCCTCATCATCGGCACAGGCCCCACGGCAAAGACCGCACCGGGCCGTCGCGCCGGATCGGCCACGAGCCCCTCCAGAGGTTGGGTCACGAATCCCTGAACGCCCAGACTTCCGTCCTCGGTCGTTACCAGAAGTTCCCGGGACAGGGCGCCCAGTTCATCCGCGAGGATGATGTACCGGGCCGATCTGCCTCCGATGATGGTAGTCACCTCATTGCCTGCTTCGGCCAGAGCCTTTGCCAGCGGAAAGAGAACCGCCGTTCCGACCCCTCCGCCGATGCAGGCGACGCGCCCCCAGTTCCTGATGTGGGTCGGCAGGCCCAGAGGACCGGCCACATCGCGGAGCCGGCCTCCGGCGGGCACGGCAACGATGCGCTGGGTGGAGGCCCCGATGGCCTGGACAAAGAGAGTAATGGTCCCTGCCGCTGCATCGGCATCGCCGATGGTAAGAGGAATCCGTTCCTCGCCAGCCTCGGCCCTGACTATGACAAACTGGCCCGGCAGGCGGGACGATGCGATCCGGGGTGCCCGGACCACCAACTGGTGGAGATTCGGGGCAAGGACTTCGTTGCTGATGACATCGAACATACGCTCACCTTTCCTGGAGAAATGAACGCCGGTATCTCGCGGCGGCCGGAGCCTTCATGGACTCGTGGGGCGCAGGGGTTACGTCGTTGTAACGGAGGGAAGCGGAGTGCGGCCGAAGCTGGCGGGAATACGGCAGACGTCCGGCAGCCGCGACGTATCATGCCGTTGCGTGACACTCCGGGGCAGCCGCCGTGCTATGGGCAGAATGGTAGCAAATGGGGAGAGCAGGGACAAGACCGTATACAGCCATACACTTCAGAACAGAATACTGCCAATAATATCGGCATGCTACAATGCGAAAGCTCCGGCACGGCGCCGCCTGTCCGCCCGCGACCAGGCCCGCGGAAGGAACAGGACTCCGCCTCAGTAGTATTCTTCCCCGTAGGCGGGAACCTCGTCGAGGAAGCCGGGCATTCTGCCGAGCCGTGCCAGAGCGGTATCCACCTCGGCAATGAGCCGTTCCCGGTCCTTGGGGTAGCTGCCGGCCAGTTCCAGGAAATTGGAGACATGGTTGGAGCGAAGAATCGTCCTGGCCGGAGCCAGATGGGCAAGGAGCTCCCGCGCTTCGTGCAAGAGCTCCCGTCTTGTGCACTGGTCGAGGGTGCGGATGAATTCGTCGTTGTGACGGTGGAAGAGGGTGAGGAGGGAAAAATACTCCGGACTGACCCGGTTGACCCATTCCGCCGTGGCCCGGGCGTGCTCAAGACTGCGACTGCGACCGGCCAGTCCCAGGATGGCAGTCACCGAGAGCTTCATGCCAGCCTCCCGGGCCTTGCACGCTTCCCGGACCATCTCTTCCGCCGTAAATCCCTTGTTGACCGCGGCCAGCGTCGCGTCGTCCCCCGATTCCAGCCCGAAATAGAGGATGCGGAGCTTTTTCTCCCGCAGGTGCCTGAGTTCCTCGACGTTCTTGGTGGTCAGGCTCCGGGGCGATGCATAGGAACCCACCCGCGTGAGGTTAGGGAACACCGCAGCCAGCCGGTCGAGGATGGCGGCAAGCCCGTCGAAGGGATAGACAAGGGCATCGCCGTCGGCAAGGAATACCCGGTCCACAGCAGGGCGATAGCGTGCCGGAATGCCGTCGATCTCAGCCATGACTTCGGCTTCGGGCTTCAGGCGGAACCGCTTCATCTTGTACATGCCGCAGAAGACGCAGTGGTTCTGGGAACAGCCGATGGTTATCTGAAAGATGAGACTGCGCGCCTCGCTCGGCGGACGGAACACGGGTTCGATGTAGGTGGGCATGGTCACTTCCTCACCCCCCGAACGCCGGCCGATAGTCCCGCACCAGGCGATCCTCCCATCCATTCAAAGCTTGACAGCACACTCTTGATCCTCTACTTTGCGGAAAGCTCGATTAACAGTGTTAAGCGTTATGACTTTACGAGAACGCAGACAAAAGCACAAGGCACTTTTTCGCCAGGAGATTCTTGACGCCGCCCGGGAACTGTTCTCCCAGATCGGGTACGAGCGGTTCTCCATGCGCAAGCTTGCGGCCAAAATTGAGCATTCCCCCACAACCATCTACCTCTATTTCCGCGACAAGGACGATCTCCTCTACTCTCTCTGCGAAGAGTTGTTTGCCACGTTATTCCAGAACTACCTGGACATCTCGAAGGGGCACAGCGAGCCGCTGCAGGTTTTGCGTCTCTGCCTCCTGAGCTATATCGAGTTCGGGTTAGCGAATCCAGGCCACTACAAGGTCGCGTTCTTCACCAGTCCTGTGGTCTATGGTTCGCCGACGGAATTTCTACAAAAGGACAGCATGGGACGGCGCATGTACTTTCATATTCTCCGGACCGTCGAAGAGGCTATGGCGGCTGGCATGCTTCGCCCCATGGACGCGGACCTCCTCGCACAGACGTTGTGGACCGCTGCCCATGGCGTCGTGGCATCGCGAATTTACACTGCCGACTTCCCCTTGGTGGACGCTGCCCTCCAGGCAGAAACGCTGGTGGACGGGCTGCTCGCCGGCTTCGGCACGTAAAATTTTTATCGCATTATTTACACTGTTAATCAAAGATATCGCAGTTAATTTTCTTGCCGCCTAAGGGAAAGGAGCTACGAATGGCAAAGGGTATACTCAACAAGTTTGCCGTGATAGCCGGCACCAAGAAGGCCGGACCTCCGGCCGGGGAAGAACGCACCGTCATCGCACCCATAAAAGAGATATCGGGAAAGGCCGTCCACTGCAGTCAGGCTGTCAAAAAGGCGGAGGAGTATCTCCTGGCGCTCCAGAACCCGGAGGGGTACTGGGTTTTCGAGCTAGAAGCGGACGTCACGATACCGTCTGAGTACATCATGCTTCAGCGGTTCCTCGGCAGGGAGATTTCCCCGGAACTGGGGAAGCGGCTGGAGAACTATCTCCTGGACCGGCAACTGCCCGACGGCGGCTGGCCCCTCTACGCCGAGGACGGATTCGCCAACATCAGCGCCACGGTCAAGGCGTATCTCGCCCTCAAGGTGCTGGGGCATTCACCCCAGGCACCCCACATGATACGCGCGCGCCTCATGGTCCTCAGCCTCGGCGGCGCGGCCAGATGCAATGTGTTCACGCGCATCCTGCTGGCCCTGTTCGGTCAGATTCCCTGGCATACCCCGCCGGCAATGCCCGTGGAAATCGTGCTTCTCCCCCAGTGGTTTTTCTTCCATTTGAGCAAAGTCTCCTACTGGTCGAGAACCGTCATTGTCCCTCTGCTGCTGCTCTACGCCAAACAGCCCGTGTGTCGGCTGCGGCCCGAGGAGGGGATCCCCGAACTGTTCAGCACGCCGCCCGATAAACTGCGTCACCTGGATGGCTTTCAACCGGGGTACTGGCGGAAAAACGCCTTCATCATCTTTGACCGCCTGCTCAAGCGCTTCAACCGATTCATTCCTTCCGCCCTGCACCGGAAAGCCATTGCCGAAGCAGAACAGTGGACCAGGTCCCACATGCAGGGCAGCGGCGGGATCGGCGCCATTTTCCCGGCCATGGCCTATGCGGTCATGGCCCTCCGCGTACTCGGCTGCGGAGAAGGGGACCCTGACTATATTCGCGGACTGCAGGCCATCGACGACCTGCTCCAGCACCGGACTCCGCAGGAAGCAGACCCCCCCCGCACAGACGGTACGTGCATTGACAGCGGCATGTCGGCGGCTTTTGCCCTCACCCCCTCTGCCCACGCGGCAGCGGACGGTACAGGGAGCAGCAGCATCTGCCAGCCGTGCAATTCTCCGATCTGGGACACCTGCCTGAGCCTTTCGGCGCTCATGGAAGCGGGCATGCCCGCGAGCCACCCCGCGGCGACGCAGGCTGTTGAATGGCTCTTGTCACAGCAGATCCTCTCGCCCGGCGACTGGTCGCTGAAGGTGCCCGACCTGGAGGGGGGCGGATGGGCGTTCCAGTTCGAGAACACCCTCTACCCCGACCTGGACGACACCTCGAAGGTCATCATGTCGCTTCTACGGGCCGGCGCGCTGGAGAATGAGCGCTATCGCGACCGGATCGCCCGCGGCGTGAACTGGGTGCTCGGGATGCAGAGCAGTGACGGCGGGTGGGCCGCCTTTGACATCGACAACAACTACCACTACCTGAACGACATCCCGTTCGCCGACCATGGGGCGCTCCTCGACCCGAGCACATCTGACCTGACGGGACGCTGCATCGAGCTTCTCTCCATGGTCGGTTTCGACAGGACGTTTCCGCCCATCGCGCGGGGGATCGGGTTCCTGCGCTCGGAACAGGAAGAAAACGGCGCCTGGTTCGGCCGCTGGGGGGTGAACTACATCTACGGTACCTGGTCGGTGCTGTCAGGCCTCAGGCAGGCCGGTGAAGATATGCAGCAGCCCTATATCCGCAAGGCGGTGGGATGGCTGGCGTCATGCCAGAACCACGACGGTGGATGGGGAGAAACCTGCTATTCCTATGACGATCCTTCGCTGGCCGGCAAGGGGGCAAGCACCCCGTCCCAGACGGCCTGGAGCCTCCTGGGGCTCATGGCCGCGGGAGAAGTCAACAGCTTGGCCGTTCGGCGGGGTGTACGCTACCTGCTCGACCACCAGAACCAATGGGGAACCTGGGAGGAAAAACATTTTACCGGAACCGGTTTCCCGAGGGTCTTTTACCTGCGCTACCACGGGTACCGCCACTTCTTTCCCCTGTGGGCGCTCGGCGTCTATTCACGGCTCAGCTCAGGACAAAAGGCCTGTCAGGACGAGCGTCGCCATGCATCCCCCGGCGACCTCCATCTGCCTTGGCTGGAGAGGATCAAGAAACGATAACGGCCTCACGGCGGGGGAACGCCTCCAGATATTCCCGCCTGAGCCGGTCGACGCCGGCGCTGCCGATGACGTCCCACGGCAGCGTTTCGTCAAGGGGAATGTTTCGGTAGACGAGCAAATCGGTGTCGACATCGAACTCCCGGGCGGCCCGTTTCCAGCTCCCCAGTTCGGCGGAACGGAGCAGAAACGCCGAGAGCCGGCGGTCGCCCCGGGAGAGGAGCGCCTGAAGATAGGCGTCCTTGGGGCTCTCGGCAATGAGCCGGACGTTTGACAGCTTCCCTACCGCTTGCTGGAGGTATTTAAGCTTCTTCTCCAGAGAAGCCGTATCCTCCATGCCGCACCACTGGAACGGGGTAAACGGTTTGGGTACAAAGGGATTCACCGAAAGGATGATCTCCCCGAGCCGCTTGTTCTTCCGGGCAGCATCAATGACCCGTTCGCGGATCTTTCCCACCAGGGCCGTCATTTCCTCCAGGTCGTCCATGGTTTCGGTGGGGAGGCCGATGATGAAGTAGAGCTTCAGGTTCAGGATATCGTGGCCGATCAGGAGGTCGCAGGCGGCTAGAATCTGCTCTTCGGTCAGGTTCTTGCGCACCAGGTCACGCATCCGCTGGCTGCCCCCCTCCGGGGCCAGGGCCACCGTCTTGTGGCCGCTCGCCTTGAGCACTTCGATCATGCCGTCGTCGAGCCGGTCGATCCGCAGGGACGAGACCGACACCTTCCCCCCCTGCTCAAGGATGAACCGGCAGAGTTCGCCGATGTCCCGGTGATCGGAGACCGCTGCGCCAACGAGGCCGATCTTCCCACGACGGGCCAGTCCCTCCACTGCCTGACGCTTTAATTCATCAAGGGAGCGCTGGCGGTAGGGGAAATAGATGAACCCGGCCGCACAGAAGCGGCATCCGCGGGGGCACCCCCGGGAGACCTCCATGAGGTACATGTCGGAAAACTCCGTGTCCGGCGTCAAAATCCCGGACACGCTCTCCCGACGGTCAGGATCAGCCATCATCAACCGGGCAACCTGCTCCGGCGCCCCGTGGCCCGCACGGCGGCCGGCCACGCGAACGCCGTCATAGCTCACGTCATACAAGGCAGGAATATAGATCCCCGGCAGACGCGCGGCCCGGGCAAGGAAAGACTCCCGCTCGACGATCCCCTCGGCCCGCATCAGTTCCAGCAGCGACTGGAGCAGCTCTTCCCCCTCCCCCACGCAGACCAGGTCGAGAAAATCCGCCACCGGCTCGGGATTGAGGAACAGGGCCGCGCCTCCGGCCATAACGAGGGGATGGGCGGGCCTCCGCTCCGATGCCAGGGGCGGAATGCCGGCCAGGTCGAAGATGACCGGGATGTTCAGATAGTCGTTCTCGAAGGAAACCGAAAAGGCGATGATGTCAAAGGAGCCGAGAGGCTCCCCCGACTCCAGGGAGAGGAGCTTCGTGCCGCTCCTGCGATACTCCCGCAGATCATCGGCATCGGGGAGGAAGGCCCGGTCACAGAGGATGTCAGGCTCTTCGTTCAACAGGGCGTGAACCGACTGGAATCCCAGGTTGCTCATCCCCACGGCATAACGGTTGGGGTAGACCAGGCAGACGGTCAGTTTGCCACCGCGCCGCTTGGGGGAAAAGCCCTCCTCCCGGCTCAGGAGACGGCGGTTTTTCTCGATGATTTTCCACGACATGGGGGATCAGGGTACCACGAAGGGAGAAGAGGGAAAAAGGGAAAAAAGACCCGGCCCCCCTGGAGGGGGTAAATGGGGAGCCGGGGAATGAAAGCAGAGACCGGAACTGTTCCGGCGTGCCGGCCGCGACCAGCGAACGGCACGCCGGAAAATGCTGCTAGTCGACGGACTTCCTCAGGAAGGTCGGGATGTCGTACTGGTCCTCGTCGTCGATGAAGAACGCCTTCTGCCGCGAAAGCGAGGACTCGCGGGTCTGCTGGTTGCGGACAAAAGTCGGGATGTCGCGGTTCACCTCGGCCTTGCCGAAGGGGGTGACGTTCTTCAGCTCCTGGCGGGCCTTCTCCATGTCGAAGCGGTCGCCGAAGCCGGTGGCAATAGCCGTCACCTTGAGCTGGTCACCCAGGGTTTCGTCGATGCTGACGCCGATGATGATGTTGGCGTCCTCGTGGACCTTCTCGTGGATGGACCGGTTCACCGCCTCGAACTCGTCCATGGTCATGGAGGAGGAACCGGCGATGTTCACCAGGACACCCTTGGCGCCGGAGATGTCCACCTCTTCCAGCAGCGGGCTGGAGATGGCGCGCAGGGCGGCTTCCACGGCCCGATTCTCGCCGGAGGCGATGCCGATACCCATCATGGCCATGCCGCGCTCGCTCATGATCGCCTTCACGTCGGCAAAGTCCACGTTGATGAAGCCGCTGGTGGTAATGAGGTCCGAAATCCCCTGGACCGCCTGGCGGAGCACGTCGTCAGCCGGCTTGAAGGCATCGATGATCGACATGGACTTACCGGCGAGGCCAATGAGCCGGTCATTGGGGATAACGATGAGCGAATCCACGTGTTTTTTGAGTTCGCGAATACCTTCGTCGGCCTTGGAAAGGCGCTGCTTGCCCTCGCGGGAGAAGGGTTTGGTAACCACGCCCACGGTGAGGGCGCCCACTTCCTTGGCCACCTCGGCAATGACCGGAGCCGCGCCGGTACCGGTGCCGCCCCCCATACCGGCGGCCACGAAGATCATGTCCGCGCCCTTGAGGAGTTCCGCCACCTGCTCCCGGTCTTCCAGAGCGGCCTCGCGCCCCTTGGAGGGATCGGCGCCCGCCCCAAGCCCCTTGGTGAGTTGCCGCCCGATCTGGATTTTGGTGGGTGCCTTGGAGATGCGCAGGGCCTGCACATCGGTATTGGCCACGAGGAAGTCAACCCCTCCTACTTGGCTGTCAATCATGGTGTTAACTGCGTTTCCTCCGCTGCCGCCTACGCCGACTACCTTGATCTTTGCGCACTGGTCAATGCTTTCATCGAACTCGAACATACCCTACCCCCTTGTTGGTCTAACTATGATGATGCAAGTGAATGAACCGAATCAGAAGAATTCCCCGAACCACTCTTTCATCCGGCGCGTTACCCGCCGGAACATGTTCTCGTCGGTCTGGGCCGTGGGGAATTCACGGATGCCCACATTCTTGCTCCCATACACGACGAGTCCCACGCCGGTGGCATAGACCGGTGAGTTGACCACGTCGGTGAGCCCGCCGATCTGCTGGGGAAGGCCCCGGCGCACGGGCAGGTTGAAGACCTGCTCGGCCAGTTCCGGCATCCCCTCCAGAATGGTGGTTCCACCGGTGATAACGATCCCGGAAGCGATAAGATCCTCGAAGCCGCTCTTAACGATCTCCCGGTTGACCAGGGTGAAGATCTCTTCCACCCGGGGTTCCAGGATCTCAGCCAGGAGTTGGCGGGAAAGAACCCGCGGCTTGCGGCCGCCCACGCTGGGCACCTCGATGGTTTCGTCCTTGCCCACCATGGATGCCATGCAGCAGCCGTACTTCTGCTTGATCTTCTCCGCCTCGGCCATGGGCGTGCGCAGCCCCACGGCGATGTCGTTGGTCAGGTGGTTGCCTCCCAGCGACAGAACCGCCGTGTGCTTGATGGCGCCGTCCACGAAGATGGCAATGTCGGTGGTGCCGCCGCCGATATCGATGAGCGCCACACCCAGCTCCTTTTCGTCGGCCGACAGGACCGATTCGGAGGAGGCGAGTTGCTCAAGGACGATGTCGGCCACGTCGAGCCCTGCGCGGTTGCAGGCCTTGATGATGTTCTGGGCGCTGGCCACGGCGCCGGTGACGATGTGGACCCGGGCCTCAAGCCGCACCCCGCTCATGCCGAGGGGTTCACGGATGCCGTCCTGATCGTCGATGATGAACTCCTGGGGAAGAATGTGGATCACTTCCCGGTCCATGGGAATAGCAATGGCCTTGGCCGCATCGATGACCCGCTTCACGTCCTCGGAGCTCACCTCGCGGTTCTTGATGGCGATGACACCCTGGGAGTTGATCCCCTTGATGTGGCCGCCGGCAATGCCGGCGTAGACCGAGCGGATGTCGCAGCCAGCCATGAGTTCAGCCTCGGAGACCGCCTTCTTGATCGACTCGACGGTGCTCTCGATGTTGATCACGACCCCCTTGCGCATCCCCCGGGAGGGACTTGTGCCGATGCCGACGATGTCGATGCCGTCTTCGGTCACGTTACCGACGATGGCACAGATCTTCGTCGTGCCGATATCGAGCCCGACGATCAGATTATCCCTTCTTCCCGACATACCGTTCCCCCCTCGCTAGCCTTTTTTCACTATGATCTTGTCCAGATAGTCGCAATCGATGTATTCCACCGCCGCCATGTGCTCCCTGAGCTCCCCGTAAATACGGACGAAGCGGGCGAGCTTGGCCTCGTATCCGCCGTTGCCCAGTCGGACCGGCACTCCGCCGGCCGCGGTAAAGAGCGTAAGGCCGAACCCCTTGTCCAGGTGTATCTCCGATACGTCGGCCAGGGTGAATTCTTTGCCCCTGCGCAACTGATCCATGAGCGCCACGGCCCCCTTCAGGGCCTCGCGGGTACCGACGGGGTCCCGCGCCAAGTCCTCCTCGGCGACTCCGGTGATAACCGGGTAATCGAGACTGTCACCCTGGGTGAGCGGCTTGAAGACCGTGCCGCCGGCATCCATGTAGTAGAGGAATCCCATGTTCACCACGGCCACCGGCACCCGTTCCACCACCTCGATGGCGAGGGTGTGGGGGAAATAGCGCCTGACCTGAACCTTGTCGATCCAGGGGTTCTTGGCCAGCTGGCTGCCGATGTCACGCAGCCTCAGCCCGAGCATGGAATCACCGGGACGAACCCCGGCCTGTGCGATCACATCGTCCCGCTTCAGGCGCTGAAGCTTCGAAACCTCGATCTCCTTCAGCGGCAGCGGCGCGAATTCCCACTGGGATAGGTAGCGGTATCCGCCATAGCAGATGCCTCCCACCGTGGCCAGCCCGGCCAGGCCGCAGACCAGCCGGCTTCCCCAGGTAATGAGGGGGCGCCAGTTGATCGGCTTACGCTCCCGCTTCACGCGGTTGCGGGTCTGGGCCGGCTTTATCCGTGTCTTGACGTGCAGATCGCGCATATGCTCCGCGCCTAGCTTCCGGCCCCTTCCCCCTTGATTTTCAGCTCAGCGGAAATCAGAATTCTCTCCACCAGGTCCTCGAAACCGATCCCGGACTCCTTGAGGGCGATCTCGGGCAGAAGGCTCAACGCGGTCATTCCCGGCAGGGTGTTCACCTCCAGGAGATAACACTCGCCCCCTTCCGTTACGAGGAAATCGACTCTGCTGTAACCGGAGCATCCCAGGGCGCGGTGAGCCGCTTCCCCTTCGGCCAGGAGCCTGCGGTGCAGTTCCGCCGGGAGTACCGGTGGGCAGATATGCTCGGCCTTGCCGGCGGTATACTTGGCCTCGAAGTCGTAGAACTCGTTCACGGGAACGATCTCGATGGCCCCCATGGCCCGGTCGTCCAGTATCCCGATCTGGATCTCGCGCCCCTTGATGAAGCGCTCCACCAGGATATCGTCATCATAGCGGAAGGCGAGCTCCAGGGCAGAAGGGAGCTCTTCCGGCGACTTGACGATGCTCACCCCCACCGATGACCCTTCCTGAGACGGCTTCACCACCACCGGGTAGCCGAACCCTTCCGCCACGGGATCAACTGTCTCGCCCCGGCGCACAACCCGGTAGGGAGCGATCGTGAGCCCCCGCGCGGCGAAAACCTCCTTGGCGACGATCTTGTTCATGGCAAGGGCGCTGGCCAGGACCCCCGATCCGGTGTAGGGAATGCCCATGAGCTCCAGCAGCCCCTGGACGGTTCCGTCTTCCCCGTAGCGGCCGTGGAGACAGATAAAAGCAACATCGATCCACTCCCGGACCAGAACCTGCGGGAGATCCCGGCCGACGTCCACGGGGACCGCGTCATATCCCCGGCTCTGGAGGGCCTTCAGCACAGCGCCGCCGCTGGCAAGGGACACTTCGCGCTCAGCCGAGAGTCCTCCCATAAGTACGCCTATCTTCGTGGTTTTCAGCTCATCCCTCGTCATTGCCGCTCCGCGCGGGACACTACAGCCCCTTACTCATCGCCGAAAATTTTGACTTCTTCTTCAAGAGCCGTGCCGCTTTTGAGCTTCACCGCATCCTTGATGCGCGCTGCCAGGGCCAGAAAATCGGCGGCCGTGGCACCACCCCGGTTCACCAGAAAGTTGGTGTGGACCTCGGACACCTGGGCTCCCCCCACCCGAGCTCCCCTGAGCCCCGCATCTTCGATCAGTCGCCAGGCCGCCTGACCGGGCGGGTTCTTGAAGAAGGACCCGGCATTGGGGAAGCCGACCTGCTGGCTGGCGGTCCGGTGGGCCCGGCACCCGTCGATCCGCTCACTGATCCGTCGGGGATCGTCGGAATCGAGCACGAACGTAGCCCCGATGATGATCTCTCCCGGTTGCAGCTTGAGGTACCGGTAGCCGTAATCGAGCAATTCGCGCCCCTTGCATTCGAAGCCTGCAGTGCCAATGGTCAGGATCTCTTCGACCCGGTCGAGAATGGCACCGCCGTGGGCTCCGGCATTCATGGCAAGGGCACCGCCAACGGTTCCGGGAATCCCGCAAAGAAACTCCAGGCCGGCAAGGCCTTCGTTCCGGAGAAAGGCCGTCAGCCTGCCGTTGGCCACCCCGGCCCCCACCACGGCCCGGTTTCCTTCGAGCCGCTCCAGGCTAGTCATGCGCGCCGACGAAATAACAACGCCCCGAAAGCCTCCGTCGCGGATCAGGAGATTGTAGCCTCCCCCCACAGCCAGCCAGGGAGTGCCGGTTTCGGCCAGAATCGCCAGGAGCGCTCGCATGTCGTCGGGATCGGCCGGGGTGACGAAGAAGTCCGCCGGACCGCCCACCCTCAGCGACGTATGGCGCGCCATGGGCTCGTCCCGGAGGATCTCCCCCCGCACTTCCGCCTCAAGCCGTGCCGCCAACCGATCGTTCAAAGAACCGTCCCGTGCCCGCTAGGCCTGCCGGGCTTCTTCCAGCTTCGCGAGGAACGCCTCGCCTGACTGCCAGATATTTCCCGCTCCAAGGGTCAGCACGATGTCCCCGGGCTGCACGATCGTCAGCAGGTGCTCGGGAAGCGCCTCCCGATCGGCCACGTAGGTCACGTCGCGCTGGCCGTGCTTACGGATCTCCTCGGCCAGCCGCTCGGCCGACACACCTTCAATGGGGGCCTCGCCGGCCGGATAGATATCCGTCAGTACCAGCACATCTGCGTCGTAGAAGCAGGTGACGAACTCGGCGAACAGTTCCCTGGTCCGGCTGAACCGGTGGGGCTGGAACGCCACCACGAGCCGCCTCTCGGGCCAGCCGCTCTTGCCGGCGGCCAGGGTGGCCCGGATCTCCGCCGGATGGTGGCCGTAGTCATCCACCACGGTGATGCCGTTCACCTCTCCCTTCACCTGGAAACGCCGTCCTACCCCGCCGAACGTGGCGAACCCTTCCTGGATCTGGGAGAAGGGGACATCCAGTTCCATGGCCACTGCGATACAGGCAAGGGCATTCAGCACGTTGTGGGCGCCGGGCATGGAAAAGGACACCTCACCCATGCGGTATCCCTTGTAATGGGCCACAAAAGAGGTGGTGCCCCCTTCGAGCCGGATATGCGTCGCACGGATGTCGGCCTGGGACGAAAGGCCGTAGGTGACGAAACGCTTCTTCACCCGCGGGAGGATCTCGGCGATGTTGCGGTCTTCCAGGCAGAGCACCGCCAGTCCGTAGAAGGGAATCTTGTTTATGAAGTCGACAAAGGTGTCTTTGATCTGTTCGATCCCGCCGGTATAGAAGTCGAGGTGGTCGGCGTCGATATTGGTCACCACCGCAATGGTGGGCGAAAGCTTCAGGAACGAACCGTCCGACTCGTCGGCTTCCGCCACCAGGAACTGACCCTGGCCGAGCTTGGCGTTGGTGCCGAGGGTGTTGAGCTTGCCGCCGATCACGATGGTAGGGTCGATGCCGCCGTGGGTAAGAACCGTCGCCACCATGGAAGTGGTGGTGGTCTTGCCGTGGGTGCCCGCGATGGCGATGCCGTACTTCATCCGCATCAGTTCCGCCAGCATCTCGGCCCGGGGGATAACCGGAATCATCCGCCGCTTGGCCTCGACCACCTCAGGATTGTCATCACGGACCGCCGTAGAGGTTACCACCACGTCCACATCGGCCACATTCTCCCGGCCATGCCCGAAGCGGATTTCTCCCCCGAGCGAGGCGAGGCGGTCGGTGGTATCGGACTGTTTCAGATCGGAGCCCGACACCTTATATCCCAGGTTGAGGAGAACCTCGGCAATGCCGCTCATGCCGATGCCGCCGATGCCGACGAAGTGAATTTTCTCTATTTTACCGTACATGGTTACTCTTCTTTCCTTGTGCTTGCCACCATCTCGTCGACGATGGCCTGGGCCGCATCAAGCCGGGCAAGCTCCTGGGCCGCCTCGCCGACAGCCTTGAGCCGCGCCGGGTCGTCCATGAGATCGCGGATCGCCTGTGCCAGCACCTCGCCTGAAAGTTCCTGCTCGATTATGACGAACCCGGCTCCCCGCTTGAGAAGCGATTCGGCGTTGCGGCGCTGGTGGTCGTCCACGGCATGGGGGTAAGGGATGAAGATGCAGGGCTTGCCGCAGGCGGTTACCTCGGCGAGGGTGGTGGCCCCTGCCCGGCAGACGATCAGGTCGGCCCAGCGATAGGCATCGGCCATGGAGTCGATGAAGGCCACCACATCAGCCGTAAAGCCTTGCTCTTCATAGGCGGCGGTGACATCCTCCAGATCGTTCTCACCGGTCTGGTGGGTGATCCGCAGTCTCCCCTTCGCCTCCTTCAGGGAGGGCAGAGCCTCGCCCATGGTCAGGTTGATCCGGTGAGCGCCGGCACTCCCGCCGAAGACCAGGAGATGGAAGGCGTCATCGCCTCTCTCCCGGGACTCCGCCAGGGCAACCTGCTCCAGTATCTGGCGGCGAAGCGGATTGCCGGTCAGGAGCGTCTTGTCCTCGGGGAAATACGTCCGCGACTCCTCAAGAGAGATGAATATCTTGTCTGCCACCTTGGCCAACATCCGGTTGGTGAAGCCCGGGATAGCGTTCTGCTCGTGGATGAAGCGCGGGATCTGCATTCCCCGCGCCGCCATCAGGGTGGGCGCCGAAGCGTATCCGCCGACGCCGAGCACCAGGTCCGGCCTGAACTCCTTCAGTATCTTGCGCGACTGGGCGTAGCCGTAGAGGAATTTGGCAAGCCCCTTGGCCCGGGCCAGGCTTCCCTTGCCCCGAATACCGGCTGCGGTGATGCATTCGAGCCGGTACCCCGTTTTCGGCAGCACCCTCGCCTCGATCCCTTTCCAGGTTCCCACGAAGAGGACTTCATTCTGTTTGTCGCGGGCGAGGAACTCCTCGGCCACCGCTATGCCCGGGAAGAGATGCCCGCCCGTTCCCCCTCCGGCTATCAGCAGCTTCATGGTGCCCCCTTGAGCCGCGTCGAGATATTGAGAAGGATACCCACTGCGAACAGTGTCACGATCAATGAACTTCCTCCGTAGCTGATAAAGGGAAGCGCCAGGCCTTTGGTGGGAAGGAGTCCCGTCACCACCGCCATGTTGACGAACGACTGGATCCCGAGCAGCGTGGCAATGCCGAATGCCAGGAACCGCCCGAAGGGCTCCTGGGCCATGAGCGCTACCCGGACGCCGCGCAGGACCAGCATGAGGAACATGGCGGCGATGACCGTTACGCCGATAAGCCCCAGTTCTTCGCCGGTTACCGACAGAATGAAGTCCGTATGGGCCTCGGGGAGATAGAACATTTTCTGTTTGCCCTCACCGAGACCCTGGCCGAGCACCCCACCATTGCCGAAGGCAAGCCATGATTGGATGATCTGGAAACCGGTGTCGGTGGGGTCCTCCCACGGGTTGAGATAGGCAAGGATGCGCCGCCGCCGGTAATCAACGTTCATGACGAGGAAGTAGAGGATCGGCAGAGCCATCATTCCCATGGCGATGATGTAGCGCGGCCGGGTCCCCGCCGCGAAGAGCATGATAATTGCCACCAGTCCCATGGTCAGGGCCGCGCCCAGGTCGTGCTGCTTGAGAAGAATCAGCAGGACGACGGACAGGAGCACCATGTACGGGAGAAAGCCCGTGGAAAAGAATTTCACCTTATCCTGCTTTTTATCGAGTGAATAGGCCATGTAGACGATGAGCGCAATCTTGGTTAGCTCCGACGGCTGGAAGTTGAATCCCGGCAGTCTGATCCATCGGGACGCCCCTTTGGCCGCTCCGCCGATCCCCGGGATGAAGACGAGAAACAGGAGAAAGAGGCAGCCCAGCAGGATCGGGACAGCGTACTCGCGCCAGGTGCGGTAGTCGATCCGCATGGCAACGGCCATGACGCCGAAGCCGAGAAGCGCGTATACCCCTTGGCGCTTGAGAAAGTAGAACCCGTCGTGAAACTTTTTGGTAGCCATGACCGAGGAGGCCGAGTAGACCATCACCACCCCGAAGCAGGTGAGAGCCACCGCCATGAGGAGGATCACGAGGTCGTAGCGTTCGATCTCCTTTACGTTCAGGCCCAGGTTCACGGCGTGCCTCCCGGACTCAGCGCATCAACGGCGGCGCGGAACCGCTGCGCCCGCTCTTCGTAATCGCGGAACATGTCGAAGCTGGAACAGGCGGGCGAGAAGAGGACCACTCCCCCCGGCTGCGTCAGTGAGGCGGCCAGTTCCACGGCATCTTCCAGGGTTACTGCCATGCGGGTGTCCGTGAGATGCCCCAGTTCACGGGCCATTCGATCCTTTGCCTCGCCGATCAGGATCATATGCCGTACGCGCTCGGCCACGAGTCCGGCGAGGGGGGCATAGCTGCCCCCCTTGTCTTTGCCGCCGGCGATGAGGGTGATGTCGTTGAAGCTAGCCAGCGCCTTTTCCACGCTCCCCACGTTGGTGGCCTTGCTGTCCTCGAAGTACCGGACACCGTTGAGTTCGCGCACCAGTTCCATCCGGTGGGGGAGTCCGCCGAACGCCTCAACGCACGCCAACGCCCGGTCGGCATCGCATCCCAGAAGCAGCGCGGCGGCAAGGGACGCCATGATGTTCTCAATGTTGTGGACCCCGGTGATCCTGAAGCGGTCCGTGGGAAACCGCTCCTGGCGACCGGCGTGGCGGAAGATGATGGCCCCGTCCCGATAGAATATCCCCTCGCCAAGCTCCCGTTGCCGGCTCATGGGGAACACTGCAGCGCACGTCCTGCCGGCCAGACCTGCCACGATCGGATCGTCCACGTTGAGGACCGCCCAGTCCGACGCGGTCTGGTTCTTGAAAATCCGGGCCTTGGCGTCGATGTACTCCTGATAGGTGGCGTACCGGTCCAGGTGGTCTTCGGTGATGTTGAGGAGCACCGCGACCGTGGGCCGGAACGAGCGGATCCATTCGAGCTGGAAGGAGCTGATCTCCACCACCACCCGGTCCACTGCCGCCCCGGTCTCCACCAGTTCGATGAGCGGGTTGCCGATATTTCCTCCAACGAACGTCCGGAACCCGCATCCCGCGAAGAGTTCGCCGGTGAGGGTCGTGGTGGTCGTCTTGCCGTTGGTGCCCGTGATGGCCACCAGAGGCGCAGTGATGAACCTGGACGCAAGCTCGATCTCGGTAATGACCTCACGTCCGGCCCGTCGTGCCGCCTGGAGATAGGGGCTTTCCTGGG
The DNA here is from genome assembly GCF_000007985.2 of Geobacter sulfurreducens PCA. Taxonomy (NCBI): domain Bacteria; kingdom Pseudomonadati; phylum Thermodesulfobacteriota; class Desulfuromonadia; order Geobacterales; family Geobacteraceae; genus Geobacter; species Geobacter sulfurreducens. The sequence continues at coordinate 3,378,403 of NC_002939.5, forward strand.
GGACGCCCGGGCTTACCACCACCGTTTCGGCGGCAGCGAAGTCGGCCTCGTCGTGACGTCCCAGCACGTAGCTCACAGGGTGGCCGGCCAGTTGCTCCAGGGGCCCGGCCAGGGCGGCCTCGTCCCGCAAATCGGTCACGGTCACCCGGGCGCCCTGCGCCGCGAGGAAACGGGCAACCGCCACGCCGGTCCGGGCGAGGCCCACAACGAGTATGTTCTTTCCTTTGAGGTCCATGCTATCTCAGCTTCAGCGTCGAAATGGCGACTAGCGCAAGAATGATGGTGATGATCCAGAACCTGACGATGATCTTCGGCTCCGCCACCCCTTTCAGTTCGAAGTGGTGGTGGATGGGCGCCATCCGGAAGATCCGCTTGCCCCGGTACTTGTACGACCCGACCTGGAAGATGACCGACAGGGCCTCCACCACGAAAATGCCGCCCACGATCACCAGCAGCATCTCCTGCTTGGTGATGACCGCCAGGATGCCGAGCCCGCCCCCCAGAGAAAGCGAGCCCACGTCTCCCATGAAGACCTCGGCGGGATAGGCGTTGTACCAGAGAAACCCGATGCCGGCGCCCACCATGGCGCCACAGAGGACCGCCAGCTCACCGGCTCCCGGCACATAGGGAGTCTGGAGATAACTGGAAAGTTTGGCATTCCCCGCAATGTAGGCAAAAAGCAGAAACGTGGCTGCATTGATGGCAACCGGCCCGATAGCGAGGCCGTCGAGACCGTCGGTCAGGTTCACGGCATTGCTCGCCCCCACGACAACCAGCATGCCGAAGGGAATATAGAGATAGGAAAGGTCAGGGTGCAGCCGCTTGAAGAAGGGCACCGAAAGCTCCGTGGACATGCCGGCGACGAGGACGAGGAAGCAGACGGCTCCGCCCGCGATGAGCATCTGCCAGAACATCTTCTGACGAGGCGAGAGCCCCTTGGTATCCTTTTCCACCACCTTTTTGTAATCGTCGGTGAAGCCGATAAGGCCGTAGCCGAGGATCACGAAAAGTGTCGTCCAGACGTACCGGTTCGTCAGATCGGCCCAGAGCAGTGTCGGAATGACGATGGATGCGAGGATGAGGATCCCCCCCATCGTGGGGGTTCCCGATTTTTTCAGGTGCGACTCGGGGCCATCGGTTCGGATCACCTGACGGGCCTGGAGCGCCTCCAGCTTTCGGATGACCCACGGTCCCAGGATGAACGAAACCACCAGGGCAGTGATGACGGCATAGATGGTCCGGAACGTCAGATATTTGAAGACGTTGAAGATCCGAAAGTCGGCGGCCAGTGGATAGAGCAGATGATACAGCATTAGACGTGGCCCCCTTTGCCGCCGGAGGCGGCGAACGCCTCTCTGATTCCCTCGGCGACCCGATCCATGGCCATGCCGCGGGAGCCCTTCACCAGAATCATCTCGCCCGTTGCAGCCGTCCGCCGCAGATCGGCAACAATCTCGCCGTGATCGGCGGCGATCGTTACGTGGCGCTCTTCCAGCCCCCCTTCAAGGGCACCGGCGGCAACGGTCCCCGCCATGGCACCAAGCACGTAGAGCCGGTCGACGCACGTGGCGGCCAGCCGCCCCAATTGCCGATGAGCTTCTTCTGCTCCGATACCCAGTTCAAGCATGTCACCCAGCACCGCGACGGCCCGGCCGCTCCCTTTGATCTCCCGCAAGGTGGTCAGGGCTGCGGCCATAGAGGCTGGATTGGCGTTGTAGCTGTCGTCGATCAGCACCACGTCCCCCACTTCTTCCAGGTTGAAGCGCCGAGCATAGGGCATGAATTCGCCGAGCCCACGGGCGATCTCCTCGGGCGCAACGCCGAGCACGCGGGCTGCTGCAGCGGCGGCCAAGGCGTTGGCCACATTGTGGCTGCCAAAGGCGTGCAAGGTAACGGTGACACGACCGTTGGGCAACCGTAACGTGAACCGCTGCCCTTTTTTCCCCAGATTCTCCACGTCTTCCGCTGTCACGTCGCCGCCCCTGAGCCCAAAAGAGACGCGCTTCACTCCTTCAGGGCTGGGACAGCGGGCAATGAGCGGGTCATCGGCGTTATAGACGGCACTGGAGCCCGGCTCAAGCCTCAAAAAGAGTTCCCCCTTGGCCCGGGCAACCCCTTCCACGCTGCCGAGGGTTTCCAGGTGTGCCGGATAGGCATTGGTGATGATACCCACGTCGGGCCGAACGATCTCGGCGAGCCGGTCGATCTCACCGAATTCGCTCATCCCTATTTCCAGCACCGCCCACCGGTGGACCCCGGAGAGCCGGAACAGCATGCGGGGCACACCGATCAGGTTATTGAGGTTCCCCTCCGTCTTCAGTCCCTCGCCGGTCCGGGCCAGAATCGCCGCCAACATCTCCTTGGTGGTGGTCTTGCCATTGCTCCCGGTCACCGCCACAACGGGGATGTCAAACCGCCGACGGTGGCATGCCGCCAGGTCGCCCAACGCCCGCAACGTGTCGTCCACGACAATACAGGTCACATCGGCCGGGAGCTGACGCCCCGCCAGCCACTGCCGCTCAACCAGGGTCAGCCGCACACCCCGGGCACGTGCCGCGTCCAGGTAATCGTGCCCGTCAAATCGCTCACCCCGCAACGGGATGAAGAGCTCGCCGGGCTCCACGGTACGCGAATCGGTGGAAACGCCGGAGGCTCCGATTGTCTCGCCTCCCGCCACGATCTCCCCGCCTGTAGCCCCCAGTATGTCATCGAGCGTAAACAGCACGTCCCCGTCCAACCCTATTCTCCGCTGTCCGATGAGCGGAATGCGGCGATCGCCTCTTCGCGATCGTCAAAGTGGAATTTTTCCGTTCCGATGATCTGGTAGTCCTCGTGCCCCTTGCCCGCCAGCAACACGATGTCGCCCGCCACGGCAACCGTTGCAGCAAGCCGGATAGCGTCGTGACGGGATACCAGCGAAGTGAACCCCTTCTCCACAAAGCCCCGGTTCAGTTCACGGGCATCGTATTCCCGCAATCCCATGGGTATGATTCCGGTCAGAACCTCCTTGATGATCGCCGCGGGCTCCTCGGTCCTGGGGTTGTCGGAAGTAACGATGGTCAGGTGGCTGTAGCGTCCGCTGATTTCCGCCATCACGGGCCGTTTGCCGCGGTCGCGGTCGCCGCCGCAGCCGAAGACAGTAATAATCCGCCCTGTCGCAAGCTCCGACACGGTCTTCAGAACATTCTCCAGGGCATCGCCAGTGTGGGCGTAGTCAACCAGGACCGTTACGCCGCGCTCATTGTGAACCCGCTCCAGCCGTCCAGGGACCCGGACATCACCCTCGATTCCCCCCAGAATGACGTCAAGGGAAAGCCCGAGGCCGACCCCCGCGGCAACGGCGGCGAGGATGTTATACAGGTTGAACCGTCCCAGCAGGTGCGAGTGAAACGGGGCCGTCCCGAACGGAGTGACCAGGGTCCCCGCAATGCCGTCCACAGAGAAGACAACGTTTTCGGCTCGCACGGCTGCATCGGCCGCGAGTCCGTAGGAAATCACCGGCGCGACGGCAGTCTCGACCAGCCGGGCACCGTAGGAGTCATCCCTGTTGATGGCGGCTGCGCGCCGCGGCTTGACCCCGTCGGGCGCAACCAACTCCGTAAAGAGCCGCGCCTTGCTGCCGAAATAGGACTCCATGTCCCGGTGATAGTCCAGGTGGTCACGCGTCAGATTCGTGAAGACCGCCACATCGAAACGGCAGCTATCTACCCGCCGCTGTTCCAGGGCGTGGGACGAAACCTCCATTACCACAGCCTTCGCCCCCTCATCCACCAGATCACGGATTGTTGCCTGCAACTCAACGGATTCCGGCGTGGTGTGAGGTGCGGGAACGAGCTTCGAGCCGAAGCGGTAGCTGATGGTTCCGAGCACTGCCGCCGGGATGCCGGCCCGGGACATGATCGCCTCGACCAGATAGGTGGTGGTGGTCTTGCCGTTGGTACCGGTAATGCCCACGACCGGTACGCCGTCGGTGGGCTGTCCGTAAAAAAGCGCCGCCATACGCGACATGGCGAGGCGCGCATCCCCGACCCGGATCCATTCCATCCCGCAGGGTGCTCGCGTTTCGTCCTCCAGCACAACGGCGACGGCGCCCCGTTCGCGGGCTGACGCAATAAAGTCATGCCCGTCGGACGCGACCCCTTTTAACGCGAAAAAGAGACCACCGGACCTCACCTGCCGTGAATCGCAGTAGAGCCCGTTGATCTCCCGCGTCAGATCCCCCCGTACCGCGATGGGATCAACAACCCGTGCCAGATCTTCTAGTCGCATGGTTCCTCGCCATTGAGCGTATTTGATGGCGTCATGCCGATGGTACGAACTTCACCCACACCTGATCCGACGGCCCAACCCTGTGACCGGGAAGCGGGCTTTGCTCGACAGCCCGACCGCTTCCCATGAGCCTCACGTTGATCCCCCGCTCCTCCATGGTTTTGAGCGCCTGACGCATGCTCATACCCCGAAAGTTCGGCATCACCACCCCTTCCCCGGCGTCGACGATCTCTCCTTCCGCGGCGGACAGATCGTCTCCAGTGGGCTGGTCCGCCTTTGCCTCGACCACCTTCGGCTTGCTCCTGACAATGCCGTCGGGCGGCACCTTCAGGTAGCAGAGGGACTGCAGCGCAATGGAGCTGAAGGCGGGTGCCGCTACAACTCCGCCATAGGGGCTTGTCTTGGGCTCATCGACCATGACGAGGATAGTGAGACGGGGCCGGTCGGCCGGGACAAAGCCGATGAATGAGGCCGTCCGCTTGGTGAGCGAGTAGCCTCGCGTCACCGGGTCGACTTTCTGGGCCGTTCCCGTCTTGCCCGCCACCCGGAACCCTTCCACTGCTGCGTTGGTACCGGTTCCGCCTTCCACCGCTACCCCTTCCATCATGCGGGCTACGTTTTTGGCAGTTGTCTCTGAAACCACCCGCCGCAGCGGTTGCGGCGAGGAGCTCTTGATGACGTTACCCTCGCTGTCGACGACACGTTCAACTAGGTACGGTTTCATGAGCGTTCCGCCATTGGCTATGGCGGAAAAGGCCGCGGCCAGCTGGATCGAACTGGCGGTCACCCCCTGGCCGAAGGAGACGGTGGCCAGATCGATGCCGTACCACTGGTTCCAGTCCCTGAGGGTCCCCCCCGCCTCTCCGGGGAGGTCAATACCGGTCCGCGCACCGAAACCGAAATTTCTCAGGTATGAATACAGCCTCGAGGCACCGAGGCGACTCCCGATCTTTGCTGACCCGATGTTGCTCGAATATTTCAAAATCTCCGGGATGCTCAGGCTCCCATACTTGTGGGTATCGTGAATGGTCCGCCCGCCGATGGAAAAACTGCCCCCCTCGCAGTTGATCCTGTCGCCCGGTCGGATCACTTTTTCTTCAAGGGCCGAGGCGATGAGGAACACCTTGAAGGTTGATCCCGGCTCATAGCTGTCGGCCACTGCTCTGTTGCGCCAGAGGGACTGATGATAGGCGCCGTGGGCGTTCAGATTGAATGTCGGATAGTTGGCCATGGCCAGGACCCGCCCGGTATGGGGATCCATAACGATCGCGGTGCCGGCCCGGGCGCCGCTGCCGTCAACGGCCTTGGCAAGCTCCTTTTCAGCGATGTACTGGATATTCTTGTCAAGGGTCAGAACGACATTGTGCCCCATGGCACCGTCCTGAATCACTGTCCCCTTCAGCGCCACATCCCGGCCTAGGGCGTCCCGCTCGGTCACCAGATAACCGGTGCCGCCCAGGATGGTTGAGTCGTAACGCAGCTCGATGCCCTCAAGTCCTTCAGGGTCGACTCCGGTAAAACCAATGACATGGGCGGCCACTTCAGAGTTGGGATAAAACCGCTTGGTTTCCTTGACGAAACCGATCCCATCAATATTCAGAGCCCGGATTCTTTTCACCACATCGGGCGTCAGCCGGCGCTGGAGCCAGACAAAATTCTTGTTCCCCTGCAGCTTGCGGAGCAGGGTTTCTTTCGGAAAACCCAGAACCGGGGAGAGTCGCGCAGCCGCGTCATCCAGGTCCGCAATTGACTTGGGCTCGGCGAAACAGGAGTCCATCTCCACCGACACGGCGAGGGCCGAACCATTTGCGTCGTATATGGTCCCTCGGGCAGGCGTCAGAGGGACAATCTTCTGGTGCTGGCGGTCGGCAAGCTTGAGCAGGTGGTCGCGCTTGACCACCTGGAGATAAAAGGCCCGACAAACGACGAGAGAGAAAAAGAGAACGAAGAAACCGCCAATAAAGCGGATGCGCAGAGTTATCCATTTCTCCGCGTCATATCTCATTTCACAACAACCACCTGCTGATCAGTGGGAAGTGCCATGCCCAACTCACCCTTGGCGACAGCTTCAATTCGAGCCGGGGTCTTGAGGGAAGCCACCTCGAGCTTGAGGCGATTCTGCTCCTCCTGAGCCACCTTGAGTTGACGGGCAACCTCGGCGACCTCCAGGTTCAGGTCAACGACACGCACGCGGGACCAGACGTGAAAGACCGAGACGAGGGTCAACAGAACCAGCACCGCAAGAAGGTACGGAAACAGATCGCCCCGCTGGGCGTACATCTCCTCCAGCTTCCTGGGAGCCGCAACCTTGCTGAATTCCGTCCGTGCCTGCGCCATCTCCGCCTCCTTCAGCATCCGCAAATACTACAGTTTTTCTGCCGCCCGCAGCTTGGCGCTGCGCGCTCTCGGGTTCTCCGCCACCTCGACGTCACCCGCCACTACCGGCCGTCCCGTCAGGATACGGAGCCGGGGAACACCGCCACACACGCAGCGGGGAAGCTCCTTCGGACAGGTGCACCCCTGGGCGTAACGGCGGAACATGGTTTTAACGATCCGGTCCTCCAGCGAGTGAAAGGAGATCACAACCCCCCGTCCGCCAGGCCTCAACAGCCCCAGGGCGGATTCAAGGCCCCGCTCCAGGCTTCCAAGTTCGTCGTTCACCGCTATCCGAAGGGCCTGAAAGGTCCGGGTAGCCGGGTGAATCCGCTCTTCCCAGGCTCCCCGCGGAATTGCCCCTTTGATGATGTCGACCAACTGGAGCGTTCGCTCGATTGGTCCGTCAACCCGGGCCTTGACGATGAACGAGGCGATTCGCCGCGCCCATCGCTCTTCGCCATATTCTTTTATGATGCGGGCCAGCTCGTGTTCGTTTAGATCGTTGACCAGGTCCGCGGCGGTGCCGGGCACCAAGGTATTCATCCGCATATCGAGAGGCGCATCGGTCAGAAAGCTGAACCCCCGCTCCGCCGTGTCCAGCTGATGTGAGGAGACCCCCACATCCAGGAGAAATCCGTCGACACCGTCAACTCCCAGCTCGGCCAGAACGCGGCCCATTTCCGAAAAGTTGCCGGGGACAGGCCTGAAGCGCTCACCAAATAATGCAAGTCGCTCCCGAGCGACCTCCAGGGCGGCAGGGTCACGGTCAAACCCGATCAACATCCCATCAGGGGACGTCGCTTCAAGGATCAGCCGGGCATGCCCCGCCCCCCCCAGCGTTCCGTCCACATACACCCCACCGGGGCGGGGGGATAAATACTCCAGCACCTCGGCCGGCATGACCGGACGGTGCGAAAACGTCATCACCTAGAGCCCCAACTCTGCTACTGTCTCAGAGTCGGACGGGAAATTCTTCAGATCCTGAATCCGAACCTTCTCCCGCTCCGCTTGGCTCCACACTTCTATCTTGTCCATCACGCCGACAAAAAGGATATCCCGCTCAAGGGCAGCCCCTTTTCTCAGATGGGGAGGAATCAGCAGGCGCCCCAGCTTGTCGGCACAACACTCAACCGCGGGAGAGATGATCGTCCGCATGATACTGTTGCGCTGGGCCGAGGTCAGCCCCTTGCTGGAACGAAAGTTTTCCTCGAACTCCACCCACTTGGCATAGGGAAATATCAGGAGACCGCTGCTAAAGGTGCCAGCCCCCAGATCAACGGGCGCGGAGTTGGTTATCACGAAACGATCGTCACCATGAACGTCAACGAGAACCTCCCGGAACTTGGCGGGAAGACTCGTTCGCCCCTTGGCGTCAATAGTTGTCTCGTAGATTCCCCTGAACATATTCCCCGGCACACCTTGCCACGATTTACCACAATTTACCACTTAGTGCCAAAAACTATACCCGCCACCCCAAGGGTTGTCAAGGCAAATCTGGCCATTACTCAGGTGATTGTTTTAGTTCTATTTCAACCAGTTACCGCTCTCCTGAAGCCTGTGAAATACCGAACTTCACCCACGAACAACCTCAGGCGGCCAAACAGCCCAACGGGCGATCCAGGCCAACAATGTCGGCACGCCCTCAAGCCAGTGAAACAGCTGAAAGAAACACCCCGGACAATCCGTCTTTCATCTCCCGACAGGACACAAACCGGTAACGGTGATCGTCAGAGCCGGAGCGGGCACAGCAGACATGAGGACAGGCCGCCGAAGCGGAGAGAGAATGAAGTCCGACGCAGAGCTACGCAGGAAGGAAAGAAAAAAGGGGCGCGAGGCCCCTTGGATTACTTATCTTTTTTCCGGTCCAGAAGGGAAACGACCTTCGCCCCCTTCCCCTTGTCCGGCGGTTCGTCGAGAGGGGGCTCCAGCGACTGGGGCTGAGGGACGGACTCCCGCGCCAGGGGCGACACGACTTTTTCCATCCGGATCGGTGTCCCTCCCATGGTGAAGGGGGTTCCGTTGATCTGGGCCTCCTCAAGGATCCAGGTATAGATTTCCAGGGGCACCGTGAGGACCAAGAGCTTTACCCGCCACCAACCGGGCTTCACATCGGGTGAAACATCTTCGATGCGGGCATAGAATCCCGGCTTGCCGTCGATGTGGACCAGGACCAGATCGTTGATGGCCGTTGACATTGCTCCCCCTTGCTCCGTATTCGAAAATAGAATCTTACAACGGCCGTGATCAGTCGGACTGGCCCATGAGAAGTCCCTGGCGGACCTGGGAGCCAAGAGCTACCTCCAACTCGTTGTAAAGACGGCGAAGCTCCCGTTCGCGGCGATAGAACTCTTCAATCCGCTCCGGCTCCCACAGCCCTTCAACCCGCTCACAGTTAAACGTTATGCAATTGAAGGGTCGCAGTGACGGTTGCATGAGACAGCCTGCGTCGCCGAGATAGGGGCAGAAGTCGCGGCCGAAGCGGGGCTCGAAAAGCTCAGCATTCGTTGATCGATAAATCAGCAGGTCCGCCACCGTAAAATGGTACTTTCCCCGCAGGCAACACTCGCCGCCGCAGGAGGCACAGATCACCGAACTGCCCATCTCATGGGCCAAGCGGTGCAACTCCTCCTTGGCCGAGCAAATGGCGCCCCCCTTCTCCCGGAGCATCGCTCTGACCGGCTGCGGAAGTCGGTGGTATTGACCGGTGATCGCCGCCACCGCGGCATGCCAGACGTTCTGATCATTCATGAAGAGAGTCGATTTCTTCAAGTTCATTGCGGTGGGGTACCGCATGGCTTGTAAAAAACTGGTCGAAGCAGCCCATAAGCCGGGTTCTGTTCCCGCCGCGGGTTACCCCTTGGCGGGCGATGACCATTCCTCTGGGACCGCCGTTACCGACGGCCTCAAGCAGCCAACCCGGAAGCACGGACGGGCCATCCTTGACGCTTCCCTATTCGGCCTTGCTCCTGGTGGGGTTTACCTGGCATCCGACGTCACCGCCGAACCCGGTGAGCTCTTACCTCACCCTTTCACCCTTACCCGCCTGAGCGGGCGGACTTCTCTCTGTGGCACTATCCCTGGGGTCGCCCCCGCTGGACGTTATCCAGCACCATGCCCTGTGGAGCCCGGACTTTCCTCCCCCCGCACGCGAAGGGCGGCCATCTGTTCTGCTTCGACCAAGCCGTTATTCAATAAGCCCGCGTCAGGCGTCCTGACGGAGCACCAGCATCCGCTGGCAGTGAGGACAGAGGACCAGATCGTCCCCTTTGTAGAGCGAGTTGTAAAGCTGGGGTGGCAGGTTCATGTTGCAGCCCGAGCAGTTACCGCTCCTGGCAGCCACGAGAGCCACGCCCTGTCGGCGAAGGCGCAAGGCTTCGTACCGCTTGAGCAGTGACGCCGGAATCCCCTTGGCAGTGTCGGCCTTGGCGGAGGCATCAGAGGCAATCTCCTGATCGAGACGCTCCAGCGCGGCCGTAAGCTCCGCCTTGCGGGCTCCGAGATTCTCCTCCAGACTGCTGATATCTCCTATGGCGGCCCCGGTTTTCTTGGACACGAAAATGAGGTAAATCTAGGTGTTCAAGGAGGTCGTCAATGGAAAAGGATGTCAGTGTCTCCGGTGCGGCGGAAGGAGAGCGTAGCTCGACTGGAGCAGCACCGGAAGTCAAACGTTGGAGCGCCAACCGCAAAAAGGAGGTTGTCCTGCGGTTGATGCGCGGTGAACCAATCGATGCCTTGTCCCGTGAGTTGGGCATCGAAATCTATCGCCTGGAAGAGTGGCATCAGAAAGCACTCCAGGGGATAGAATCTGCTCTCAAGGCTCGTGAAGGTGATCCGTTGGCAGCGGAACTCGATGCAGCCTTCAAGCGCATCGGTGAGATCACCATGGAAAACGAGCTACTGCGGGAGAAAGCGAGGCGTGCCCACCCTTTGGCCCAGAGGAGATCGAAGAAATGAGTGCTACGATCTCCCCTGCCACCGGTAAAGCCTATGGCGTTCAGCGCGTCTGCCTTGCCTGGGGAGTGCCCCGCTCGTCGTTCTATAGCCGTGCAGGCAGAAAAACATTGCCTGCTGTACTGCTCAAGCGTGGTCCAAAAACACCGCTCTCTGACGACGAGGTACTTTCTCTCATCCGGACCGACCTGGAGACATCCCCCTTTGTCGGCGAAGGGCACCGTAAGGTCTGGGGACGACTACGCTTCGTCAAAGGGATAAAAGTCGGCCGCAAACGAGTGTTGCGTCTCATGCGGGAGAACAATCTGCTCTCCCCTCACCGGGTTGTTCAGGGACAGCCCAAGGACCACGCCGGCAAGATCATCACGGCGGCCCCCAACGTCATGTGGGGTACCGATGGCACCAAGATCTTCACCCTGGAAGAAGGGTGGTGCTGGTTGTTTACCGCCGTCGAGCATTGGAATGCCGAGTGCGTCGGTTGGCATGTGACCAAGAATGGCGACCGGTTTGCCGCATTGCAGCCGCTCGCCATGGGAATCAAGGCCCGTTTCGGCTCGGTCGGTGCCGCTGCTGCTCGAGGGTTGGCACTGAGGATGGATCACGGCAGCCAATACCTCTCAGAGCATTTCCAGAATCAGATCAAGTTCTGGGGAATTGCCCCAAGTTTCTCATTTGTTGCCGAACCGCAGACCAACGGGGTGACGGAACGGTTTAATCGGACTATCAAAGAGCAGGTCATCTATGGCCGCCATTACCGCACAATCGAAGAAGTAAGGATGGCAGTAGCTGACTTCATGGATCGTTACAACCGGCTGTGGCTGGTTGAAAAGCTCGGGTTCAGAAGCCCACGACAGGCTTTCGAGGAGTATCAACTCAAGAAGGCTGCGTGACTCTTATCTTGTGTCCAGGGTACCGGGCGCGCTACACTGCTGATATCTCCCTCACGGGCAACAATATCGGCAACGAACTGCTCAACTTGTCCCGTTTTCTGGAGGAGTTGCTCCTCAAGCTCACCCTTCTGCTTCTTGGCAGCAGTGATCTCTTTCAGAATCGCCTGGTACTCTTTCTGGGTTTTGATTTCCTTCTGCCGCGCCTCTGAGCGGACAATATTCTCATCCTCCGCGGCCAGATTCGCTTCAAGGCTCAGTTTCTCCTCTTCGGCAGCCGCCAGCTCGGCCTTGATGCCGTCCACGGCGAGCCGTGCCTCTTCCACCTGCCGGTCCAGCTCGGCGAGCTGATCGAGAAGCGCCTGCCGTTCTCCCTGGCGACCGTCGATCTTCAGATCGAGCTCCTGCAGTTCCTCAAGCAGTATGAGATGTTTACGCAACACCAACCTCCCTCTGTTCTCCGTTTGTCAGTCTCCCGGAAGAAACCGTTTATCGCCAGACGAATGGATCCCGCTCACCATTGAACGCAACCACGTCAGCCTCGAACCCCTTCAGGACCAGATCAGCCGTCAGCCGCTCCGCGACTCCGGATACCATGATGGCCTCCGTGCCGAAATGCCCGGCATCCAGCAGAGCGATACCGAGAGCCTCCGCATCCCGTGCTTCATGATACTTCACATCCCCGGTAACGAATACGTCCGCTCCCTGACGGTGGGCATCACGCAACAGTGACATACCGCTGCCACCGCAGAGTGCGACCTTCTTCACCCGCTTCCCCGCGTCACCCACGAGCCTGACGCCAGCAAGTCCCAGCTTTGCTTTCACGGCATCGGCAAAGAGAGCCAGCGTCGTCTCCTCCGCCAGATAGCCGATCCTGCCGAGGCCTTGTGCAGCCCCGCGATTGAGAAGCGGGTAGAGATCAAAGGCGGGCTCCTCGTAGGGATGAGCTTTCAGGAGAGCTGAGACCGCGGACGAAACCGCATCCTTGCGCACCAGAACCTCGATACGGGTTTCCGCCACCTGCTCCCTGACCCCGACTGTCCCCAGGAAGGGACGTGCCCCTTCAAGGGGACGAAACGTGCCGGTACCGCCGCTTCTGAACGAACAGTCCCGGTAGGTGCCCACAGTGCCGCTGAAGCGAAACAAGGCCTCGGACACCTGCTCTTCATGGCCTAGGGGAACAAAGACCGCAAGCTTGACCAGCTCTTCGGTCGCCGTCACCGACAGGGGGTGAGCAGAGCACATGTCGAGCCGTTGCGCCAGAAGGTCATTCATGCCGCCATCGGCGATATCGTAGTTGGTGTGGAGCGAAATAACGGCTAACCCGCCTGAAATGGCCCGCAGCACGGTTGCCCCGGTCGGATCGTTGGCGGTTATTCGCTTGAGGGGACGGAAAAGGAACGGGTGGTGGGTGAGCAGGAGCTGGCAGTCTGCGGCGATGGCGGCATCCACGGTTTCCCGGGTGCCGTCCAGGGCGACCATGATCCGTGAAACGGCACAGGTCGGGTCCCCAACCAGCAACCCCACGTTGTCCCACTCTTCGGCAAGAACTGGTGGAGCAAATTTATTAATAATTCCGAGTATGTCAGAGACTTTTGGCGTCATCATCAAAGGCAAAAGAAAAAGAGTGCCACCGTTCGGCGTGCACTCTTTTTCGTCTGATCAGTTCCTGCGATCGTAATCGGAGCTCTCGGGGCATCCCCGCATCTTCCTACCTGGTTGTCGGGTGGTGGGCCCACCAGGACTCGAACCTGGGACCGACCGGTTATGAGCCGGTTGCTCTAGCCAACTGAGCTATAGGCCCGAAAAGCGAACTTTAACTTTACGGCAAACCACGCAAGGCGTCAAGGGAATTGTGAAATGCCACCCTCGGACCAATGCACCCGTCAGTAGAGATCAAACCTCAGGAAACGGCACTCAAGGGGGCCGTTGAAGAGGACGATCCGCCGGGATGCCCTGAGCCCCACCGCCTTGGCCAACTCGGGCCCACCGGTGAGCAGCCAGGCGGTATAGCCGGCGCAGCGCTGCTTCAGAACGTCACCGATCTGGCGGTAGAGGACCCGAAGCCCTTCTTCATCGCCGAGCCTCCTGCCATAAGGAGGGTTGAAGAGAATAATGCCAGGAGCGGGAGGTGGTGTCAGGCCACGCACATCGCCAGACGTAAAGGAAATGTGCTGCTCGACACCGGCCCGCCGGGCATTGGCTGCGGCGACAGAGAGAAGGTCAGCCTGCTGATCGCTCCCCAGGAGGGGGGACTCAAGTGAAGTGCGCTCCCCCTGGCGTGCTTCGGTTACAAGACGGAGCCAGAGTGAAGAGTCGAAGCTGGGCCAGTGCTGGAATCCGAAACGCTCCCGAATGAGACCGGGCGCCCGATTGAGCGCCTTGAGCGCCGCCTCCACGAGGATGGTACCCGAGCCGCACATGGGGTCTAGGAGAGGAACGGTGCCGTCCCACCCCGTCATCTCCACGAGGGCGGCGGCAAGAGTTTCCCGCAACGGGGCCTCACCCGCCTCGGTACGGTAGCCGCGCCGGTCGAGGCTGGCGCCGGAACTGTCAAGGCTCACGGTGCAGACGTTACGGACCAGATGAACATGGACCCCGAGATCCGGCTGCTTGGGATTCACGCTGGGTCGCCTGCCGTGGCGGTCACGGATGGTGTCGACTATAGCGTCCTTGGTCTTGAGAGCCACGAACCCTGAATGGGTCAGAACCGAATCGCGAAGATTGCACTCAACTGCCAGGGTCATGTCGGGGGTGAGCCAGTCGTTCCACTGGATGGAGCGGACACCGTCATATAGCCGCTGGGGTGAATCGCAGGGGAATTGGGCAAGCGGCACGAGGATGCGGCTCGCGGTCCGCAGCCAGAGGTTGGCCCGGTAGCAGGCGGCAAGATCGCCCGCGAAACGCACTCCTCCGCGCTCTATGGCCACCCCGCGAAAACCGAGGCCGCGCATCTCGGCGGCCAGGACATCCTCAACCCCCTTGGCTGTGGTGGCGAAGAAGGCATGCTCGCCCGAAAGGGGAGTGACTGCGGTACGTTTGCGCACAATAACCGACGACATGAATTACTCCAGACAGGATTTGATGCCGGCAAGCCCTTCAAGGGCGCCGCATGCGAGAGAAATATGGGGGGCGCCGATCTGAGCCTCCCGGGGATTGATCCGGATTGCCACGGCCTGGTGAAGGGAGCCGACTTCTTCCGTCAGGTAGCGAATTGTGGGAATTGCCGTTCCTGCCCCCAGCTCCACCACCACCGCGCGCCGGCCTCTGACTTCAGTCAGAAACTCGTCGAAGTTCCGCTGCTGCCGGGCGGTTCGTCCGCTGATCCAGCCATAGTCCCCGAACATGAGGATATTGGGTCGCGCCACGTCGCCGCAGTGGATGCAGCGGGGAATGTGTCCCGCCCGCATGGTCGACTCGTCAACGGGAATGGTTTCCCGGTTCTCCCAAACAGCCATTGTGCATGGTTTGGTGCACTGGAGATGGTGAATGGAACCGTGCACTTCCAGAATACGGTCTTCGGCGAACCCGGCCTTCTGGAACTGGCCGTCCACGTTGGAGGTCACCACGAAATGGTCGAGGCCGTAGCGTTCGATCCATGCCCTGATGATTCCGAACCCGGCGTGAGGGACTGTGGCACGGTAGAGGTTGGTCCGATGGCCGTAGAATCCCCAGCCAAAGGCGGGATCTTTCTCAAAATGAGCCGGGTTGGCGGCGCCAACGAAGGTAATGCCGAGCCGTTCATAGGGCGGATACGCCTTCCAGAAACCGCTATCCCCTCGGAAGTCGGGCAGCCCCGAATCGACACCCATGCCGGCCCCTGAAGTGATGACCAGCACTTCGGCCCGCCGCAGCGCTTCGGCCGCACGCAGGAATCGCTCACGCAGTTCCATGGATCACCTCCCGCGACACCCAGTTGATCCGAACGTCAGATGGCCACCCGCACGAGGATGGGATCAAGCAGGCGGCACGCCTCGCACGGGTCGAGTCCTACCAGATACCCACGCTTGCCGCCATTGATATATATCCTCGGGAGACCGAGAATCGACTCCTCCATATAAACCGGCATGGCATGCCGCGTGCCGAAGGGAGAAGTCCCACCTACCTGGTAGCCCGAATGCCGGTTTGCCGTATCGGGGGAGCAAGGAGACACGCTTTTGACACCCATGACCCGCGCCAGTTCCTTGGTGGAGACCTGCCGGTCGCCGTGCATCAGGACGATGAGCGGCCGTTTCGCCTCGTCTTCCATAATGAGCGTTTTCACCACGCAATGCTCGTCCACGCCGAGCTCCCGGGCGGAGACGGCTGTTCCGCCTTTTTCCTCATAGGCATACACGTGGTCCGTAAACGTTACACCTGCGGCCCGTAGTTGACGTATGGCCGGAGTAACCGGCGCCTTGTCCTTGGCCATTAAAGCCTCCCCGGTGCCGCCGGTCAGGGTCGGACGGCTCGGCACAAAAACAGCGAGGCCGCGTCGGGTCTGACCGGCGCGGCCTCTGGTTTTTCCGGCGCAGGCCGGCTATTCCACGAAGCTGCGGAGTTTCTTGGCCCGGCTCGGATGGCGGAGCTTGCGCAGGGCCTTGGCCTCGATCTGACGAATCCGCTCCCGGGTCACCTCGAAGTCCTGCCCCACCTCCTCAAGGGTATGATCGCTCTTCTCGCCGATGCCGAAACGCATCCGCAGAACTTTTTCCTCCCGGGGGGTGAGGGTGGCAAGCACGCGGGCGGTCTGCTCCGAAAGGTTGGCCTTGATGACCGCCTCCAGAGGCGAAACCACACCCTTGTCTTCGATGAAATCCCCCAGGTGTGAATCTTCCTCTTCCCCGATGGGAGTTTCGAGTGAGATGGGCTCCTTGGCGATCTTGAGGACCTTGCGTACCTTGTCGAGGGGGAGATTCATCCGTTCGGCGATTTCCTCCGGCGACGGCTCACGACCGATTTCCTGCACCAGTTGGCGACTGGTCCGGATCAGCTTGTTGATGGTCTCGATCATATGGACCGGAATCCGGATGGTGCGGGCCTGGTCGGCGATAGCTCGGGTAATGGCCTGTCGAATCCACCAAGTGGCGTACGTCGAGAACTTGTACCCGCGCTGGTACTCAAACTTGTCCACCGCCTTCATGAGACCGATGTTCCCCTCCTGAATGAGGTCGAGAAACTGGAGCCCCCGGTTGGTGTACTTCTTGGCAATGGATACCACGAGCCGCAGGTTCGCCTCCACCAGTTCCGACTTGGCCAGCTTCGACTTGGCTTCACCCCGATCGATGGCCCTGAGGGCGTCGGAAAGCTCACGGGCCTTGAACCCGGACTCTTCCTCAACCTTCTTCAGTTTCTTCTCAGCTGAGCGCACCTTCTTCTCGTGCTTCTGAGCATCTTCCAGAGAAAGCTTGATCCCCTTTCCCACAGCTTCGCTGGCGGCAATCTCCTTGAGGGTGTCGGCGGAGACTCCCGCCTCCTTCTCAATGGCGGCAATCTCCGCCATAATGGTATCAACCTTGGCCGACAACTCCTTGAGCCGCTGGGCGATCTTGGCTATGTGCCGATCCTTGAGACGCAGGGAGGTAACCATCTCGGCAAGCTTTTCCTTCAACTCCTGCCGTTCAGCGAGCAACTCCTGCCGACGGGAGGCGGAAAGGGATTCCTCCTCCAGCTCGGCATTCAGGGCAGCAAGGCGGACATCGACGGCGGCAATTTCCTCCACCTGGGCAAGAAGACGGGTCTTCTGCACATCCTCTTCATCCTCCTCCAGCTCCTCTTCCTCCACCTCCTTGCTGATCTCGGCGGCGCTGACCTGCCCCCTCAGGAGCTTCTCGCCAAGTGCGATGATCTCCTTCACCGTGATGGGGGTATTGAGGATGACGCCGGCGATATCCCGCTCGCCCTCCTCAATACGCTTGGCAATTTCCACCTCACCCTCGCGGGTGAGTAGCGACACCGATCCCATCTCGCGCAGATACATCCGTACCGGATCGCTTGTCCTTCCCAGAGCGCCCGGCTCGTACTCGAAGTCTTCCTGTTCCCCTTCAATCTCTTCCTCTTCCTCCAGGTCGAGTTTCATCTTGGGGATTTTTACCTTCTGGGCCGAATCGACGATGTCAATATCCATCTCACCGAACATGCTCATTACGTCGTCGATCTGCTCGGATGAAATATCGGGAGGAAGAAGGTCGTTTACCTCATCATAGGTGAGGAATCCCTTTTCCTTTCCCAGGTCGATGAGTTGCTTGACTTCGTCCGTGCTTTTCTTGGCCATCAAGTTCACCTCATTGCACACATGGTCTCTTTAAGATAACTGCGATTTCCTGTTTCGCAAGGCCTCTATTTCGGCAAGCAGCTCCCGGTACCGGGGGGTATCCGAATCAGCCGCAGCCAGCTCTCTGGCCAAGTCCTTGAGCCGCTTGAGGGAACCACGCTCCAGGGCTTGGCGACACTGGTCAAAGGCCTTATGGACATCAACGTCCGCGAGATGATCGTCGTTGACGAGGAACGCCGCAATGCGTCCCTTTTCCTCGGGGGATGCAACCAGTTCGAGAAGCTCCCCCCAGTCAATCTCCACCCGCCGGCTGTGCCGCTCAAGTATGGCATCGGCAACGGGAGCAAGCTCGGGACGGAATAGCCCCGCCGCCTCACCGCGGCGGACTCGATCTGCCACTTCAGCGGATCGCGCCATGAGAGCAAGCAGCATCTCTTCGGGACCGGCGCCACGTGGCCGGCGCTCCGCAGTCGGGCGGGGAAGGGGGTCAGGGCGTGATCCGGCTGCTCCGCCCGACGCACGCAGCAGGGAACGGACATCAATACCCAGAACCCGTGCGATCTCCTTCACGTAGAGTTCCCGCTCGATGGGATTGGCGAGCTTTGCCAAGCGGGGCGCCAACTCGTTCGCCACCTTCAGCTTTCCCTCTACCGTACCCGCATCCACCTGTCCGAGCAGGTCGCGGAAGAGAAAATCAAATGCCGGCCGGGCCTTGGCGAGCCGTGTCCGGAAGATGTCCGCCCCCTCTTTCTTGACGAAACTGTCCGGGTCTTCTCCCTGGGTCAACTCCACCACGTGGGCCGGGAAGTTTTCCGCAAGAAAGAGGTCGATCGCCCGCACGGTCGCCTTCCGTCCGGCACTATCCGCATCGAACAGGGTGTAGGCTTTCCCGGCGTAGCGCCGCAAAAGCTTCACATGGCCTTCGGTCAAGGCCGTGCCGCAAGTGGCGACCACGTTCCGGACCCCTGCCTGATAGAGGGCAAGATGATCGAAATAACCCTCTACGATAATGGCGCTGCCCTGCTCCCGCAGAGCGCCCTTTGCCAGGTGGACGCCGAAGAGCACGTCGCTCTTGTGATAGATGGGCGACTCGGGAGAGTTGATGTATTTGGGCAGCGAGTCATCCAGGACTCTGCCGCCAAACCCGATCGTGCGTCCGTGGATATCGGTGATGGCAAACAAGAGACGGTTGCGGAAGATATCGAAGTAGCCGCCCCCCTCGCGCCGACGCACGAGTCCCAGCCGTTCCGCCAGATCCATGGAGACCTTGCGGTGTTGCAGGTGCCGCGAGAGATAATCCCACCGGTCCGGCGCGAACCCGAGACGGTACGCCTCGGACGTCTCCCGGTCCACACCGCGCGTTTCAAGGTAGCGCCGGGCCGCGCCGGCCTCTTCGTTTCGCTCCAGGGCCTCGCGATAGAGCCTGGCAGCCAGGTCCATGATCCCATAGAGCTCTTCGCGTTCGTCCTGCCGCCGTTTCTCTGCGGCGGTAACGGGACGGTCCTCGATTTCGACACCGACCCGCTTGCCCAGGAACTTGACCGCTTCGGGAAACGACAGTCCCTCCATCTTCATGACAAAGGTGATGGCATTTCCGCCAACGCCGCAACCGAAACAGTGAAAGATCCCCCGGGCCGGATTCACGTTGAAGGAGGGGGTCTTCTCGCCGTGGAACGGACAGAGTCCCTGGTAATTGGCGCCCGATTTCCGGAGGCTCACATAATCCGAGACCACCTCCAGAATCGGAGCTCGCTCGCGTATCTCCCTAATCTTATCGTCGGGGATGTTTGACATCTTTAGCCCGTATTTGCGGGGTCTGAGCTTCCGACCCATGGCTTCCGCGCCACCCCTCGGCCATCCCTTTTCCGGCGTCGATGAACGCCCGCGCCGTCGCCGAGCGGACAAGCCATGTCCGGAGCCCCGCCGGCACAGGCGGCGCGCTGGCTAGGTAGAGAATGATACTGAGGAGAAATGCCCCTTCCAGCAAACCGAACACGGCACCGCCAACCCGGTTGACCCCGCCGAGCAGCGTAATCGACATCACCACGGTGAGAAAATGGCCAAGAAGGTAAAAAAGAAGGGCAGCTCCCAGAAAAATGACGACAAACGCCACGGCGGACGAAATGCGGGCGGGCAGATGAATCATGGAGACAAGAACCCCGCCGACGGCGGGATGGAAGGAGAACGCCGCCCATCCTCCAACCACAAATCCGAGCAGGGAACACACCTCGCGGACGAGCCCCTTGAGAACCCCTTTGACGGCAAATGCCAGTACTACGCCCCAGAGCAGGATATCGAGAAGGCCCATGCCATGCACCTTGTTGGAATCAAAAGAAGAAGGGGCAATTCAGAGAATCGCCCCCAGGGTCTGATCGCGGAACTCAGAGACCGGAAAACGTTCGTCTAGGCAAGCTGTTCCTTCACGATGGCACTAACCAGCGATCCGTCAGCCCTGCCGGCCACGTGGGGCATGAGGGCCTTCATCACCCGCCCCATGTCTTTGACGCCCTGGGCACCGGTCTCCGCAATGGCCGAGGCCACCAGCCCCCCGATCTCCTCCCTGGTGAGCTGTTGGGGGAGAAAGCCGAGCAGAACCTGAAGCTCCCGCTCTTCTTTTTCCACGAGGTCGGTACGTCCGGCCTCGCCGAACATCCGGATCGATTCCCGGCGTTGTTTGACGAGGGATGAAACGACTTCCGTCACTTCCTGTTCGGAGAGTTCACGCCGCGCCTCGATCTCACGGTTCTTCACCGAAGAGCGAACGAGGCGGATGGCGGAAAGTCGCACCTCATCCCTGGCCTTCATGGCCGCTTTCATCTCCTCGTTCAGGCGATCCCTCAACATGGCAACTCCCCGGCCCGCAAGTCCATATCCAGCGCTGAAAGCGGCAAACGGACGCCCCCCAAGCGGAGGCGTCCGCAACACCGTTCCATGCCACGCGGGCATACACGTAACGGCCTCAGCGCGCTAGTCCATCATTTTGCGCTGTTTTTTCATTGCACGCTTGCGCGCGGCAATGGCCTTTTTCTTTCTTTTGATACTCGGCTTCTCATAGTGCTCACGCTTGCGGACCTCGGAGAGGATTCCCGCCTTTTCACACTGCTTCTTAAACTTCTTCAGCGCGAGCTCAAACGATTCAGTTTCCTTGACCTTTACTCCCGGCATCCATATTCCCCTCCCTCCTCTATGTAAATTCGCTGCAAATCTGAGCTGATAGAGTCAGACGACGAGCCGGAAAAATTTTACGAGAAGAGACATAATAGCAGCAGAAGCGTCAATGTCAAGTTTTTATTCGGATACCGAGGCGCTACTACTCGTTTCTGCTCGCCTTTTCGGCGTGCCCGGAGGTACCGAAACGACGGCGGAGCTCATTGTACACATCTGCCGGGGCAATATCATAATGACCGAGAAGAACCAGCGTATGAAAAAGCAGGTCAGCGGTCTCGTAAACGATCTCCTCCCGCTTCCCCCCTTTACCGGCGATAATGACTTCCGTCGCCTCTTCACCGACCTTCTTGAGAATCTTGTCGATCCCCTTGTGAAAGAGGGACGCCGTATAGGAGCTCTCGGGCAGAGCACCTTTCCGGTCGAGAATCACCTCATAGACTGCCTGCAGGATGTCGTCACGCTCGTTCATAACCGGACCGGAACCCCCCGTTGACGGAGATACTCCTTGGCCTCGCCGATGGTGTACTCCTTATAGTGAAAGATGGACGCAGCAAGACAGGCGCTTGCCCCTGCCTTGACGAAGCCGTCGTACAGATGCTCAAGGTTTCCCACCCCGCCGGAGGCGATGACCGGAATGGAGACCGCGTCGACAATGGCGCGGGTCAGGGGGATGTCATAGCCGTCCTTGGTGCCATCCCGGTCCATGCTGGTGAGGAGGATCTCGCCGGCGCCGTACTCCTCCATCCTACGGGCCCACTCCACCGCGTCGATGCCGGTGGGGTTGCGGCCGCCGTGAGTGTAAACCTCCCAGCGGTTCTCGCCGGGAACCTGCCGGGCGTCGATAGCCACCACGGTGCACTGGGAACCGAAGCGCTCCGCCGCTTCCCGTACGAATTCGGGCCGGTGGACCGCCGCCGTGTTGATGGACACCTTGTCGGCCCCGGCGTTGAGGAGATTGCGGATATCGTCCACGGTCCGCACCCCGCCACCCACGGTGAGGGGCATGAAAACCCGCTCGGCGGTGCGGCGCACCACGTCAATGATGATGCTCCGCTCGTCGGAAGAGGCGGTGATGTCGAGGAACGTGAGCTCGTCGGCCCCCTGGCGGTCATAGAGCTCGGCGATCTCAACCGGATCGCCGGCATCACGCAGCTCCAGGAACTGGACCCCTTTGACGACCCGGCCGCCCTTCACGTCCAGACACGGGATGATCCGCTTGGTCAGCATCTCAGGCCCCTCCCCGCTTCGTGAGTGCTACCGCTTCAGCCAGATTGATGGCCCCGGTGTAGACCGCCTTGCCGGTGATGGCGCCGGCGATGCCGCTCGTCTCAATGGCCATAAGGTTCTCGATATCCTTCAGGGACGACACCCCTCCGGAGGCGATGACCGGGATCGAGATCGCCTCGGCCAGAGCCCTGGTCGCTTCAATGTTCGGCCCCTGCATCATGCCGTCCCGGGCGATGTCGGTGTAAATGATGGCGGCGACGCCGTATCCCTCGAACCGTTTTGCCAGATCCACCGCCGTGACGCCGGTGACCTCGGCCCACCCCTGGACCGCCACCATGCCGTTCTTTGCGTCGATCCCCACCACGATCCGGCCGGGGAAGAGGCGGCAGGCCTCCTCCACCAGTTCGGGGTTCCGCTGGGCCGCAGTACCGAGGATCACCCGGCCAATGCCGAGGGAGAGATACGCCTCGATGGTGGGAATGTCCCGGATGCCGCCCCCCAGCTGGGTTGGGATGGCAATGGCCTTGACGATGGCCTCGATGGAGGCGCGGTTCTTGGGTTCGCCGGCAAAGGCGCCGTCCAGGTCGACAATGTGGAGCAGCTCCGCCCCCTGGCGCTCCCACTCCCTGGCCTGGTCGGCGGGATTGTCACAGAAAACGGTATCCTTTTCCATGAGCCCCTGTTCGAGGCGGACGCACTTTCCTTCTTTCAGGTCAATGGCAGGTATGACGATCACTTCATCTCTCCGAAGTTCTTGAGTATGGACAGCCCCACCGCCTGTGACTTCTCGGGATGGAACTGGGTGGCGACGATGTTGTCCTTCCAGATGGCGGCGCAGAACTCGACGCCGTAGGTGCAGGTGGCGGCGATGACACTCTCGTCGTCGGGCATTTCATAGTATGAATGGACGAAATAGACGTTGGCCCCGTCCTCCACCTCGGCAAAGGCCGGTGGGCGGCGTTTGATGGAGAGCTGGTTCCACCCCATGTGGGGGACTTTGAGTTCCTCGCCTCCTTCGCGCATCCCCTCGGGAAAACGGAGGACGTGGCCAGGAATGACGTTCAGCCCCTGGTAGAGGCCGAACTCCACGCTGTCGGTCAAGAGGAGCTGCATCCCGACGCAGATGCCGAGAAAGGGGCGCCCCTCCCGGATCACCCTGAGGATCGGCTCCACGAACCCCCCCTGCTCCAGGTTGCGCATGCAGTCGCGAAAGGCTCCCACGCCGGGAAGGACGATCTTTTCCGCCTCCAGCACCACCTTGGGGTCGGCAGTCACAACCGCCTCGAAGCCCACCTTCTCGAACCCCTTCTGGACCGACCGGAGATTCCCCATGCCGTAGTCGATAATTGCAATCTTGGTCATATCAGAGCTTGCCCTTCGTCGACATGACCCCCTGAATCCGGGAGTCCACCTGGGTTGCCTGGTCCACGGCCCGGGCAAACGCCTTGAAGCACGCCTCGACGATGTGATGGACATTGTCGCCGTACATGACGTTCACATGGATGTTGGCGCCCAGGTTGTTTACCACGGCCTGAAAAAATTCCCGCACCAGTTCCACGTCAAACTCGCCGATCTTCACCTTGGGCAGAGAGACGTGGTAGACGAGGTAGGGGCGCCCCGAGATGTCCACCGCCACGCTGGCAAGGGTTTCGTCCATGGGGACTGTGGCTTGGCCGTAGCGCCTGATCCCCTTCTTGTCGCCCAAGGCC
Organism: Geobacter sulfurreducens PCA; assembly: GCF_000007985.2. Taxonomy (NCBI): domain Bacteria; kingdom Pseudomonadati; phylum Thermodesulfobacteriota; class Desulfuromonadia; order Geobacterales; family Geobacteraceae; genus Geobacter; species Geobacter sulfurreducens. The sequence continues at coordinate 3,402,243 of NC_002939.5, forward strand.
TCCTTGAGCGCCTGGCCGAGGACGATGCCGATGTCCTCCACCGTGTGGTGAAAATCGATATCGATGTCCCCCGTGGCGTCCACCTGAAGATTGAAGAGCCCGTGGCGGGCAAAGAGGTCGAGCATATGGTCGAGAAACGGCACGGAGGTACAGATCTTCGCCTCGCCCGTCCCGTCTATTTCAAGGGAGAGCTTGATCTGGGTTTCCTTGGTGACGCGCTCAATGGTGGCTTTCCGGGACATGGAACCCTCCTCGTGGGAATCGAAGTTAGCCAATCTCTTTCAGGGCGGCGAGAGTCGCCTCCATCTCCTCCCGCGTGCCGATGGAAATCCTCATGCCATGGGCCAGGAGCGGGTCGGAGAAATGACGAACCAGGATCTTTCGGGAGTAGAGGCCGTCGTAGACCCGTTTACCGTCACGGTCCGGCGGCGCGGCAAACACGAAGTTCCCCTGGGAGGGGATCACCTCGTAGCCGAGCGTCCGGATTTCAGCGGAAAACCACTCGCGGGTCTCGCGGATCAGGCGGGTACACCCGGCAAAGTATGTCTGATCCCGCAGGGAGGCCACGCAGGCGGCCTGGGCGAGACGGTCAAGGTTATAGTGATCGCGGATCTTGTCCAGGGCCGCAATCACCGCCGGACGGGCCACGGCGAAACCAAGCCGCATCCCGGCCAGGGAATAGCTCTTGGACAGGGTACGGGTCACGACCACGTTCTCGTGTCGCCGCACCAGATCCAAGGCATCACCGTCGGCGAAATCGGCATAGGCCTCGTCAACCACCAGGACCCCGGCACAGCGGGTTGCCAGTTCCTCGATGTAGGCAAGGGGAAAAGCGAAGCCCAGCGGCGAATTCGGGGTGGTCAGGAAGAAGAGCTTTCCCTCGTAGCGGCCGGGAAAACCGGCAATGCGAAGGTCATCCGTAAGGCCGAAAGTCCGCACCCGTGCCCCCTGGATTTCGGCCAGGGTCGCGTAGTAGGAGTAGGAGGGATGCACGTAGCCAATTTCCTCCCCCTCGCCGGCAAAGGCCCGTATCAGGTTATTGAGGACCTCGTCAGAGCCGTTGGCCATGATGATCCACGCGGGATCGAAGCCGAACAGCTCGCCCACGGTCTCCCGCAGCACCTGGCTCGAAGCGCTGGGATAGGTGCGCAGGAGCGCCCCGTCACCCCCTAACTCCGCCAGGATTGCCTTCACCACCTCGGGCGACGGCGGATAGGGGTTCTCATTGGTGTTCAGCTTGATCCACGACGCCACGTCCGGAGGTTGGTAACCGGGGACATAGCCTGCCATGGCGGCAATATTTGAGCGAAAGGGAAGCATGGCGCGCTCCTGTCGTTTCTCGTTATTTCAGGCGGATGCTTACCGACCTGCCGTGGGCCTCCAGCCCCTCCATCTCGGCAATACTGACGATGTCGCGGCCCAGACGGTTCAACCCCGCCGCACTGAAGTAGACGATAGAGGATTTCTTCACGAAATCGTCCACCGACAGTGGGGAGAAGAAACGGGCCGTACCGCCGGTGGGAAGGGTGTGGTTCGGGCCGGCCAGGTAGTCGCCGGCCGCCTCGGGGGTGAAGTGGCCGAGGAAGATAGCACCGGCGTTTTTGATCCGCGGCAGTATCTCGAAGGGATTTGCCACAGCAAGCTCCAGGTGCTCCGGGGCGATCCGGTTCGAGAAAGCGATGGCCTCGTCCAGGCTACCGGCCACGATGACCGCGCCGTAGGTCTCCCACGACGTGCGGGCGATGGTCTCCCGGGAGAGTTGCGCCAGTTGCCGCTCCACCTCCGTCGCCACCTGCTCGCCGAAACCGCGGTCGGTGGTGATGAGGATGGATGAAGCAAGTTCGTCGTGCTCCGCCTGGGAAAGGAGGTCGGCGGCGATGTGGGCCGGGGTGCCGCTCCCGTCGTTGATGACGAGAATCTCGCTGGGTCCGGCGATCATGTCGATCCCCACCTGGCCGAAGACGAGCTTTTTGGCGGTGGCCACGTAGATGTTCCCCGGGCCGGTGATCTTGTCCACCCGGGGCACCGTCGCGGTCCCATAGGCCAGGGCCGCCACCGCCTGGGCGCCTCCCATCCGGAAAATCCGGTCAACACCGGAAAGCCGCGCCGCCACCAGAACGTGCGGGTTGATCTCGCCGCCGGGGGTAGGGGCCACCATGACGATCTCGCCGACGCCGGCCACTCGGGCCGGAACTGCATTCATGATGACACTGGAAGGGTAGCTCGCCTTGCCGCCGGGAACGTAGATCCCGACCCGCTCCAGGGGCGTCACCATCTGACCGAGAAGGATGTCTGGCTCGGTGGTGGAGAGCCAGGTCTCCTGCTTCTGCTTCTCGTGGAAGCGGGCCACCCGCTCCACCGCCAGCTTGAGGGCGGCAATCTCCTCGTCCTTCACCTTGGCAAAGGCGTACTCGATCTCGTCCTCGGTCACCTGGAGGGCGGCGACGGAGTCGGCCTCAAGCCGGTCGAAGCGCCGGGTGTACTCCAGGAGCGCCTCGTCTCCCCGTGCACGGACATCGGCGATGATGTCGAGAACCACCTGCTCCACCTCGCGGCCGGTCTCCTCGCCCCGGGCGAGGATGGCAGCGAATTCCGCGTCAAAGTTCGTATCCCTGATGTCGAGGAATCTCATACGTGCTTCTCCAGCCCTTCGATGATCTCGGTAATCCGGGGATGCTTGGTCTTGAGGCTCGCCCGGTTGACGATGAGACGCGTGGTGATCTCGGCGATGGTCTCAACCTCGACCAGGCCGTTCTGGCGCAGGGTCTCCCCGGTGGACACCAGGTCCACGATCCGCTCGGAAAGCCCGACCAGCGGGGCCAACTCGATGGACCCGTAGAGCTTGATGATCTCCACCTGAACCCCCTTGCGGGCGAAATACTTCTCGGTCACGTTGGGATACTTGGTGGCGATCCGGATGTTGGTCCAGCTGGAGGGGTCGTCGTCCAGGGCAAGTCCTGCCGGCTCGGCCACCATCATCCGGCAGTAGCCGAACTTGAGGTCCAGGGGCTCATAGAGGTCCTTTTCCTGCTCCATGAGAGTGTCCTTGCCGACGATACCGAGGTCGGCGCAGCCGTACTCCACATACGTGGGAACGTCAGTGGCCCGGACGATCATGTACCGCATCCGCTGCTCGTGGTTTTCAAAGATGAGCTTTCGGGTGTTGGAGAGGAGCTCGTCGCAGTTGATTCCAATCTTGCCGAAGAGGGTTACTGATTCTTCGAGAATCCGCCCCTTGGGGATGGCGATGGTAATGTAGTCGGTCATGACATGTCAGGGACCGGCGACCAGGAGCCGGGGGCCTGCATCGGCACCCGCGCCTGCCGTCGGGTCACTCCTTTACACGTTGGATATCGGCACCGAGGCCGGCCAGCTTCTTTTCGATGGACTCGTATCCCCGGTCCAGGTGGTAGATACGTGAGATCTCGGTAGTATTGTCGGCTGCCAGGCCGGCGAGAATGAGCGACGCCGAGGCCCGGAGATCCGTGGCCATGACCGGCGCGCCCGACAGTTTCTTCACCCCTTTCACGGTGGCGGTGCTCCCCTCGACCGTGATGTCGGCACCGAAGCGCAACAGCTCCGAGACGTGCATGAAACGGTTCTCGAAAATATTCTCGCTGATGACACTCGCTCCGTCGGCCACGCACATGAGGGCCATGAACTGGGCCTGCATATCGGTGGGAAAGCCCGGATAGGGGCGCGTCTTGATGTTCACGGCCTTGGGACGGCGGGGGCCCTTCACCCGCACCACGTTGTCGCGATTGGTGATCTCCACGCCGGCATCCTGAAGCTTGAACACGAGCGCATCCAGGTGCTCCAGCTTCATGTTGCGGATCTTGATGTCGCCGCCGGTGATGGCCGCCGCCACCATGAACGTGCCCGCTTCGATCCGGTCGGGCATGACGTCGTGGGCAACCGGCGCCAACTCCTTAACCCCGGTGATCCGGATGGTGTCGGTGCCGGCACCGTCAATCTTCGCCCCCATCTTGATCAGTATCTCGGCCAGATCGATGATCTCGGGCTCCCGGGCGGCGTTCTCCAGAACCGTTTCCCCTTTGGCCAGGGCCGCCGCCATCATCAGCTGCTCAGTGCCGCCAACGGTGGAAATGTCGAAATTGATGCGGGCACCCTTGAGCTTTTTCGCCTTGGCCTCCACGTAGCCGTGCTCCAGCCGGATGTCGGCGCCCAGTGCGGCAAGCCCCTTGAGGTGGAGGTTGATGGGACGGGCACCGATGGCGCAACCGCCGGGAAGGGAAACCCGTGCCCGGCCGTGGCGGGCCAGCAGCGGACCCAATACCAGGACCGACGCCCGCATGGTCTTCACGAGATCATAGGTGGCCTCCACGTTGTTCACGTGGGTCGTATCGATCCTGACGATGTTGCCGTTTCCTTCCACCACGGCACCCAGGGATTCCAGGACCTTGATGGTTGTGTTGATATCGCGCAGGAAAGGAACGTTACGGATCTCGTTGAGGCCGGGGGCGAGGATGGTGGAAACGAAAATGGGGAGAGCCGCGTTCTTGGAGCCACTGACCGAGACCTCTCCGATCAGTTTCTTTCCACCTTTGATGATCAGCTTGTCCAATGGAATGCCTCTGTCGTGATAGTGTGTTCGGGGCCAAGTCTCGCGTGAAACCCGGCCTATCCGATCCTTCCGCCGACCACCCGGTCTATGCCGTTGGGGTCTTGAGCGGTAAAACAATCGCAGAAACCGGTACGGGAGAACATGCCGAGCACCGTCTCCGCCTGACCGATGCCCAGTTCGACCATGAGCCAGCCGCCGGGATTCAGGTACTCCGGAGCGGCCGGAACGATAAGCCGATAGAAATCGAGACCGTCGGATCCACCGTCCAGGGCGGCACGGGGCTCGTACTCCCGAACCTCCGGCTGAAGCGCCTCCAGGTCGGCGGTGGGGATATAAGGGGGATTGGAGACGATCAGGTCGAACCGCTGGTCTCCTAAGGGTTCGAACAGGGAACCCTCGAAGAGGGTCACCCGCGCGCCGTGCCGTTCCGCGTTCCGCTGGGCCAGGGCGATGGCGCCGGGAGACTGCTCCACTCCCACTACCTGGGCGTGGGGAAGTTGCTTGGCCAAGGCCACGGCGATACAGCCGCTGCCCACACCGATATCGAGGACCGCAGCAGCATGGGGGGCGCGACGGAGCGCCTCTTCCACAATCACCTCGGTGTCATGCCGGGGGATGAGAACCGACGGCGTCACGACGAAGTCGAGACCGCAGAACTCCTGGGTACCGAGAATATACTGAAGTGGTTCCCGCTTGGCCCGGCGCGCCACGAGTCCGCGGCAGGCGGCCAGTTCCTCCGGGTTCAGGGGTTTGTCGAAATTGACGTAGAGCCCCACCCGATCAAGCCCCAGGGCGGCGCTCAGGAGCCATTCGGTTTCCAGGCGAGCATTCTCGACTCCCTTTTCAGCCAGGTAGCCCCTGGTCCAGTCGAGAACCTTGCGAATGGTCCAGATTTCCGGCTTTTCCGTCATCTGCCGCCTCCGCTGTCCGCGCGGATCAGGCCGCTTCGGCCTGGGCCTTCAGGGCCTCCATCTGATAATGAGTGCGGAGCGCATCCACCACCTCGGCGATGTCTCCTTCCATGAGAGAGTCGAGGCGGTAGAGGGTGAGGCCGATCCGGTGATCAGTCATCCGGCCCTGGGGGAAGTTGTAGGTACGGATCCGCTCGCTCCGGTCGCCGCTTCCCACTTGCTGTTTCCGGTCCGCGGCGATCCGTGCGTTCTGCTCCTGATGGAGACCGTCGAGGATCTTGGTCTTCAGAACCTTCATGGCCTTGGCCCGGTTCTTGATCTGGCTCCGCTCGTCCTGGCACTCCACCACGATCCCGGTGGGAATGTGGGTGATCCGGACTGCCGATTCGGTCTTGTTGACGTGCTGCCCGCCGGCCCCGGAGGCACGGTAGACGTCGATCTTGAGATCGGCCGGGTTGATGTCCACCTCGATATCTTCGGCCTCGGGCAGAACCGCAACGGTGCAGGCGCTCGTGTGGATGCGCCCCTGAGCCTCGGTCTCCGGCACCCGTTGTACCCGGTGGGTCCCCGATTCGTACTTGAGCTTGGCAAATACCCCCTGCCCCTCGATGAGGGCCACGATCTCCTTGAAGCCCCCCCGCTCCGACTCGGAGGCGGACATGACCTCCACCTTCCAGCGGTTGCGCTCGGCAAAGCGGGAATACATCCGGAACAGGTCGCCCGCGAAGAGGGCCGATTCGTCGCCGCCGGTGCCGGCGCGGATTTCCAGAATTACGTTGCGGTCGTCGTTTGGATCCCTGGGCAGGAGAAGGAGCTTGATTTCGCCTTCCAGTTCCTCCTGTCGCTGCTCCAGTTCCTCCAGCTCGGCCTGGGCCATTTCCTTCATCTCGGGATCGGCCAGCAACTCCCGGTTCCCCTCCATCTCCTCCAGCACCTTTTTGTACGTGCGATAGGACTCGATGAGCGGCGTCAGGTCGTTATGCTCCCGGGACAGCCTGCGGAATTCGGGCTGATTGCCAAGCACCGCGGGGTCGGCCAGCAACGATTCGAGCTCGTGGTAACGTACTTCCAGTTCTTCTATCTTCTCGAACATTCACTGCGTCCTTTGTTGATTACACCACCAGACGATCATCCCGGTAGCCGTCGTTCACTTCCAGGGCCTCGGTCATAGAGCGGATCGCCACCTCCACCTGGCTGTCGTCGGGTTCGCGCGTGGTGAGTCGCTGAAGCGCGAGGCCCGGGGCGATAATGAGCTTCACCAGTGGGTTCTGGTCATTTTTTGCGCTCCACTTGAGAAACTCGTAGGAAACCCCGGCGATGACGGGCAGCAGCACCACCCGGGCGCCCGCTTTCATCCAGAAGGGCCAGAGCTTGGGAATGAGCGAGAAGATAACGATGCTCACAAGCATGACAATGAGAAGAAAGCTCGTGCCGCACCGGGGGTGGAGACGGCTGTATTTCTGCACCGTAGCCGCCGTTAGTTCATCGCCGGCCTCGAAGGCGTAGATGGTTTTGTGCTCGGCCCCGTGATACTGAAATACTCGCTCGATATCGCTCATGCGGGAGATCGATACGATATAGAGGAGAAACACCACAACCCGGATGACGCCGTCCACCAGGTTGAAAACGATATTGGACGAGCCGATGACCGGCACCAGAAGCTTGGTGAGATAGAGGGGCAGCACGAAAAAGAGCAGGATACCGAAGCCGAGGGCAACCGCCATGGTTCCCCCGAGGGCCCAGGACGAAATCTCCTCCTTCTCCCCTTCTTCCTCCGCAATGGCCTCGTTGGCCGAGAAATTGAGCGCCTTGAGCCCCATGGCCAGCGAGGTAAAGAGCGCCACCGCCCCCCGGAGAACAGGCAATTTGACAATGGGATACCGTTCAGAGAGAGGGGGTACCTCCTCCCGTTTGACGGCGATATCGCCGCCCGGCCGGCGCACGGCAATAGCCATGGACCGGGGGGCACGCATCATCACCCCTTCCAGCACGGCCTGCCCGCCCACATTGATCCGTTCGGCAACCAGGAGCAGCTGCACCAGAAACATTCTCAGCCGTTGCGTCATATGGACATCTCCCTGAACAACCGTTTCACCTCCGCTGCTTTCCCGCAGGTCATGCCTCCTTCGGGGCAGGGGCCGGTCAGGCAGCCGGGACCGGCATCCCGGAAAATGGTGGGGGCAACGCCCTTCACAAGCCGCAGCATCTCCACCGCCAGCGCCCGGATTTCCCACTGGGCCCGCTCGCAGCAGCGGAGGCCGAAAAAGTGAATGAGCTCACGGGCATTCATGGTCACTATGATCTTCGTCTCCGCGGCGTTGGGGAGGACGAAACGGGCATCTTCGGCGGGAACCCCGTCGTCCACCAGAGCCCGGTAGGCATCGGCGCAGGCCTGCATGGCCGATTCGAACACCTGCCGGCGCTTCTCCGTGGCGGATACGCTCCCGGGCACAACCCGGGGGAAGCCGTCACCGCGGAAGGTCACGTAGCGCTGGGACTGCTGTGAATAAGAGGCGATGCGGTGGCGCACGAGCTGGTGGCTGGCGGCCCGGGAAATCCCCTCGATGCCGAAGGTGAACGATGCATGCTCCAGCACCGACTGATGCCCAAGCGACATGATCTTGTCAAGGAACGCCGTCACGTCCGAGGCGGAAAGCTTTTCCCGCAACTCATCGATGCCGACGGAGGCGTAGCAGAGCCGCGCCGCGAGCGCCACGGCGGCTTCAGGATCGGGAGTATGCTGGAGGAGGGCAATTTTCATACTGTCGTCGCCAACCAGAGACTAAAAACAAAGGGGATTTCGCCCTGGACAAAATCCCCTTCCACTGGAACCGCATGGCCGGAGGCCATGTTACATGCCGTACTTCTTCCTGAAGCGCTCGACGCGGCCGGCAGTGTCAATGAGCTTTTGCTTGCCGGTGAAGAAAGGATGGCAGGCGGAGCAGATTTCGGTCGAAATCTCGGTTTTGGTGGAACGGGTCTGGAACGAGTTGCCACAGGCGCACTTGACCATCACGTCGTTGTACTTCGGATGAATCCCTTCTTTCATATGGTCCTCCTTGCGGGGCATCGACCCCGGCGTCATGAACACGTTTTATGTGCTGGAAAGGTATGAATTTAGCACCCTGATTTTATTTTTTCAAGGCTTTTTTGCCTATGCGGGCCGGGCTTGCGGTTGGCCGGCAACCGTGCCGCTACCTGCTCATGGAGTCGAGAAACGCCTGATTGTCCTTGGTCTCGGAGAGCTTCTCCAAGAGGAACTCCATGCTGTCGACCACGTTCATGGGATGGAGGACCTTGCGCAGAATCCAGATGCGGTTGAGCGCGCTCTTCTCCACCAGCAGCTCTTCCTTGCGGGTGCCGGACTTGTTGATGTCGATGGCCGGGAAGGTCCGCTTCTCCACCAGTTTGCGGTCCAGGTGAACCTCCATGTTTCCGGTCCCCTTGAACTCTTCGAAGATAACCTCATCCATCTTGCTGCCGGTATCCACCAGGGCCGACGCGATGATGGTCAGAGACCCCCCCTCTTCGATATTGCGGGCAGCGCCGAAAAAGCGCTTGGGCTTCTGGAGGGCGTTGGCGTCAACCCCGCCGGTGAGGATTTTGCCGGAAGGAGGAAGCACCGTATTGTAAGCCCGGGCAAGACGGGTTATGGAGTCGAGGAGAATCACCACGTCGCGCTTGTGCTCCACCAGGCGCTTGGCCTTTTCGATGACCATCTCAGCCACCTGCACGTGGCGGGTGGCCGGTTCGTCAAAGGTGGAGGAGACTACTTCCCCCTTGACCGAGCGCTGCATGTCGGTCACCTCTTCGGGCCGTTCGTCGATGAGCAGCACGATCAGATAGACTTCGGGGTGATTTTCGGCAATGGAATTGGCGATGTTCTGAATGAGCATCGTCTTGCCGGTACGCGGCGGCGCCACGATGAGCCCCCGTTGCCCCTTGCCGATAGGGGAGACAAGCTCCATGACGCGCATCGACATATTGTCCGGCGCGGTTTCGAGTTTGAGCTTTTCGTCGGGATAGAGAGGAGTCAGGTTGTCGAACAGAATCTTGTCGCGGGCGACCTCAGGGGGCTCGAAGTTGACCGTCTCCACCTTGAGAAGAGCGAAATAGCGCTCACCCTCCTTGGGAGGACGGATCTGCCCCGAAACGGTATCGCCCGTATGGAGGTTGAAGCGGCGGATCTGCGACGGCGATACGTAGATGTCGTCGGGGCCCGGCAGGTAGTTGTAATCCGGCGCCCTCAGAAAGCCGAAGCCGTCGGGAAGGCACTCCAGAACCCCCTCGCCGAAGATCATGCCGTTCTTTTCGGTCTGGGCGTTGAGAATGGCGAAGATCAGGTCCTGCTTGCGCAGACTGGACGCGCCCTCAATGTTCAACCCCTTGGCAATGGCAGCCAGTTCGTTGATTTTTTTCCCTTTAAGCTCCTGCAGGTTCATCGGCTCTCCTGTACGCGCGCGCATGGACCCCGACGCATGCGAGCGCTTTGCTGGACATGGATATCATAAGTAGGCAAGTGGACGCGTTAAATGTGGGGGAGGCGTTCCCTGGACGTTGCTCTTTGTGAAGTATAGTGCGTACGCTGAAGTTCAGTATGAATCGTGAGACCGGCTGAGTGGTCCTGTCTCGAAATGAATTGTGCTGTGGGTAGTCTGCTAGGTCAATCGGCGGAACGTGGTCGTACGGAATTCAATTAAACCGATTCCGTGGCATTTGTCAATAGCATTTATGAGCTCAATTACCTGTTGACGTAGACAGGACAGAGTCCTATAGTCCGAAGAATCAACGGTTTGGCACGGGCTCTCTCCCGCGCCCCTCCCCGGCCCCCTTGCCCGCAGGGAGGAATAATCCAACCAGAGGCGATCCACCGTGCAGAAAAAAGACAAGTCAGACTACATGATCCTGGCCGTTTCCCATGCGTTAGACCTGCTTGAGCAGTTTCATGCCGAGGACGCGGTCGAGTTGGGCGTCACGGAGATATCCAGAAGGCTCAAGCTTCACAAAAACAACGTGTTCAGGCTCTTGGCGACCCTCGAGTCGCGCGGCTACGTGGAGCAGAACCCCATAACCGGCAATTACCGCCTCGGCCTCAGGACACTTGAGCTGCGCCAGTCAATGATCCGCCAGATGGCGCTGCTCCCCTACGCCAAGCCGGCCCTCGAAGAACTCGTGAAGGAGTGCGACGAAACGGCTTACGTGGCCGTTCTCAAGGAGAATCTGAGCGTCTACCTTTACGGTGTGGAGAGCCACGCCACGGTCCGGGTCGTTTCGCGCCTCGGCTCGCGCCTGCCGGCCTACTGCACCGCCGCGGGCAAGGTAATGCTCGCGGGACTTCCCGAAAACGACCTCGAACGGTATCTCTCCCGGACGGAACTGGCCCCCTTCACCCCCAATACCATCGTTGAGCGGGACAAGCTGCGGGAACACCTGAAAGAAGTGGCTGCCCAGGGGCATGCCATTGACAATGAAGAGCTGGAAATCGGCGTCCGCGGCGTAGCAGCCCCTATCCATGACTACCGGTCGGTGGTGGTCGGTGCGGTGATCATCTCAGGCCCGGCCATGCGCTTCACCGATGGCCGGGTACGCGACGAACTGACTCCCCTGGCATGCCGGACCGCCGAGGCCATCTCGGTGAAACTCGGGTATGCCGCTCCTACCGCGGGTCTGTAACGCCGCTCCGTACTGAACTCCATCCGCGTCACTCTCCGCCTCGTCGATCGGCCCGCTTCCTGAGCGCTATCTGGGCGACCATGTCGGCCAGGATCACGCCGGTAACGACGAGAAGAATCACACCGCTCCCCCGGTAATAGCCGTAACAATTGAAAAACATGTACAGCGCCACAACCAGCCCAAGCATGCCGCGCATGCCGGCCGTGGAGTGCTCGGCGGTTACCTCGTCAGGAGTGAAGTGGCGCATGAGCGCCGGCGCCGCGTGGTAGCCCACGGCGGCGTCGGTGAGGGTAAGAAGCAGATTGATTACAAAGAGGGGCAGCAGGAATTTGTCCATGTGAGCGGCGGCAATCAGTCCGTATTGTGATAGAGGAGTCGGTCAAGAAGCTGTTCATACTCGTCGAGCATCTGCTGGAGCGTGCGCAATTCTTCGGGCGTATAGACTGCTGGACCTTTGGCGATTTCCCGCCTGAGGCGCGCTATCCGCTGATAAATGTCATCCTTCCGATCAGGACAATTATCGTGATAGAGAAGACAGGTGTCTTTCCCCTGTGCCGGGGCCGGTCCGTCAGCCGGCCTGGCGGGAGCGGCGGACATCAGAAGCAGCAGGGCCAACCCGACGACCTTTTTGTAGCTCATGGGACACCTCCTTTTTCCGCCCGGCGAGTTCCGGGCAGCTGCCGCGGAAACGACTTCCGGCGGTTCCTGCCCGTCACAGCTTGTTGATGAACACTTCTCGCGGCTTGCTCGTGCCGTCCGAGGGGCCGACGATCCCTTCCTGCTCCATCCGCTCGATGATACGGGCGGCGCGGTTATACCCGATCCTCAGCCGACGCTGGACCATGGAAATGGATGCCTGGCGCGTTTCCGCCACAAGCCGCACGGCATCGTCGTAGCGCTCGTCCACCAGGTCCTCATCGCCTTCGCCGTCACCCTTGCCGCCGTCATCCTTCATCTCCAGAATCGACTTGTCGTAGACCGGCTTACCCTGCTTCTTGAGGAAGTCGACCACCCTCTGGACCTCGGCGTCGGAGACGAAGGCGCCGTGAACCCGCTGCATTTTAGCGGTGCCGGGCGGCAAGAAAAGCATGTCGCCCATCCCAAGGAGGGCCTCGGCGCCGATAGTGTCGAGGATGGTGCGCGAGTCGATCTTGGAGGATACCTGGAACGATATCCGGGCCGGGAAATTGGCCTTGATGAGGCCGGTAATGACGTCCACGGATGGACGCTGGGTGGCGAGAATCAGATGGATGCCCGCGGCTCGAGCCATCTGGGCAAGTCGCGCGATGGACTCCTCGATCTCCCTGCCGGCCACCATCATGAGGTCGGCCAGCTCATCCACGATAACGACGATATACGGCAGGTGACCGTGCTCCAGCTCGTCGCTCCTTGCCAGGAACTCCTCGATGGCGGCGGCCTCGTCGTCCGGGAGCTCCTCGGACACATCCTCCACAACCACGGTTTCCTGGGCCTTGAGCTCCTCGGCCTCCTTTTCCAGCTTCTCGATGGTCCGGTTGTAGGAATCGATATTGCGGACCCCCTTGTCGGCCATGAGGCGGTAACGGCGGCCCATTTCCTCCACGGCCCACTTGAGGGCGAGAGCGGCCTTCTTGGGGTTGGTGACCACCGGCAGGAGCAGGTGCGGAATCCCCTCGTAAACGGAGAGTTCCAGCATCTTGGGGTCCACCATGATGATCCGCACGTCTCGGGGAGTGGCGGTGTAGAGAAGCGACAGGATCATGGTGTTAACCGACACCGACTTGCCGCTGCCGGTGGCGCCGGCCACCAGCAGGTGCGGCATCCGGGCAAGGTCGGCCACCACCGGCGCACCGGCGATGTCTTTACCGAGGGCCAGCGGCAGCTTGCACTTGCTGGCATGAAACTCTTCGCCGCTGAATATCTCCCTGAGAAAGACCGTTTCCCGCTCCCGGTTTGGAATCTCGATCCCCACGACCCCCTTGCCGGGGATGGGGGCAACGATCCGGATGGAGAGCGACTGGAGCGCCATGGAGAGATCGTCGGACAGGGAGGCGATCCGGCTCACCTTGATGCCCGGGCCGGGCGCGAATTCGTACATGGTGATGACCGGCCCCGGGCAGATCTCCACCACTTCACCGTCGATGCCGAAGTCCTTGAGCTTTTTCTCCAGAAGCCGGGCGTTCATGGTGAGAATATCTCGGTCTACCTTCCGTTCGGTCGCGGGCGGCGAATCGAGCAACGACAGGGGCGGGGTCCGGTGCTCACCCTCCACTTTGACGAAATCGAAGGCCTCCTGGAGCGGGGCCTGTTTGGCGTCGTCCTTCTTTTTCTCCTTCTTGCGTACCGGCTCCGGCGGCGGCAGCGCAACATGAACCGGCTTGATCTCCGGCGCCTTTTTCTTCTCGGGCTTATCACCCGCATCCATCAGCTGCCGGTTCAGCTCCTTCCGCTCCCGATGGCGCGTCCAGCGCTCCCTGAGGCTCCCTACCCACCAATCGGCGAACAGGACGAAGGAGAACCGCGACAGCACCATGGACGAGGCGGCCAGAAGCGGCAAGATGATCAGCAGCGCTCCGGTGATTCCGAAATAGGTTTTGAGAAACGAGGCCGTCTTATATCCCACGGCGCCGCCCGTGAGAACCGGCTGCCCCAGAAACTCGGTCTTTGCCAGATTGAAGGCGAAAAGGGCCGCCAGCGAGACTACGAGGGTACCGAAGGCGATTCCCTTGTAGGCTTTCCAGCGAAGCTCCTTGAAGCGCAACAGCTTGTAGGAGAGAAAGAGGAGCCCTGCCGGGATGGCGTAGGAGGCAAGACCGAGCACCTGGAGCAGCAGGTCCGACAGATCCGCCCCCAGCCTGCCCCCGAAGTTGTGGAGCTGACCTTCCGACGAGTAGGTGTTGAAGGACTGGTCCCCGGCGTTGAACGACAGGAGCGCGATGAGAATGAAAACGCCCAGCGCGCCCAGGGCCATACCCTGGATCTCCTTTTTCAGTTTTTCCTTTTTATCGATCTGTTCGTCCATGCCTACATTTCCAGGATAACCGGCAGGATCACCGGTCGCCGTTCTATCGTTTTATTGAAGAAGCGTCTCAAAATACGTCGCACTTCCTGCTTGACCTCGCCCCACTCACCCAGGGTTTCGATGCTCATGCCGGCCAGGAGGTCCAGGACGATCTTTTTCGTTTCGTCCAGATACTGCTGGCTTTCGTCCTCGAAAACGAACCCGCGGGAAACAATATCCGGCCCGTAGATGACCTCGCCGGAAGCCTGGTTGATGGCGATGATCACCACCACCATGCCGTCCTCGGACAGGTGCTTGCGGTCCTTGAGGACAACCTCGCCCACATCGCCGATTCCCTTACCGTCGATGTAGACCCGTCCGCTCTCCACGGCGCCGGCGATCTCACCCCGGCCGTCAGCGAAGCGGATCACGTCGCCGTTCACCGCCACCAGACAGCGCTCCGCCGGCACACCGACCCGCTGTGCCAGCCGGGCATGCTTGACCAGATGGCGGTATTCTCCGTGGACCGGCACAAAGTGGCGGGGCCGCGTGAGGTTGAGCATCAGCTTCAGCTCCTCCTGCGACGCATGGCCCGAAACATGGACCTCCGAGACCTTCTCGTGAAAGACCTCGGCCCCCCGGCGATAGAGATGGTTGATGAGGTCGGAGATGGTCTTCTCGTTGCCCGGGATGAAACGGGACGAGAGGATGACCGTGTCGCCGGCCTCCAGCTTGATCTGCTTGTGATCGTCCATGGCGATGCGGGCCAGCGAGCTCATGGGCTCGCCCTGGGAACCGGTGGTAATCATGCAGACCTGCTCTTTGGGAAGGTGCTGGAGTTCCTTCAGATCGGTCAGTACCCCCTCCGGCATCCGCAGGTAGCCCAGTTGCCGCGCGATGGCCACGTTCGCCACCATTGAGCGCCCGTTGAGCAATACCTTGCGGCCACAGCGGACCGCCGCGTCCACCGCCTGCTGGACCCGGTGGATGTTGCTGGAGAAGGCGGCCACGATGATCCGCCCCTCGCAGCGGGGGAAAATTTCGTCAAAGGCCTCCCCCACCACCCGCTCGGAAAGGGTGTACCCCTCGCGCTCCACGTTGGTGGAGTCGGCCAGGAGCGCCAGAACCCCCTCGTCCCCGTAACGGGAGAAGGTGGCCAGGTCGGTCAGTTCGCCATCCACCGGGGTCTGGTCGATCTTGAAGTCCCCCGTATGGATCACCACCCCCTCCGGGGTCCGAATGGCAAGGGCGCAACCGTCCACGATGGAGTGGGACACCCTGATGAACTCCACGGAGAAGCAGCCGAGCGTCACCACGTCGCGGGGCTTGACGACATTCAGCTCCACCTCGCTCTCCAGGTCGAACTCCTTCAGTTTTTCCCGAATGAAGCCAAGGGTGAGGGCCGTGCCATAGAGAGGGAGCGAGAGCTCCTGAAGGACATACGGAAGAGCACCGATGTGGTCCTCGTGGCCGTGGGTGAGGAGTATGCCGCGCACCCGGCCGGCCCGTTCCCGCAGGTAGGTGATATCCGGAATGACCAGGTCGATGCCGAGCATCTGCGGCTCGGGGAACATGAGGCCGCAGTCGGCGACGATGATGTCCTCGCCGTGCTCGTAGGCCATCATGTTGAGGCCGATTTCGCCCAGCCCCCCCAGGGGGATGATGCGCAGCCCCCCATTATCCGTAATGTCAGCGGGTGCCGTGTCCATGGGGTATCATCTCGGCCCGCCGCGTCCGGCGAGCATCGCAATCTTCATATCGCACCGGGCAATCCATTCGCGGCCCGGCTGAACGAGCCACGCCGCCGCGTAAAAGGAGCTGCGCAGTGCCCGGTAGGCAATGAGCGCCCGCTCCGTGTCGCCGATCCGCTCGAGCCCGGCCCCGATCTCCCAGAGCCGGCTGGCCGACTTCTCCACATGGGGGCCCAGGGGGGTATACATGTGGAGCGCCGCCTCATAGGCCGATACGGCGGCCATGTAATCTCCCCGCGCCATGGCCTCCTCACCCCGCAAAAACTGGGTGCGCTGCCGCCACAGGGTATTCCCGACGATGAGCAGGACAGAGATAAGAGCAATCGCCGTCACATTGACAAGGACTGTTTTGGTTTGTTCCGTCATGGCAGCCTATCCGAAAAAGTGCGGCACCACGGCCAGCAGAACCCCCGTAAGGGCGGAAACCACGCCGCCGAGCACGGCAAGGGCAGCCACCGCACCCCAGGGTCGCCGGAGCCGGTGGGCCGCCGGAAGCCCCCACGCCGTCACCAGGAGGCCGCCACCGATGAGAACAAAAGACAAGGCGAGCATCCTACCCCTCCAGCCCCGACTGAATGGCGGACCGTACCTGTTCCATGAGCGGCGTCCCCTTGAGGGCGCCGGCACCGGAGGTCGGAATCGGGGTCCCGAACCGGACGGCGATCCTGGCACCCCGCACAAGCTTCACGGTGTTGCGCGGATTCACCTGCATGCTCCCGTTGATGGTGAACGGAATAATGGGCACCCCGGCCCGTTCGGCCAGGACAAATCCCCCTTTTTTGAACGGAAGGAGCGATCCGTCGGCGGTGCGGGTCCCTTCGGGGAAGACGATGACGCTGGCCCCTGCCCTGATCCGCTTTGCTGCGGCATCGAGACTCCGCAGGGCCTTACGGCCGTCGCTCCGGTCAACGGGGATGTAGCCTGCCCGTTGCATGGCGGCGCCGAACAGGGGGATACGGAAGAGCTCCTCCTTGGCGAGCCAGGAGAAGCGGCGCGGAATGGCCCGCGACAGGACGAGAATGTCGAAGTTTCCCTGGTGGTTCCCCATGAAGATGACCGGCTCTCCCGCCGGCACATTCTCGGTTCCGCTCACGTCGAGGCGCACCCCGGCCATCATGAGGCCGATCCGGCTCCAGGCGAGGGCACAGCGGTGGGCAAAGCCGCCACTGGCATCCACCAGGCTCCCCACAAGGGCCGCAAAGCTGAAGAAGCCGGAGAGCGGAATAAAAAAGGCGAGGTAAATCAGTCCGTTAAGCATTGGTGGCTCCGGGGAAATATCCGATTAACCTTACTGCTTTTTGGCAGGGGAGTCAAACCAATATACGACCGGCGGAACCTCTCGAAATCCCTTTGAACCTTCACCGGCGCAAATCTCCGGCCCGCTGAAACGGGGCCGTCACCCGGGGATTCCGGTGCTGCGGCCTTCTTCCGGCCGCCCCAACAATCCATTGAACAAAGCGGATGTTAGTGATAGGGTACCGTCGTTCTTTCGACGCTTTGATCACCAATCGCAATTCCCATACTCAGGAGGTCGCATTATGGCAAGTCTCAACAAAGTGATGCTCATCGGCAATCTCGGGAAGGATCCCGAGGTTCGCTACACGCCTGCCGGCACGGCAGTTGCCAGCTTCTCCCTTGCCACCACCGAAAAATTCAAGAACAGGAACGGCGAATTCGAGGAAAAGACCGAATGGCACAACGTGGTCCTCTGGGGCCGCCAGGCCGAAATCGCCGGTGAATACCTGGCCAAGGGGCGGACCGTTTTCATCGAGGGGCGGCTCCAGACCCGCAAGTGGCAGGACAAGGACGGCCGCGACCGCTGGACCACCGAGGTGGTGGGCGAGCGGATGCAGATGCTCGGCGGCAAGGGCGAGGGGGGCGGCGGACGCGCAGGCGGACGCGGCGGCCAGGAGAGCGGCTTCGGCGGCCCCTCCTATGACGAGCCGGCGTTCAACCCGGACGACGATATTCCGTTTTAGTACATCCTGCTTTTTTCTACGCACCCACGAGCCGCGGCGTCTCTGCACCGCGGCTCTTTTTTTCATTCGCGGCGCGATGCCCGTTCGAACTTGTACCCCACCCCGTACACTGAATGGATCAGATCCTCGCCGGGAGCGACATCCGCGATCTTTTTCCGCAGTTTTTTGATGTGGCTGTCGATGGTACGGTCGGCAACCACCCGCTCGTCGGGGTAGATGCGGTCCATGAGTTGCTGGCGGCTGTAGATCCTGCCGGGGCTGGCCGCCAGGAACTGGAGAAGCTTGAACTCGACGGCGGTCAAATCCAGTTCGTGACCGTCAAGGGCGGCACGGTAGCATGCCCCGTCCATGACGAGACCGGCCAGTGCCGTTGTCTGACCCGGTCCGCTACGGCGCAGGACCGCCTTCACCCGCGCCACCACCTCGCGGGGACTGAAGGGCTTGCAGATGTAGTCGTCCGCCCCCAGTTCAAGGCCGAGCAGGCGGTCGATCTCCTCGATCCGCGCCGTGATCATGATGATCGGCACACTGGAAAAGACGCGGACATCCTTGCAGATCTCCAGGCCATCGCGGCCCGGCAGCATCAGGTCGAGCAGAACGAGGTCCGGTGCATGTTCGCGCACCCACGGCGCAGCCTCGGCACCTCCCGCCAGACAACAGACGTCAAATCCCGCCAATCGCAGATAATCGCGCAGCAGGGTGGCAATCTTCTCCTCGTCCTCCACAATGAGAATCGTTCCGGTCATGGCTGATGCTCCCCGACCGGCAGCGTCACGGCAATCCAGACCCCGCCCAGGGGCGAGTAACGGGCCGTGATGGTGCCGTTGTGAGCCTCGACAATGTTCCGGCAGATCGCCAGGCCGAGCCCCGCGCCGCCCCTGGCCCGACTACGGGAGCCCTCAACCCGGTAAAGCCGCTCGAAGAGCATCCCGAGGGCTTCTTCCGGCACCCCGGGCACCGAATCCTGCAGGTCGACGGTCACTGCCCCGTCATGGCACGTGAGCCGAACGAGCAACTCGCCGCCGATATCGGTGTATTTGAGAACATTGTCCAGCAGGTTGACGAAGAGTTGCTGCAATCGCTCGGCATCGCCGAACACCGTGATTGGCTGCCGGACGGATATCTCCTCGCGGACGGCAATCCCCTTGCCGGCGAATTCGGCACGGTAGCTGACCAGTGCGCCGACCAGTACCCTCCCCAAGTCCAGCGGCTCTTTCCGGTAGGCGAGCGCGCCGATGTCGGTGAGGGAAAGCTGGTAAAGATCGTCCACCAACCGATTCAGGCGCAGGACCTCCCCATGGAGGGAGCGGATGGAATCCGGCGACGGTTGTCGGACGCCATCCTGGATCGCTTCTATTTCGCCCCGGAGCACGGCAAGCGGAGTACGGAGCTCGTGCGAAATGTCCGCCACCCACTGCCTCCGTGCCTGCTCGTTCTTCTCCAAGGTGAGGGCCAGGGCATTGAAGTCGCGGGCCAGGTGTCCCAGTTCGTCCGACGACGCCACGGGGATCCTGGTGTCGAACCGGCCGGCCGCAAGCTGACCGGTGGCCCCGGCCAGATCCCGGATGGGGCGCACGAGCCGCTTCGCGACCAGAAGCGACAGGCCGGCCGCGAGACAGACCACCACTCCCGCCACCAGGGCCACGGCCAGTTTCTGTTCCCGGATGAACCGGAGTTGGTGTGCCTCGGAGAGCTTGCGGCGGGGGGCGAGCCCCAGGTACCCCGCAACCGCCCCCTTGTAACGCAGGGCTTTCAGCTCCGCCACGTCGCCGGAAAAGTCGACGGGCAGCACATGCTCCCGGCGTGCGTCGAGAATGAGGAGACGCTCCGTCAGGTGATGAACCATGCGTTCGGGCGGCGGAGGCGGCCGCATCCCATCGCCGGGGAGCGGCCCGGGCGGCCCGGGTTCGAACGGCATTTCCTCCCGTGCGGGTAGCGACTCCGCCACGAGTCTGGCCAGCATGGCCGGCTCACGGCGCAGGAAATCCCAGTTTCCTGCAGCAGCGAATCGCTTTTCCAGCTCCGCTGCCAGCCGGTCAATCTGACGCTGCTCCATGGCGTTGACATAGCGGAGAAACCCGCGGTCAACACTCCACGTCATGATGACGACCATGCTGATTACCGCCATCACGGCGGCTGCCAGCATGGCCAGGAACAGCCGATGGGTAATGCCGATCTTCATGGTCCTCGTCCTTGTGCCCGGCGAAACGCTCTCGTGAATGTTGTACCACATCCACCGGGGGTAGAGAGACCGGTATGACAAGCGCCCGGCACTTTTCCTCATTTCTTCCACATTGCGGCCACATTCCCGCGCTATTACTCGGACAGTACGGCAACATCACACAGGAAAGGAGAATCACCATGAAAAAGCAGCTGTGCATGATCGCGCTGGTGGGGGCGACGGCATTCGGGACGACGGGCACCTCGTGGTCGCTGGACGGCCCACCGCCACCGGAGCCGCCCCCCATGGGCAAAGGACAGGAACACTTTCTGGAGCGGATGGCGAGCGTCCTCAAACTCACCGACGCTCAACAGGCACAGATCGAAGCCCTTATTTCGACCGATGCGGAACAGAATGCGCCCCTGCACCGGCAGCTGGCGGAAAATGAACGAGCGCTCCGGGAGGCGACGACTGCGGCGAGCTTGGATGAGGCGACGGTACGAGCCCTTGCCGCAACAAAGGGAAACCTTATGACTGAAATGATTGTCTCCCGCGCAAAGCTCAGAAATGCCATCAACGCCATCCTGACCGCCGAGCAACGCGAACTGGCAGACCGGCTCGATCCGTTGAAGTACGGCCCGCCGCGACCCCGCCCCGACCGTCCCGGCATGGAGTGAACGACGGCTACCCGATAATGAACAGGGGGCCACGCCGCGCTTCCCCCATTTCGCAAAGGAGACAGACCATGGTAGACAGCATTGGCGGAACCGGGATCAGCATGGGCCACATGAGCGGCATGAAGCGACCCGACCCGAAGGAGATGTTCAAGAAGGTGGATACCGATGGCGACGGGGCAGTGTCCCAGACGGAACTGCAGGCGATGGTCGAGAAGATGCAGGAGCGGACCGGCCAATCGATCAACGTGGAGGAGAGTTTCACCAATGCCGACAGCGACGGCAGCGGCTCCCTCAGCGAAGAGGAACTGAAGGGATTCAGGGAGAGCATGCGGCCGCCCCACGAGCGGGAGGCCATGATGGGTGGCGAACCGATGGATGAAAGCGCCACCGCCCTCAAGGACGCCCTCCAGTCGTACCTGGCGAACGCCGACGATCAATCCATCGCTGAGCTGATCAGCTTCCTGAAGGGAGCATCGGACTCGGACAGCAGCAGTTCTTCCACATCAACGTCGCTGCTAAGCATCACAACCTGACGCACCATATCCTCCCCGGCTTCAAACGGCTAAACCCTGCTCCCTCGGGCGGGGTTTAGCCGTTTTTGCCTCTCTGGCTTCAGCTGCAACCAGCGCAGGCCGCCCGTGGCCTCGTCCATGCTCACCGGTTCGCCCATCAGCGGAGTTAAGACCGGAATGCCCCGGGCAATGCCCAGGGCGGCTATTCTGTCAAAAGGCTCCCGCCAGGGGTGCATGGAGAGATCAAAGGTGCCGTTGTGGATCGGGAGCAGGCTCTTGCCTTTCAGGTCGAGATGCGCCTGGATGCTCTCTTCCGGGTGCATGTGGACGTTCGGCCAGCGTGCATTGTAGGCACCTGCTTCCAACAAGGTCAGGTCAAAGGGGCCATATTGATCGCCGATCTGCTTGAAGCCGTCGAAATAGCCGGTGTCACCACTGAAGAACAGGCGCCGGCCAGGGGCAAGGATTACCCATGAAGCCCACTGGGTAAGATTTTTGCCGAAGAAACCGCGTCCGGAGAAGTGTTGCGCAGGGGTGGCAACAAAGCGGACACCGCCGACGTCGATTCCCTGCCACCAGTCCAGTTGCCGCACCTTTGCCGCCGGCACACCCCAGTCGGCAAGGATGTCCCCCACCCCGAGCGGCGTCAGGAAATACTCCGTTTTTCCCGCCAGCTTCATGATGGAATCGTGGTCCAGATGGTCGTAATGGTCGTGGGAGATGATTACCGCCCTGATCGGCGGGAGCTCGTCGATACTGATGGGGGGCGGGTGGAACCGTTCCGGCCCGGCAAACCGTACGGGTGATGCCCGGTCCGAAAACATTGGGTCGGTTATCCAGAATGCGTCATTAAGCTTCATCAGGACGGTTGAGTGTCCAAGACGGTACACCGTGTTGTTCGGGGCACTCATCAACTGCGCTCCGATCACTGTCTGTACCGGGATTTTCCCGGAAGGGCGCGTGTCTGCAGGTTTGTTGAAAAAGAAATCCCACATGACGCGGGCCAGCTCAAGCGGTCCGCCTGTTGTCACCTCGACCGGACGTTTCAGGTCACTCGCGAGCGAGAGAGATGACCGGGTCCTGGCGGAACTGGTTTTATTGAACAATGTGGATGCCATAACGATGACGACTCCTGCGATCAGGGTATAGAGTATGATTCGTTTCATCGGTTCCCGCCTGCTTGATCGGATCAGATGAAATCCAGCCCGAGTTCTTTCAGCTTTGCGCTCCCGGGTTTCGTGATGTCCGGGTCCCACCCCCGATCCGTGTAGTACCGGGTGAGCATGGCATCAAAGCTGTCCCGGTCGAGCACCGCCCCCTTCTTCGGGCCAATGGTGAAGGCATCCTCGAAAAAGCGGTCGGGTATGAAGATGAGTGGGTTCTCCGGAGAAAGCGGGTTGACCCCCGGCTTTTTCAGCCGGTCCCAGAGGATTTTCATGCCGAGCCCCTGCCCGCCGACGAATCGGTCCAAGTCCGCAGGGGGAACCGCCACCTTTTCAATCTTCCCGGTGGAGAGATTTATGTTCAGAATTACGCCATGATATCCCGGTTTCCCGCTCATCTTGAACCTCCTAAATCAGCCGTCCCGTACCAGTTCCGGCTTAACTCGGCCGCAATTTTTTCAGGCCCGAAGCCGTAGAATTTCCGGTCGGGTCGAACCTCCACATACGAAAGCGCGCCGAAAGGGCACCGTTTGACACATTGCGGGTCGCCGCCGCAGAGCGTGCACATCCGCTCCGGCTTTCCCGTGGCGGGGTTGGGGATAATCACCCCGGTCCTCTGCGCAGCGCACGCCGTGGCGCAACTCCGGCAGCCGGTACATTTCGCGTAATCCACCAGAACCATCTTCAGGACGGGGTCTCCGGAAAGGGCCCAGGCCGCAGCGTTGATGCCGAACTGGCCGAAGAGGACAAGCCCCCCTCCAAGCCCGACGCTTTTTATGAAATCCCGCCGGGTGAGGGCTGTTCGTTCATCGCCCTCCTGAGCCTCGATCTGCTCCATCTCCATACCAACCTCCGTCAGGGCCGGACCGGCATCCCGGTCCGCCCTTCGGTTGCGTCGCCATTACCCTTTCAGCGACGCCATATCGATGGAAAAGCGATACTTCACATCCGACTTGAGCAGCCGCTCGTAGGCCTCATTGATCTTCTGAATCGGGATGACCTCCACATCGGCGGTGATGTTGTGCTGGCCGCAGAAGTCGAGCATCTCCTGGGTCTCGGCGATGCCGCCGATGATCGACCCGGAAAGGCTGCGGCGGCCGAACAGGAGAGCGAAGGCGGATACCTCCAGCGGCTTCTCCGGCGCGCCAACCAGGGTGATGGTGCCGTCGCGGCCGAGCATGTTGAGGTAGGCGTTGATGTCATGGTCGGCGGCGATGGTGTCGAGGATGAAGTCGAACGTGCCGGCGTGCTGCTGCATCTCTTCCGCATTGGTGGAAACGATGACCTCGTGGGCACCGAGACGAAGGGCATCCTCCTTCTTGCCCGGAGAGGTGGTGAAAACCACCACCTGGGCACCGAACGCACGGGCGAACTTGACCCCCATGTGCCCCAGTCCGCCGAGGCCGACGACACCGGCCTTCTTCCCCCTGATGTCGCCCCAGCGGCGAATCGGCGAGTAGGTGGTGATGCCGGCGCAGAGCAGCGGCGCGACTCCGGCCAGGTCGAGGGTGGCGGGGACATGCAGCACGAAGCGCTCATCGACCACGATGCTCTCGGAGTAGCCGCCGTAGGTGACCGGCGCTGCCTGGTGCTTGTCCGGCGAGTTGTAGGTGAAGGTGGCGTCTGGGCAGAACTGCTCCAGGTTCGACTGGCAACTCGGGCAGGTGTGATCCGAGTCGACCAGGCAGCCGACGCCGGCAAGATCGCCCGGTTTGAATTTCGTGACAGCGGAACCGACCCTGGTAATCCGGCCGACGATCTCGTGCCCCGGCACGCAGGGGTAGACCGTGGGCATGACGCTGTTCCACTCGTCCCGCACCGTGTGGAGATCCGAGTGGCAGACGCCGCAGAAGAGGATCTCGATCTGCACGTCGCGCTCGGTCGTCTCGCGGCGGGGAATGGTGTCGAGGGCCAGCGGCGAAGCGGCGCTGGCGGCAGAATAGGCTCTGGCTTTGTACATGGCTGATTCTCCTTGGCGGTTTGTTTTTACACTGCCTTGCCCCTCACCCCGGCCCTCTGGGTCTTCTCGCCTCGCCCGTTGGGGAGAGGGACGATGAGGGGCAACATGACTATCTCCCGGTCAACTGCTCCAGCTTTTCCGGGTACCGGTTACCCTGGATGGCTATCTGCGCGGCAGCCGTTTCGATCGCGGACAGATCCGCTGCGGTCAGTTCGACGGCGAGTGCGCCGATGTTCTCGTTCAGGCGATCCAGCTTCGTGGTGCCCGGAATCGGCACGATCCACGGCTTCCTGGACAGCAGCCAGGCCAGGGCGATCTGGGCCGGGGTCGCATTCTTTTGTTCTGCAATCCTGCCGAGCAGATCGACCAGGGCTTGGTTCGCCTTCAGCGCCTCGGGTGCGAAACGGGGCAGGGTGCTGCGGAAATCGGTGCTGTCGAACGTGGAGTCACCGCCGATCTTCCCGGTAAGGAACCCCTTGCCGAGCGGGCTGTAGGCAACGAGGCCGATGCCGAGTTCTTCCAGAGCCTGCAGCAATCCCTCTTCCGGGCGCCGGAACCAGAGCGAGTACTCGTTCTGCACGCAGGCCACCGGCTGCACGGCATGGGCACGGCGGACCGTCTCGATGCCCGCTTCCGACAGGCCGAAGTGCTTGACCTTCCCTTCCCGGATCAGTTCCTTTACCGCCCCCGCCACCTCTTCGATCGGCACCGCTGGGTCGACCCGGTGCTGGTAGAAGAGATCGATGACGTCCGTCCGCAGCCGCCTGAGCGACGCTTCGGCGACCGCCCTGATGTGCTCCGGCCGGCTGTTCAATACCGGCCCCTGCCCCTTCATCGCCCGCGGATCGACACTGGTATCGAACCCGAACTTGGTGGCGATCACCACCCGTTCGCGCAACGGCGCGAGCGCCTCACCGACCAGTTCCTCGTTGATGAACGGACCATAGACCTCCGCCGTGTCGAAAAAGGTAATGCCCCGCTCCACGGCGGTCCGAAGCAGCGCGATCATCTCCTCCCGGTCTTTTGGAGGTCCATACGAAAAGCTCATCCCCATGCAACCGAGCCCGAGCGCCGAGACTTCCAGACCGCTTTTCCCCAATAGTCGTTTGTGCATCGTTTTCTCCTTTCACCCGCGTTCCCTTTCGGGTGGTTAAAACGTACCCCAGGCGAGGCGAGGGACGGTAGACCGATCCTGCCTGATTCTTGCCTGATCGCGCGACGGCTCGACAAAGGGGTTGAAGAAAGAAGGGAAGGTCCGTAGGATGATACGCGGAGGTAGCGATGCAACATAGGGATGACACTGATCGGATCGAGTGCTGCGAGTTGACAGCCGCGCTGGAAGGACTGGTAGCGAGAATTGCCCGATGGACCGAGACGGAGGAACGGGTCACCACCGCGGTGCCGGGCTTGTTCCTCTTTCGGAAGGAACATCCAACCGAGCCGATGAGCGGCATGTACGAGCCGAGCATCTGTCTGGTCGCGCAGGGGGCGAAGCGGGTGCTGCTCGGGGACGACACATATGTGTATGACGCCCGCAATTACCTGATCACCTCGGTGCACCTGCCGACGGTCGTGCAGATCACTGAGGCAAGTCCCGAGCAGCCATATCTGGGACTCAGCATGCGGCTCGACCAGCGGGAGATCTCGCAGCTGATGGTTGACAGCAATCTGCCGCCCCCTCCGCCACAGCAATCGACCCGCGGGATGGCGACCAGCGACGTGACGCTGCCGCTGCTCTCCGCCTTTCATCGCCTCATCGACCTGCTCGGCGAGGAAAAGGACATCCCGATCCTCGCGCCGATCATCCAGCGCGAGATCATCTACCGGCTGCTCGTCGGCGACCAGGGGGCCCGGCTGCGCCAGATCGCCTCGGCCGGAAGCCAGAGCCAGCAGATCGCCCGGGCCATCGAATGGCTGAAGGGAAACTTCACCCAGCCGCTCCGGATCGACGATCTCGCCGAGCAGGCCCGCATGAGCAGCTCGACCTTTCATCATCACTTCCGCTCGATGACCGCGCTGAGCCCCCTCCAGTACCAAAAGCACCTGCGACTGAACGAGGCACGGCGCCTGATGCTTACCGAGCGGTTCGATGCCGCTACCGCGGCATTCCAGGTCGGCTATGAGAGCCCTTCGCAGTTCAGCCGCGAATACAGCCGGCTGTTCGGAGCGCCCCCGCTGCGGGACATCGCGAGACTGCGTCAAAGTCCGGTCGCTGAATAGCCTGATCACCGCCAGGGGGCAGATCCGCCACGGTGTCGATGCTCCGGGTCAGTGGCGAACGATAAATCGGCCGGAGCCTTTTCGGATCAATGGTCTGCCCCCCAAAAAGCGCTTGCAAATCACCGGGTGGAACCGCATAGTTCCCATGCTCGGACATGAGGTTCACGGAAAAGGAGCGATGGCCATGAAAATCCGTAAAAAGATTCTCGATTTCGAGTACGAAGAGGTCCTCGATGCCCGGACGCGGGAACTGATCCGGGTCGGCTGCGCCGTGGCAGTGGGGTGTCCTACCTGACTGAAGAAACACTTCGCGGCCGCGAAGGAGGCCGGCGCCACGGACGCCGAGCTAAAGGAGGCCCTGGCCTACGGGATCATCGCACCATCCGGGCGGGCCAAGAATTTCGTTCTGAACATGGCCGGGGAACTGGAACTCGGTGACTGACAGGGAGGCTTAAGAAGAACGGATGGCGAAGAGAGGGTTCAGGGCACGGTACGCAAGGGAACGGAGCAAACGCGCCTCCATCCGCCGCAACGTTATGAACCTGTCGCTGCCGGTACTCCTGTCCTCGCTCTTCCAGCGGCTCGTGGCCATCGTCGACATCTTTCTCGTGGGGGGGCTGGGAGCCGCGGCCATTGCCGCCACGGGACTCGGCCAGCTTCTCGTGTTCGTGACGATGACCGTGTTCTGGGGGCTTGCCACCGGCACCACGGTAGTGATCGCCCACCTCCGGGGGGCGGGACAGCGCCGGGAAGCGCGGCGGGCGGCCTTTGCGGCGAGTCTCGCCTGCGCCGGCATGACGGCGGCGGCCTCCGCGCTCGGCTGGTTCTTCAGCGACGACCTGGCCGCGTTCCTCGGTGCCCGGGACGACGTGCTCCACCTGGCAGCCGGCTATACCCGGCTGGTCTTCCTCTATCTTGCCTTTACCACTGGCCTCAACATCCTTTCGGCCATCATGCACGGCATCGGCAACACCCGCACGCCCATGCAGGCCATTATCTTGGTCAACATTCTCCACGTGCTCATCGCCTGGCCCCTCATCTACGGCAAGCTCGGTCTCCCCGCCATGGGGGTCACCGGCGCGGCCATCGCCATCAATGCTTCCGAGGCCATCGGCTTTCTCTACCTGCTGGTGCAAGCCCTGAGGCTGGACTACATCCGCATCGGCCGACCCGACACGGGACTCATGGGCCGCATCTGGCGAGTGGGGTGGCCCGTGGCCCTGGAGCGAATTGCCCAGCAGGGGGGACAGCTCTTCTACTCGAAATTCATCATCGGCTACGGCACCGCCGCCTACGCAGCTCACCAGATCGGACTCTCCATCGAATCCCTGTCCTTCATGCCGGGTGCGGGCATGGGGATCGCCGCCGCCACCCTCATGGGACAGGCCCTGGGGGCAAAAAAATACCGCCGGGCGCGGATCAGCCATCGTGAGGCCCTGCGCCTGGCGGTTATTGTCATGGGGACCATGGCGGCCGTCTTCCTGACAGTACCCGGGCCGCTCATCGGGCTCTTCACCCGGGACCCGGCGGTCATCGAAAACGGCATTGTGTTCCTGCGGCTGGTGGCCTTCGCCCAAGTGCCGTTGGCCCTCTCCTTCGTCTATGCCGGGAGCCTGCGCGGCACCGGCGACACCTTCTACGTCTTCCTGGTCACCCTCGGCGTCATGTGGGGGGTGCGGGTCTTTCTCTCATGGGTGGCGTCCGACTGGTGCCACCTTTCCCTCTACGCCGTCTGGGGCGTCTTCGTCATCGACTGGTACGTGCGAGCCGCCGCCTTCTGGTGGCGGTACCGCCAGCGGGACCTGCACGCGGTCATCATCTGAACCGAAGCGGGCGCGGCTTCGACATCGTGAAGGCCCGCCCCGTTCCCTACTTCTGCACCCACCTGCCGTTCTGGAGCTGTATCCACCACCCCGGCCGGGCCTCCTCCCGCCTGGTGTCGGCATAGGTCGCCGCCGCCTTGGGGAGCACCTGACTGAGGGCCTGCTTGGATTCCTTCTGTTTGTTGAGCCTGATGATCGCCCGGGCCATGCCGGTGATGACGGTCTTACGGTTGTCGTTCTCGGCCTTGACCACCGCGTCGTCGCCGGGAGCCGCCTTTGCCGCGTCCCTCATGGTCACGAGCCCCTGGTTGGTCTCACCCACGACCCCCTGGCTCCGGAGCTGGTCGAGCTTGGGCAGGCGTGCCCGCATCTCGTCATAGGCCTTGAGCACCTCAGGCATGCTGGACAGTTCCACGGCCAACTGATCCGCATAATCGTCAGCCGCCCAGGCTTCGGTCACCAGCGACAGGGACGGCAGACTGTTCCACAGGCGGCTCTGGGGCTTGTCCGCCGGCGGCTGCCCCTCGGCCGGTTTCTGGTCGGGCGCGGGCTTCTGCTCCCCCTCCCGTCCAAGGAGCATATCGTCCAGCGACTTGTAAGCCTCTTTGACGGCCTTTTCGGGGAAATACACATTGACGGTAATGATGGCGCAGGCGGCCAGAAGGCCGCAGAGCCCCATCAGGGTTCCGGCGAAGAGCTTCCTGATCATCGCTTCCTCCTTGCTGATTAGCTACCGTGCACTATATCACATGAAGCCCCAATTGGAAGGACTGCGCCGGCGAGTGGCATCAGTCGCGCCACTGAAACTCCATCTCCACCGGCTTTTCGGCCGGTGCCGGCTCCCCGGCCACCGCCTTGCCGCGGGTGGCCGCCTCCTTGATGGCTCCGAACAGGTGCGTCAGGGCAATCCGGTTCTGGACCGGGGCGACCGAAACGCTCAGGTCCTTGATGCCGAAGATATTCGTATGGGCCAGGTCCAGGGTCGTGAAGGTGAGATACCCGTTCTCCAGGTAGGCGCTGACTTCGCCCCGATCGTAGGGACGGTCGTCGCGAAAAAAGAAGCCGCGCAGCTTTTTTCCTGCCAGGCGCTGGAGGAATTCACGGGAAAGAAGCATGCGCTCGCGAGTCGACTCCCGAGCCCAGAGGTCGGTGAAGCCGGTGAGCCCGTCCATCCCGGCCCCTTGGCCGTGGAGGCTGAGCAGGCCGTCGACCCGGCCGGAAACGTATCCGCGGATCTTGGGGACTGCATCGCAGAGTCGCGCAAGGCTCAGGTCGTAAACCAGAATATCGCCTCCGTAGACGATGCCTCCCCGGGCCGTCACGAACCCTCTCCCCAGAAGTTGTCCCTCGTAGAGCCCTGACCGGAGCGAGCTGATCTCCAAGGTGCCGTTGGCGGCCCGCAGCCCCAGGGTCGTCTCTCCCAGCTCCAGGGGACCGAAGCGGATCTTCCCCACGGTGAGAGTATGATCCCCGGGGCCCTGTTGCCGGAGCATTTCCTGCAGGCGGGCAAAATTCTCCCGACTGAAACTCAGCTCCTGGCGGGGGCGCTTGGCCGCTTCGGCAGCCGTCCGGAGCGAGAAGGGAATCGTCCCGCCGATCCCGCTGACATTGAGTTTCTGGGACGGAAAATCTAAGCGGACCCCGGAGAGCGTCGCAGTCCCGTCTACCATCCCGGCTTTTCCCGCCAACGCCACCTCGGCAGCGACGGCCACATCTCCCTCCAGGGTCGCCTCCTGCACCGGCCGCGGCAGGACATTGATCAGGGGGTCCACCAGGGACGTGAGAGAGGTACGCGGCAGCGTTACGGAAAATGTCCCTGTCCGCTCCGGCGAACGGAACCGATCCATGCTTCCCGCAATCCGAACGGAGGCCCCTTCTCCCAGAACGGCCACCGCCTCGCGCAGGTCGAGCCGCTCCCCGGCCACCCGGGCCGCCACCCGGGCTTCCGCACCGGACAGGAGCCGCTTACCCCCCGCTCCGTCCAGGGCTATGCCGGATGCCCGTGCTTCGAGCCCGCAGTGCAGCCCTGCTCCCCCCGCAAAGCCGCCGTCAACACTGATGGTGGCCTCCCCCCCGGCCACTGCGGGAATCCGGCCGGTGGCGGGCATTAGTGGAGCGATGGCCGCCAGCTTCGCCTGCCGAAGCGAACCGGAGAACCGAAGATCCTCCAGCGGGGACCGTGCGGGAAAATCGATCCGGGCACTAAGTGCCCCCCCCAGCAGATGCCCTCCCACCACCGCTTCCCCCTTCTCCCGGCCGAGCGTGAACCTAACCGAGGGCGCGCCGATGGGTTTCCCCTGCAACGTCAGGTGCGCCGCCGCCCCGCTCCCTTCCACTTCCGGCCAGCCCGGCGTGCCCCCATGATAGGTTCCCCGGATGGATGCATTGATTCCTCCGGCCCCTCCTGTTCCGTGAGTCACTGCTCCCTCCGTCACCTCCAGGGTAAAGGGGCGGACTGTCCCTGCCGGCGCGTCCGGCAGCCGGACCACCACCAGCCGGGCCGTACCGGCTGAGGGGCCAAAGCGAAAACGGGGGGCGTCAAGCATCAGTGAACGGCCGTCAAGCCTGAACGGAGCCGCCAACTCTCCCTGACGGCCGCCGTAGGAGGCGTCGTCGAGCAGAAGTGTGCCGGCGGCAGACGCGGCGCCCTGGCGCCAGGCAAAACGGGCGCGCAAGTCACCCTTCCCGAGAGTGGCCGGCTTTCCCTTGATCGACAGGGCTGCGCCGTTCACCGCCGCAGCGAGTTCGCCGACAAAAGGACCGCGAACGCCGCCCGCCAGATCCAGGGAAAGCGCAGCGGTGCCGCGCTCGGGGCGCAGGCCGTAGGGTTCCAACCGAGTGGCGGCAAGCATGAGGGACGAGGAAGGTACCCGCAAAGAGAGCTGGAGTGGCTGCGCCGCCGTCGGCCTGAATCGCCCGCCCCCCTCCAACGGGATACCCATGACCCGGCAGGACATGCCGGCAACCCGTGCCTCCGTCGGCTTAAAGTGCGAGGACACCTCCGCCTCGAACGGAATGCGGAGTCCATCGACCATGACGTCTCCTGCCGTCCGGGGCGAGAGCAACTGGCCGGACAGGCGCCATCCCCTTGCCGCAGGGGATACGGAAACCGTCCCGTCGACGTCCCGGGCGACGACCCTCGCGCCCATTGCAATGGTCCCGCCACTCAGTGTCACAGCACCGTCAACGCTGGTTACCCCCCGTGCGCGGTCGCCGACAACCCGTATTCCCCGCGTCCGGAGCATCCCCGCCGTGACGATACGCGTGCCGGACGCCGGCAGGAAACGTCCCAACCGGGCCAGATCCACCTCGTCAAGAGTCAAACGGGCGTCAAAGCGCCCCTTGCGCCTTACTTGTTCCATGGTCCCCGTCAACCGGGCCGCGACGAGATCGCTCAGAACCAGATCCAGGCGGTCGAGCACAGCACGGTCCGCCTGCATGTCATAGGAAACCGCTGCCTGGAGATTGCCGCCCAGCGGAATCCTCTGTCCCCGGGCCATAAGCACACCATTCTGCACCGCGCCGCCCCCGTCAATACGGATCATGCCCTCCCGCAGCTGAGCCCGTACAGCCAAGGAACCGTGGGCTCCGGCGAGGTCTAGGGCCCGGCCGCTGCTCCGCTGCGAAAAGGATGCGAGGGTAATAGACGGGGCGGAGAGGGTAAGATCAAAGGCGGGGCGGGCCCCCATGCGACCCCGTCCCGCCAGGCTGAACCGGTTTCCGGCGGCGTCGGCAAAAGCGAGTTCAAGCCGGGAGTCGGTCGTCCCCTGCGTTGACAGGTCGCGCAGATTCAGATCGATCCCTTCCATGCGATGGCCTTCGACCGCCAGGCTACCCCGGCGCACCACAACCTCTCCGATGCGGGTATCCGGGGCAGGCTTTTTCCCCTTCATTCCCGTTGCCAGGCGCGCCAGGTTCCAGGTACCGGACCGATCTCGCACCAAGGTAAGGCGTACCCCGTCCAGAATGATGCGGTGCAGGGTCCGCTCCCCGCGGATGAGGGCTCCCCAGCGGGGGACAACGGTAACGGCATCAGCTGCGGCGAGGACGCCTGCGGGGAACCCCGCAGGGTTGCCGATGGCAATGCCTCTGACGGCAATGCCCATGCCCGAGGTATGGAGCGCGGTAATGGTAACGGGACAGCCAAGGGTTCGGGAAAGCAGGCGGGACAGGTGACGTGTGGCCAGGGGAGACGCCAGATAGAGCTTAACCAGGATCAAGATCAGGAGACAGAGGAGAAGCACCGCGACCACCGCCATTGCCATGCGGCGACCGCCCCGGCGTTGTGGTGTCTCCATCTGGTCAGAATGCGGCATTGGACTGTCTCCCTCCGAAGGAGACTGTAACCGGTAAGCACTGCCCTGGCAAGGGAGGGCAGGAAAAAGAGGGGTGCAAAAACGACGGTGCGATTGAGGTCCGGTCGAAGACGGCGTGACGACGGGCGCGCTCCCGAACCATCCGTTATGAATTCGTTTAAAATGAAAAAGCCCCGCAATAAGGGGGCTTTTTCATCCTTTGTGAAGGGAGAACCCGTACCGTCTGGAATGACGGTGTACCGCCGCTACTTCTTCTTGCCGGCAACCGCGTCCTTGAGGGCCTTGCCCGGACGGAACTTGGGAACCTTGGCGGCAGCGATCTTGATCTCCTTGCCGGTCTGGGGGTTACGGCCGGTGCGCGCCTTGCGGGTGGACACCTCGAAGCTACCGAAACCGACCAGGGTCACTTTGTCACCCTTCTTAAGGGCGTCGCTGACGGCGCTGATAACGGCGCCAACGGCCTTGTCTGCGGCCGCCTTGGTCAGGTTGGCAGATTTCGCTACGGCATCCACAAGTTCAGCTTTGGTCATGGTCAACCCTCCTTTGTTGGTAATTCTGGCAGATACTATAGACAGAAATTTCCACTTTGCAAGGGATTTATTTTCGTCAACTTCATTTTTTTATCGGCGGAAACCCTTACCGTATCAGGTTTTTTGGCCACCTGACGTCCGCAACTCCAGCACTGGCGCGAACTCTACATATTAACATGCTGATATCACAAGTATTTATGGCACACCATCCTCGGAGGATTCACCATCGTAAGCGGTCGGTTCGGTGCCCGCAATGAAGCACTCCTGCACGGCGCCGTCGCTTCCCTCCCGGGCCAGCCGACCGGTGCGGGGATTGATGGTGGCAAAAGTAACGTTGGGAGGCGTCTCGAAGTCGCGGGAAGGAATCCCGGCCACCGCCCGCCGCATGAATTCGGTCCAGATGGGAGCCGCAGCCTGTCCGCCCGATCCGCCGGCCCCCAGGGAGCGCTCCTGATCGTAGCCGACCCAGACTCCGGCCACCAGTTGGGGGATGTACCCCACGAACCATGCATCTTTCATATCGTTGGTGGTTCCGGTCTTGCCGGCCACCGGCCGGCCGACGGCCCTGGCGCGCTGTCCGGTACCGCTCTGGACAACGCTTTCCATGAGATTGGTCATGATGTAGGCGGTTTCAGGCGCAATCACCGGCACCGCCGTTGACGCCGAGTCCCCGGCCGTGGCCGGAGGGGCGGGCGACGCCTCGAGGGGAGACGATTCGGCCGACGTCATGACGGAGAATCTGGGAATGACCGGCGGTGCTGTTTCCTCAAGAGTCCGCCCTTCCGCATCCTCGACCCTGGTGACGAAGTAGGGGGTGGTCCGATACCCGCCCGAAGCGAACACCGCGTAGGCAGAGGTCAGCTCAAGAGGGGTAAGACTGGAAGAGCCCAGGGCCAGGGTCAGGTTGGCCGAAAGGGGAGACGTTATGCCCAGCTTCTTGGCGTACTCGATGGCATAGTCCACGCCGATCTGCTCCAGGATCTTGACGCTCACCACGTTGATGGAGTTGGTGAGGGCCTCCCGCATGGTCACGTTGCCCCGGTAGATGTTGTCGTAGTTTTTGGGTTTCCAGGCCTTTTCCTTGCCGCTTTCATACTCCACCGGCGAGTCGTCGAAGATGGTGGCAGGGGTAATCCCCTTGTCCAGGGCGGCGGCATAGATAAGCGGCTTGAACGCGGAGCCGGGATTACGCTTTGCCTGCAATGCCCGGTTGAACTGGCTTTTGCGGAAGTCGTACCCCCCGACCATCGCCTTGACCGCGCCGGAGAGGGGATCCAGCGCCACCACTGCCGCCTGGGCCTCGGGTTCCTGATCAAGGGCAAAGACAGCCCCTTTCTTGTCCGCGTCGGGGGTAACGACCGATACGAGGATCACGCTGCCGAGCGACAGGAATTTACCCTTCACCTCCTGCTTGCCCCAGGCGTTCACCAACTGCACCTTGCCGGCCCAGGCCATATTCTTGCGCGAGAGAGTGCCGGTGCGGTCACCGACCCGTACGGTCACGTCCCCCCGGACGGGGTCCACGGCGGTGACCACCCCCTGGTAGGTGGCTCCCTGCTTGAGAGAAACAGTATCGATGCCGTCTTCCACCTTATCGCAGACTGCAGCCACCGCAGCCTCGGCCAGATAGGCCGTTGCGCCGCGGAATCCCTGCCGCTTGTCCACGTTCTTGAGACCGTTCACCACCGCCTCATAGGCCGCCTTCTGCATCTCGGCGTTCATGGTGGTGTAAATCCGCAACCCTTCCTTGTAAAGCTGCTCCTCACCGTAGCGGTCTTCCAAGGCGATCCGGATATGCTCCAGGAAATAGGCGGACTGTTCGCTGTTGACCTTCTTCATGGACTGGATGACGATGGGAGTGGCCCGGGCATGATCCGCCTCGGCCTGGGTGACGTAGCCTTCCTTTACCATCCGTTCAAGGACATAGGCCTGGCGTTCCCGCGCCCGGTCAAGATGCTTGATGGGAGAATAGGCGTTGGGGGCCTTGGGCAAGCCTGCGAGCATTGCCATTTCGGCCAGGTTCAGTTGCTCGACGTTCTTGCCGAAGTAGGTCTCCGCCGCCACCTGGACGCCGTACGAACCGGCGCCAAGATAAATCTGGTTCAGATATATATAGAGGATATCGTCCTTGGAAAGCCGCTCCTCCATCCGTTTGGCGAGAACCGCCTCCTTGAGTTTGCGGGTGTAGCTCTTCTCGGGGGTAAGGAGCATTGACTTGGCCACTTGCTGGGTAATGGTCGATGCCCCCTCTTTTTTGCGCAGGGAGATGAGGTTTTTAACCGCGGCCCGGACAATGCCCACGTAATCCAGACCCTTGTGCTGGTAGAAGTTGGAATCCTCGGCCGAGACAAAAGCCTGGACGAGCCGGCGAGGCAGCTTCTCCACCGGCACCACCGTCCGCCGTTCCAGATAGAACTCTCCCACCAGGCTCCCATCGTCGCCGAAAACCTGGGAAACGATGGGAGGCTTGTAATCGGCCAACCGGTCCACTTTCGGGAGGGTCGCCATGAGGTAGAACAGATATCCCCCCAGCGCGAGCAGGGCTGCCACCGCAAGACATATCGATGTTATAGCAACAATTTTCAATGGACTTTTGCCCCGTCGACGGTTTATGTTCCGGGGACCGGGGTTCTGCCTACCAACTGTCATCGAGCGCCACCAAATTCCCTGATTTGAAGATGTTGAACCCGTAACGTGTCACCTTAGCGCAGAGGCGTCGAACAGTTCAAGAAGATTATGGTAAAGGAGGATGAACAGGAGCCATGAGCAAAAAACTCACGTTTCAGCACTCCCTGGCCGTATGTATCGGCATTCTGGCAGGAGCCGCCGTCCTCGGCGCAACGGCCCACGCGGCGGAAATCGTCCCCTTCAGAACCATAAACATGAGCCCTCTGGCACTCATCCACCCCGCCCCCGCGGCCGGAAGCGCCCGGTTGCTCGCACCGCGGGAGACAGAGGTAACGCTTATTGCCGATGCCGCCAACAACTTCGCCATCGACAGCAACGCCAACGAATCGGTCCACCTGGACGGCGAAACCTACCGCGTGGCGCTGGACCTTCGTTACGGCGTGGCCCCCTGGTTCGAGGCGGGCATCCAGGTTCCCTTCATCGGCGCATCAGGCGGGGCTCTGGACAGCTTTGTGGAAGGGTTCCACAAGGTGTTCGACTTCAACAACGGCGGCCGGGACAAGTATCCACAGGACGAGCTGCTCTTCAGCTATCATCGCGATGGCACAGAACGGCTCCACTACGACGACGGCGGCTTCGGCATCGGCGACGTCAGACTCAATGCGGCGGTACGGCTTCATGAGGGGACAGGGGAATCGCGGACGTCGCTGGCCCTGCGCGGATCGCTCAAGCTTCCGACAGGGGAGAGCAGCAGGCTGAGGGGAAGCGGCGGGACTGACTTCGCCCTCTGGCTCACGGGCAGCACTGACCTGCCGGTGGGGGAATGGGGGCACCTTACCTTTTTCGGTGCCGGTGGGGGGATGGTAATGGGTGATGGGGACGTGCTGGCCGACCAGCAACGGAACGCGGCGGGATTCGGCACCCTCGGCTTCGGCTGGAGCCCCGCTTCCTGGATCGCCCTCAAGGTCCAGGGAGATTGGCACTC
The DNA here is from genome assembly GCF_000007985.2 of Geobacter sulfurreducens PCA. NCBI lineage: Bacteria > Pseudomonadati > Thermodesulfobacteriota > Desulfuromonadia > Geobacterales > Geobacteraceae > Geobacter > Geobacter sulfurreducens. Next base: position 3,439,097 of record NC_002939.5, read on the forward strand.
CGCCTTTTACGGCACATCGGGTCTCCGGGAGCTGGGCAGCGACACCATCACCATCACCAGCGGCGGCACCATCGCCTTTTCGGACCGGACCGCCCTTGACATCGGGGTGGCGGAGGACGCAAGTGTCAAGACGGCGCCGGACGTGGTGTTCCATCTGGCACTGTCACACCGGTTCTGAACCTCAGGGGGCCTTGCGCCGCTCCTCCCGGATCATGTCGACGGCAAGGAGCGCCACCCCCACGCAGATGGCCGAATCGGCCACATTGAACGCGGGCCAGTGATACGTCTTCCAGTAGACGTCCAGGAAATCGATCACCTCGCCGAGCCTGACCCGGTCGATGAGGTTGCCGAGGGCGCCCGAGAAGATGAGCGCGAGCGCGGCGGCCGCCAGGTGCTGGTCGTCCCGAAGCTTGCGGAACGTAACAGCTATCACCCCTAGGGCCACCACCGAAACCAGGATGAAGAAGGGGAGCCGGTAGGAAAAATCCGCCAGAAAGCTGAACGCGGCCCCCCGATTCCGCAGGTAGGTGATGCTGAACAATCCGTCGATAACAGGAATCGACTGGTAAAGATCCATGGTGCGGTCGATGAGGACCTTCGTCGCCTGGTCGAGAACGAGGGAGCCCAGCACCACTGCATTGAAGATGCGATAGGTCGGCTTCATACAGGCTACTTGACCGCCGCTGCGCACTTGGGGCACAGGGTCGGATGCTCGCTGTCGCCGCCGATCTCCTCGTCGTAGTGCCAGCAGCGCTCACACTTCTCGCCAGGCGCGGCACTGACCCCGATCCTCAGCCCGCTTACCCCTTCCGCTGCCGGGTAGTCGCCGGCCCCCTCCTCCACCAGATCCACCCGTGAAACGATGAAAATCGTGGACAGTTCTCCGGCATACTCCTGCAGGAACGACAGCAGCCCAGGCTCGGCCGCCAGCGTCACTGCCGCGTCCAGGGAGTGACCGATGGTCTTCTGCACCCGGGCCTGCTCCAGGGCCTTGGACACATCGCCCCGCACCGCCATGATCCGGGCCCACCGCTCCACCAGGGATTCATCCTTCCACTCGGGGCGGAACTCGGGGAAGGTTGCCAGGTGGACGCTGGATTCGGACCGCTTCGGCATGTACCCCCACACCTCGTCGGCCGTAAAGGAGAGAACCGGGGCCATGAGCGTGACTAGGGATTCGAGCACCAGGTACATGACGCTCTGGGCGCTGCGGCGCTCCGGGGCATCCTTTCTGCTCGTGTAGCGCTCCTTGATGATGTCCAGATAGAAGGCGCTCATCTCCACGGTGCAGAAGCCGTTCACCGCGTGGTAGAGAATATGGAACTCGTACTCGTTGTAGGCTGCGGCGACCTTTTCCTTCAGCACCTCAAGCTGGTGCAGGGCCCACCGGTCCAGTTCGGTCATCCGGTCGTAGGGGACCATGTCCACGTCTGGATCGAAGTCGTTCAGGTTCCCCAGCAGGTAGCGGCAGGTATTGCGGATCCGGCGGTAGGCCTCGGCCAGGCGGGTAAGGATTTCCTGTGAAATCCTGACGTCGTCCCGGTAGTCCTGGGCGGCCACCCAGAGACGGAGGATCTCGGCGCCGTATTTCTTGATCACTTCCTCCGGGGCCACCACGTTCCCCACCGACTTGCTCATCTTCCGGCCGGAGCCGTCCACCACGAAGCCGTGGGTGAGCACCTCACGGTACGGCGCAACCCCGCGGGTGCCGACGGAAGCCAGAAGCGACGAATGGAACCAGCCCCGGTGCTGATCGCTCCCCTCCAGATACATGTTGGCCGGCGAGCCCAGTTCGGGGCGGTTTTCCAGAACCGCGGCGTGGGAAACGCCGGAGTCGAACCAGACGTCCAGAATGTCCATTTCCTTTTCGAAAGCGCTCTTGCCGCACTGGGGGCAGACAGTCCCCGGTGGGAGAAGCTCGGCGGCCTCCTTCTCGTACCAGAGGTCGGCCCCCCCCGCCATGAAGAGATCGGCCACGTGATGCATGGTCTTGCCGTCGGCCAGGATTTCGCCGCACTCGGTGCAGTAGAAGGCGGTGATGGGTACACCCCAGGAACGCTGGCGGGAGATGCACCAGTCGGGACGGTTCTCGATCATGCCGTGAATCCGCTCCCGCCCCCACTTGGGCACCCAGGATACCCGGTCGATCTCCGTGAGGGCCTTCTGCCGCAGGTCGTTCTTCTCCATGGAGATGAACCACTGCTCCGTGGCCCGGAAGATGATCGGCTTCTTGCACCGCCAGCAGTGGGGGTAGGAGTGCTCCACGCTCCCCTGGCCCACCAGCGCACCCACTTCCCGGAGCTTCTCCATGACTGCGGCATTGGCGTCAAACACGAACATGCCGCCGAAGAATTCCAGGCTCTGGATATAGCGGCCCCGGTTGTCAACCGGGTTATAGATATCGAGCCCCTCCACCAGGGCCAGTTCGTAGTCTTCCTGGCCGTGGCCGGGCGCGGTGTGGACGCAGCCGGTACCCGCGTCCAGGGTCACGTGCTCACCCAGCAGAACGATGGAATCCCGGTCGTAGAAGGGGTGTTTGCACCGCTTCCGGTACAGGATATCCGCCCGGAAGGTGGCGATCACATCCCCTTGCACGCCAGTGGCGGCCATGAAGGCGTCCTTCAGTCCCTCGGCCACCACGAGCACCTCGCCGCCGGTCTCCAAGGCCACGTAGTCCAGCTCCGGATGGAGGGCAACGGCCAGGTTGGCGGGAATAGTCCAGGGAGTGGTGGTCCAGATGACCAGCGACACCCTCTTTCCGGCCAGGGCCGGCACGGCGCCGCCGATATCGTCCTGGAGGAGGAACTTCACATAGATGGAGGGAGAAGTCTTGTCGGCATACTCCACCTCGGCCTCCGCCAGGGCCGTGACGCAGGAGGAGCACCAGTGGACCGGCTTTTTCCCCTTGTAGAGGCCGCCGTTCTCGGCAAAGCGGGCCAGTTCCCGGGCGGTGATTCCCTCGTAATCGTAACTCATGGTGAGGTAGGGACGATCCCAGTCGCCCAGGACCCCGAGCCGCTCGAATTCCGCCCGCTGGACATGTACGAACTTTTCGGCATACTCCCGGCATTGCTTGCGCATCTGGAGCTTGGTGGTCTCGTGCTTTTTCGACCCCAGGTTCTTCTCCACCTGGAGCTCGATGGGCAGGCCGTGGCAGTCCCAGCCCGGCACATAGGGGGCGTCGAACCCCTGCATCCGCTTGCTCTTGAGGATGATATCCTTGAGGATCTTGTTGAGGGCGTGGCCGATGTGGATATGGCCGTTGGCGTAGGGAGGCCCGTCGTGGAGGACGTACCGCGGCTTGCCCTTGCCCGCTTTGGCGATCGTGCCGTACAGGTCGCCCTGCTGCCACGCGGCGAGGATCTCCGGCTCCCGCTGGGGAAGGTTGGCCTTCATGGGGAAATCGGTGACCGGCAGGTTGAGGGTGCTCTTGTAATCCATTGGTTCCTCCACGTTCGGATATGCGCGCCCCGCCACGGCGGGAAAACGTCTAACGCTACTCACAAACCGTCGAAAAGTCAAGCATTGGTACCGGAGAACGAAACCATGCGGCCGTGCCGTTGACCGCAGGGAGTAGTGAAGATAGAATGGTGATACCTGTCGCTGCTTTACTGTTTTGTGCGGTATGGATGGAGGTTAGCGAATGCTTAGACTGTTGGCGGGGAATATCGCGCTGGCTGCCCTCGCGGTCGCGGCAACCGGTGGAACGGCGACTGCTGCCACGCCTCCCGCCGCCGGATCGGGATGCGTCGGCTGCCACGGCAACCCCTCGATCATGAAAAAGCTGGGCTATCCCCACTTCACCGTCACCCCTCAAGAGGTCAGGGCCCAGACCGGCATGCCGGCCGACTGCCACCTCTGCCACGGCGGGAGCCCCGATGCCAAAGAGAAAGACAAGGCCCATGCCGGCATGGGACGGCTCGTGGCAGTGCGGAAAAAGGGGCTCACCGGAGAGACGGTCGAGCGAAAGCACCCCCTTTCCCTGGGCAGCAACCCCATGGAGCGGATCAAGCTCATGACCGACAAGGCCGGAACCGCCGCGCCGGACCAGAGCGTAAGCATCATCCTGTGGCAGGACAAGCGCACCGACACCCTGTCTCAGGACTTCGGGCGCATGGAGAAGAGTTGCGGAGCCTGCCACGCGCGGCAGTTTGCCGAGTTCACCAGGAGCACCATGGCCCGTAACGGCAAACAAAGCGCCTACCGCACCTGGACGGACCGGGAGCGGGGCCCCCACAACTGCGGGGCTTGGTTCGGCGACAACCATGAAGCCATCGCCGCAAATACGGCGGCCCCCTTCGATCGGGCCACCAACGCACTCAACCAGCGCCAGTGCAATACCTGCCACGTGGGATGTCTCGACTGCCACTACGACCCTCAACCAGCGGACCCCGCCGACCCGAAAAAGGGAATGCACGGCTTCCGCAGAACTCCCCCGCCCGAAAGCTGCTACGGCGGAGGCAGGGGGCAGACCTGCCACGCGGGGCCCGAGGAACGGCGGCGCGGGGCGGGATATTTCGGCGGCGTCTATGCCAACCCGGAGGGGGCGCCCCCTGATGTTCATCTGCAGGCAAAGGTCGCCTGCCTCGACTGCCACGAGTCGAGCCGCAACGGCAACGGGCTGACCCACGCCATGGTGAAGCGCCAGGCGGCCTGCGACCGGTGCCACGGGGCAATCGTGGCCAGTCACGGGACATCCGTTCATCGTACCCTTACCTGCGAGGCCTGCCACGTGCGGAATGTGGGCGGCTACCAGGGGACCTACTGGGGGCCGGGAATCCTGGGGGGAATCGGCACGCCGTTCTTCAAGTACAAGGAATACTATGGGATCATGGACGATCCGATCCTGATCCGCAACCAGAAAGGGCGGTGGATTCCGGTAAAGCCTTACCCCATGGCCGTGATGAACGTGAAGGACGCCGGACTCAAACCCGGCCTCCACTGGCGCTGGCCCGCCACGCTGCCCGATCTGGAGCGGACCGACGATGCCTACGGCTACGTGGGCCTCGTGGGTGGCCTGCCGGAAAACAACAAGGCGCTCCTCTGGATCCAGATGGACAAGGTCTCTCACAAGTACGGCCCGCCCCGGCCGTGCGACTCGTGCCACGGTGCTGCCGACGGCGCCCAGCGCCGGGAGGTGGACTGGGATTTTACCGATGCCGGAGCCCTTCCTTTCAGCGGCAGCCATACGGTGGTGGCCGATGCCAGGGGGCTCGCCATCCACAACATATCGACACAGGAGCGGATCGAGACGACCGCGGGCACGACCGTCTCCAGCTTTGCACCCTGGTTCTACCTGAAGAACGCGTGGACCATTCCGGGCGATTTCTCCCTGCCGACCATCGGGGATCGTACCCGGTACGAGCGGTTCAAGGACAACCGCGACGTCGCCCGTAACGCCGGTATAATTCACCGCTGACCGCCACGAGAGGGTCAACGAGGACTCCATGACCACACCGACACCAATTCGCATGCTGATTCTTGAAGATTCCGAGGACGATCTCCTTCTGCTGCTGCGCGAAGTGCGCCGCGGGGGAATCGATCCCGCCTACGAGCGCGCCGACAGTGCCGCAGGGCTTCGCCGAGCCCTTGATGCCGGGGAATGGGACGTCATTGTTTCGGATTACAACATGCCCCAGTTCGGGGCGCTCCCCGCCCTGGACATCGTAAAAGAGCGGGGCCTCGACGTTCCGTTCATCATCGTGTCGGGCAAGATCGGCGAGGATCTGGCCGTTGCCGCCATGAAAGCGGGCGCCCACGACTACCTCATGAAGGGCAACCTTTCCCGCCTCGTCCCCGCCATCGAGCGGGAACTGCGCGAGGCTGACGAACGCCGGCGCCGGCGCCAGGCCGAAGAGGCCATGCACGCCCAGTTCAACCAGATCAGTACCATCTTCGACTCTCTCAACGCCCTGGTCTACGTTGTCGACATGAACTCCTACGAGCTGCTCTACCTGAACAAGTTCGGCGCCCAGCTCTTCGGAGAAGCATGGGAAGGCCGGACCTGCCACGACGTGCTCCATGGTGGCCGGTCCACCCCCTGCGACTTCTGCACCAACGACAAACTGATCATGGACGGCAAAGCGCTCCCCCCCTACATCTGGGAGTACCAGAACAGCATCAGCAGCCGCTGGTACCAATGCATCGACAAGGCCATCCGCTGGACCGACGGACGCATGGTCCGGATGGAGATTGCCATCGACATCACCGAGCGCAAAGAGATGGAGCGGATGAAGGACGAAATGATCTCGGCAGTCAGCCACGAGATGCATACCCCCCTCACCGCCATGATGGGCTTTACGGAGTTTCTGCTGGAGAACGAGGTGGACCGGGACCTGCAGAAAAATTACCTGAAGACCATCTACCGGGAGACCGAGCGGCTCAACGAGCTCATCACCAACTTCCTGCAGCTCCAGCGGCTCAAGGCGAGCATGGTCAAGTTCCGGATAACGCCTGTTGCCGTCGGACTGCTGGTGGCGGATGTCGTCTCGCTCTACGCCGCCGCCTCCAAGAAGCACCGGATTGTAGTCGAATGCCCTCCCGACCTGCCGCCGGTACGGGGGAACGAGGAGCAGCTCTACCAAGCCATTTCCAACCTGGTGTCCAACGCCATCAAGTACTCCCCCGACGGGGGCGACGTGACCATCGGCGCCAGCGCCGCCGCCGACATCGTAACGCTCTGGGTCAGGGACCAAGGGATAGGAATCTCTCCCGAATTCCAGGAAAAGATCTTCGAGCGCTTCTTCCGGGTCGACAACAGCGACCGGCGCAAGGTGGGCGGGGCAGGCCTGGGCCTGACCCTCGTACGGGAAATCGTGGCCACCCACGGCGGCCGGAGCTGGGTGGAGAGCTCGCCGGGCAAAGGAAGCACCTTCTTCATCTCCCTGCCGGCCATGACGTGAACCGGCGTCAGTGTGACAGCCAGAGGTAGTCGGCGTCCTCCACGGAGATCGCCCCGTTCTGAACCACCGGATCGGGAAGAACCACCCTGCTGGCGAGACCGGGCTTTTCCCGGTCGACCTGGACCGGCATCCCCCCCCGCACAGCATGCCCGCTGCCGGTGATGACCACAACGGTCCGGCCGGGATTGTTTTTCAGATACTCGACCAGGTGATAGGCCATTGACTTGTTCCAGAGCATCTGGGCCTCGCAGAAGTTCTTGAAAGTCTTGGCGCTGGTATCGTGATCCGAGTAGGAACGCCGGATCATGGCCATGTACGCATCATCCACGTCACAGGTGATACTGGGGGGGAGCTTGCGGCGCTCCTCGCGCGACAGGGACTCGAACCCCTGGCGGGCAACCTTGCGGGTTACCTCCCGGGGGACATTGAGGCCAACGAGGGGGATGCGCCTGTCCCGGGCAAACAGCAGGATGTCGCCGTACAGGGCCCAGGGGAAGTTCCAGTTTTTCAGGTAGATCTGTTGAAACAACGCCGGATCGGTTTTCCCTGCCACCCAGCGGTCCAGCTCCTCCTGGCTTTCGTACGTGAACATCTCCATGGCAATGGCCAGCGGCACGCCGGCCCGATGGAGCTCACGGACAATCCTGAGCTGAAGGTCATGGTGATAGGGATTGTCGTGAGTCTCCCCCACATAGATCACCTTGCCCGCCTTTAGATCCCGCAGCATCTCCTCGAAGCTGATCTCCTTGCGATCCTTGATCCGCACGATCAGATCATGACTGAAGCAGGTACGTGCCACCACCGCAGTGAGGGCCAGCACCAGCGCAATGCCGGCGAATGTTCCCAATCGCTTCATGCTTCCTCCCGAATGACGTCGCGTCATCCTATCTGTCAACCTGCCGGTCAAACGTTACCACGCTGGTTTCGCTGAGCGCCGGGGGAGTTTCCTTCACCCGGTTGTCCCCGCCCGAAAAAACGAGCACCCCGTAGCGCCCGTAATGGGTGATCTTGAGGGCTGCCGCACCGGCGGCAGCCGGGGAGAGGGAATGAAGGAACGCCGTTACCCGGCCCGGCGCGTCGGGCCGGTTGGCGACCGCGAAGAGCATGTCGCCGGCTCCGGCATATGTCGTGCCGTCCACGACAAAGGTGCCGGCAGACGCTGAAACGCCGTGGGGCAGCGGCGACCGGATACCAGTCGTCCCGGGAACGCCGCAAAAAAGAATGTCGCGACCGGCCAGGGCCGCGGCATTGAGCTGGTCCTGCCGGATCAGCGGAGCCTCCGCCTGGCCGAGAGAGCGGAGAAGAAGCGCCAGAGTATCCCTGTCAGCACCGCAGCCGGGCGACGTCACGACCGTCAGGGCCATGCTCCCCTTGATCCTGTTCACCGTTGCCGGGAGTTCCTCCGGTGATAGAAGTCGAAAGGTATCCGCCTCGGGATCGAGCGTAACCCGCTCGGGCGGCCCGCTCACATCGACCGTAAAGGCAGTTCGCCCCCTCGTTGGCTCCACCAGAATGTCCCGGGACGTGCCGCCGGCGTCCACCCGCACCCGCACCCGCCCAGGAAACGCATCACCCACCTGCCGGACCACCCCGCTCACGAGCCAGCCATCCCCGCCCTGCCGCCGCTCCACATCGGTCAGGGCGAGTCGGGGACCGCCGGTCCGTTCAAGCCACGGGTTCATGAACGAAACCATGTCGCGGCCAGAGGCGCGGGAAAAGGCCAGGGCGAAATCGTCCCAGGATGCCGCCTTGAACCGGAACTCACGAAAAACCTGCCTGAGGGCGCCGAAAAAGGCATCGTCACCAATTTCCCGGCGGACCATGTGAAACAGCATGGATCCCTTGCCGTAGCCGATGGTGCGGGAGGCCGGATCGACCCGTCCCATGAACCGCCGTAGCGGGAAATCCTCTCCTGGGGACACCAGCGAGGCATAGTCGGCCAGGAGGCGGTAGCGGTAGTCACGCCCATCCCGGGCCGACTTCCGCTCTTCCAGCAAGTAGTCCGCCAGGTAGGTGACGAGTCCCTCGGACCAGTTGCCCTTCTCGTAGGCCACCAGCACGCCGTTGCCCCACCAGCAGTGAGCAATCTCATGGGGGAGGCTCGTATGGACGATGAAGGGAAGCCGGATGACCGTGCCGCCGATGAGGGTGTAGGACGGGAAACCGTAACCGGTGGGGAAGAAGTTCTCCACCACGGCGAATTTCTCAAAGGGATAGGGGCCGAATTTCTCCGCGTAGAACCGGAGGTAGCCGGCGGACGCCTCAAGATAGCGGTCGGCGAGCACCGCGTTTTCAGGGTAGAGGTAGGTGTAGAGAGGGATGCCGTCCACGTTCCGCTCGGCAACCACGTAGGAGCCCGCCGACAGCGACAGGGCCTCGGCGGGATGTTCCTCCTCCCAGACCGAGGTGGTGACGCCGCCGGCCGTTTCCCTGACAGCGCGCCGACCGGCGGTCACGGCCTCGATGCCCGCGGGAGCCTCGACGGTAACGATGCGGCGGCCCGGCGGAGCCGCCGGTTCCGGATACCAGCCCGCGCCGCTGCCGAGATAAGTCCCCCGCTCGGCAACCACGGCGTTCACCCCGTAAGAGGGGTCCTCCGTCACGACCGGCCGCTCCGGGGCCGGATCATTGAATATACAGCGGTAGGCAACCGTCACCCGTCGCTCGCCGGTGCCCGCGGACAGATTCAGCCGGAGCGTCCCCCCCTCCCTGCGGAAAGGGATGTCGCGGCCGTCCAGGCGCACGGCTTCGAGCCTGGCCGCGCCGTTGAGGGCAAGGCTGAACTCCCCGGCAGCACCGGGGGCGAGATACAGGGTGCTTTCACCGACGACGAGATGCTGCGGCGGCACGAGCCGCACGGCAATCTCCTGCCGGACGACGCGCACTTCTCCCCGTGCCGAACAGGCGACAAGGAGCATGGCGACCAGAATGGCCGAAAGGGCGATGTAAGGTTTCATGGTCAACAACTATACCATCAAACCGGCCGATACCAAGGGCTGCCCCGGAAGCCCGCCCCGCCGCATGACCGGAACCGCGGGGCGGGGAGACATTCCTCCCGGATCAGCTACGGTCCGGCGTTCCCCTCCTGCTTCACATAGCGGTACGTTGCCCGTTTTTCACCTGCCAGGGCAAGGATATCAGCCCGCGACGCCTTCCAGACGCCGTCCTCCCGAACGAGGCGGATGGCCCGCGTCACGTGATTGGTGCCGCCCGGTCCTCCCTCCAGGCCGAAGCTGGCCCGGACGGAGACGGAATCAGTGCCGCGCACCATCACCCGAACCTCCTGCATCTTCTCCCAGCAGCACGCCGGTCGGCGCGAGGCTCCGGCAAGGCGGCGCGCAAATGCTTCGCGACTCCCGCCCCCGGTGATGCTCGTCCGTTCGTAGAGGGCATCGTAGTTACCGTCGCGCCAGAGATCGAGGATCGACTCCAGGGCCAGCCGTACCTCTGATTCGGCAACCGGCGTCGCCTGCCGAGCCGCGAAGGCGTGAGTTGTCGCGAGCACGGCCGTCAGAAACAGAGTCAGTCGAATGAGCGTCATGAAATCCCTCCATGGATTAATGTGCTCTCACCATAGCGAATCTCCCGCCCCCCCGCAAGCCCTTTCCCGACCCGGCATGGGACAGGCGGCCACGCATCGTTACAGTCGCCTGTCCACGGACGCCGCCACGAGCCGCAACTTTGCCATAAGCGCGTCGAATTTCTTCGGCTTGAGCGACTGGGGCCCATCGGACGACGCACGCTCGGGATCGGGATGCACCTCGATCATGAGCCCGTCCGCGCCGGCGGCAACAGCTGCCAGGGCCATGGGTGCCACATAGTGATAGTTTCCGGTGCCGTGGGAAGGATCGGCAATGACCGGCAGATGGGTCATCTGCTTCAACACCGGAATGGCCGAGAGATCCAGCGTGTTGCGGGTGGCGGTCTCGAAGGTGCGGATACCGCGTTCGCAGAGGATAACCGACTGATTCCCTTCACTCATGACATACTCGGCGCTCATGAGGAACTCCTGGATGGTCATGGACATGCCCCGCTTGAGGAGCACCGGGCGCCGAAGCTGCCCCACCTTCTTGAGCAGGGCAAAGTTCTGGGCATTGCGGGCTCCGATCTGGAGAATGTCGGAGTACTCGGACACCAGTTCGGCCGTCTCGGGATTGACCACCTCGGTCACGATGGGGAGACCCGTCTCCTCGCGCGCCTTGGCCAGCAGCTTGAGCCCTTCCTCTTCGAGTCCCTGGAAGGAGTAGGGAGAGGTGCGCGGCTTGAACGCTCCGCCCCGAAGCACCTGGGCGCCGGCCGCCTTTACCGCCCTGGCCGTCTCGATAATCATGGCCTCTCCCTCGACCGAACAGGGACCGGCCATGACAATGACTTCAGGGCCGCCGATGACCACGGTATCCGTAATGGCGACAACACTCGGTTCGGGCTTCACCTCCCTTGATGCCAGCTTGTACGGCTTCAGGATCGGCACCACGCTCTCCACGCCGTGCATGGATTCGACGCCCTGAAGGACCAACTTGCCCCGCTCGTCCCCCACGGCCCCGATCACGTCCCGCGTGGTGCCATGGATGACATGGGGCTTGTAGCCCAGCTCCCTGATCCGCCTGATTACCTCGTCCCGGTCTTTTTTTGCCGCTCCCGCTTTCATGACGATGATCATCCCTTCCTCCCGTGGTGTCCCGAAAGACAAAAGGCCGGAGGATTTCTCCCCCGGCCCAGTGGTGCTGCAGTATTGGTCTTGAAAACTGAAAAGCCGGGGGTGGTTTCCTGTCCACCCTCGGCTTCCGGTTTAGTGTATGGTGTGTGCTTCCCCTACGACAAACCCCTACCCTGGGCAGACGGCCTAAAATAAAAGCCGTACCAAAAGTAAAAGCTCTCGTAGAAGTAGAAGCCCGAATTCATCATGAATCGTATAGTTGCCGATCCGGCAGGACATTGTCAAGCATTAATTCGTAATGGATACGCCATTGGTTCGATTTCTGCTTTATTCTTTCCAGGTGCCTCGTCGCAACGGGACATTAACGCATTTTCAACCACTTAACCACGCACAGCCGAACAAGACACTCACGACTGAGACCATGCCGAGGCAACCGGTGGTTATAGTTTAGGCACCCGTGACGGCCCGGCAGGAAGGAGCATCCAGACATGAGAACAGCTCAATCGGGCGACATCGTCTTCATTCACTACATCGGTACCCTGGACAACGGCAGAATCTTCGACAGCACCACCGACGAGGCGCCACTGCGCTTCACCATTGGCAAAAACGAAATCTTTCCCGCCCTGGAGCGCCAAATCATCGGCATGCGGCCGGGCGAGGCCAGGAACATCCTGATCGCCGCCGCAGACGCCTATGGTCCGCGCCGGGCGGAAAACATGCTGACCCTGGGGCGGGACTCCTTCCCCGCGGACCGTCCCATCTCGGTTGGTCAGAAACTGCGCCTTGAGTTCAACGGCAGCGCCGAGCGGGTCATGCTTGTGGTGGAGGTGACCGACGCCCATGTGGTTCTGGATGGTAATCATCCCCTGGCCGGTTGCGACCTGACCTTTGCGCTCCGGCTCGACGGAATCGAAAACGCCTGAGCGGGCTATGGTCCGGCAACGGTGACCGCTCGATTAATTCGTTGCCCGCCGTCGGCAGCTGTGTTAACTGTTTCACCGGAACAAGGAGAAGACGATGGGAGCTCTACGCTGCGTCGTCGGCCCTGAATCGGTGAGAATGCTGCAGTTGGGGCATCCCTGGATCATAGCCGACGCCTATACGAAAAAGTGGCCCGCCGGCTCGGCCGGCGATCTGGTGGAACTGGTGGATGCCTCGGGGCGTTTTCTCGCAACGGCCCTGCTGGACCCGGGCGAGCGCATTGTGGCGCGGGTACTGGGAGGGAAAGGACTCCGCCTTGGAGAAAGGTGGCTGGCACAACGGTTGGAAGACGCCCTGGAGCTGCGGCGGTCCCATGTCCCCCTTGAGGAGACCGATGCCTACCGGCTTGTGAACGGCGAAGGGGACGGTCTGCCGGGCATCACGGTGGACCGCTACGGCGACTACCTGATGGTTCAGCTTTACTGCGGGGGGTGGCGACCGCACCTGCCGGAACTGACCCGGGTGCTGGCCGGGGCCCTGAAACCGGCCGGCATCTATGAAAAAACCCGCCCCCGCAACACGCGGGAGCTGGAAGCGGTTAGCGACACCAAGCGTTATGGGCGGCTCCTGGCCGGGACATCCGCACCGCCACGGCTGCCCGTGCGGGAAAACGGTCTGACCTTTCTGGTCGAACTGGAGCGGGGTCTGAACACCGGCCTTTTCCTGGACCAGCGCGCCAACCGCCGCCAGTTAATGGCCCGGACCGCCGGCAAGCGGGTGCTCAATCTCTTCGCCTATACCGGCGCCTTTTCCGTGGCAGCCGCGGCGGGCGGAGCGAGCCGCGTGACAAGCGTGGATGCCTCTCCCACCTACACCGACTGGGCAAAGGCCCATTTCGAGGCAAACCGCCTCAATCCCAAGCGCCACGAATTCATTGTGGGCGACTGCATGGACACCCTGGCGGAGCTCGCCCGCCGGCAGGAGCGTTTCGACATCGTCCTGATGGACCCCCCTTCCTTCTCAACCACGTCGAAAAGCCGCTTCACCACGCGCGGCGGCACCTCTGACCTTGTTGCCGCTTCGCTTCCCCTGCTGGCGGAAGGTGGGCTCCTGATCACCTCATCCAACCACCAGAAGGTGGATATGGCCGACTACCTCAAGGAATTGCGCCGCGGAGCGCTCCAGGCAGGCAGCACCGTGCGCGTGATCTCCCTGGCCGGCCAGCCTGAAGATTTCCCCTACCCGGTCACTTTTCCCGAAGGGCGCTATCTGAAATATGTCGTCAGTGTCAAGGGAAGGACGTAACGGGTGCGTTACGTCCCGTGGGCTATCGCGGGGCAAGAGAACCGGCGGGTGCAGGACCGACAGGGCACATGAAAAGTCGCACCCAGAAGGGGATTGCGGGCGGAAACTGGTCGGAGGTAATGCTAGGGCACCCGGACGATTACATCCCCCGGCCTCACCGCCCCCCCTGTCAGAACCCGGGCAAAAATGCCCTCCTTGGGCATGACGCAGTCGCCGGCCTGATAGTAGATGGCACAGCGGGTGTGGCATTCCTTGCCGATCTGGGTGACTTCGAGGAGCGTCTCCCCCACCGTCAAACGCGCCCCCACCGGTAGCGCCGGCAGGTCGATCCCCTCGGTGGTGATGTTCTCGGCAAAATCGCCGCTATCCACGTCGAGCCCCATGGCCCGCATCTTGTCGATGCTCTCCTTGGCCAGAAGGCTCACCTGGCGGTGCCAGTCGCCGGCATGGGCGTCGCCCACAACACCGTGGTTCTCCCGCAACTCCACGCCCGTCACCGGCGTCTTGCGCTCCCCCTTGTTCCTGCTGATACAGACGGCAACTACTCTCGCTGACATGAAACCCTCTCGTTGTGGTGCTTCCGGCACTGTTATCCGCCGATCTTCGCCATGGAAAACGCCTGGTGCTCCGCTTTGCATGCGCTCATGCCGTGGCGCTCGGGCTTGACCCCCACGATTCGCCGCAGCGCCTCCTGAAGGATAATCGGATCGCTGGTTTCGAGGAACGGACGCAGGTCGAACCCTTCATCCGAGAAGAGACAGCTCTTGGCCATGCCGGTCGAGGTGACCCTGACGCGGTTACAATCGCCGCAGAAGTGCCCGGAAACGGCGGTTATCACGCCGAGTGTCCCGGCAGCGCCACGAATCCTGAAATCCCTGGACGGTCCGGCACATGCCCCTTTCTCCACCGGCTCCAGCTCGTACGATGCGGAGATCCGGTCGAGGATTTCCCGGCCAGGCACCGTCAGGGACTGCCAGTTGTTCTCCCGCGTGGCCGGCATGTACTCGATGAAACGCACCGTGCAGGGACGGTCAATGGTGAGGCGGGCAAAATCGGCCACTTCACCGTCATTGACACCGCGCATGACCACCATATTGATCTTGGGAGGAGGAAAACCGGCCGCGTCGGCGGCGGCGATGCCGTCGAGCACCCGTTGCAGCTCTCCGATCCTGGTGATGGCCCGGAAGGTGTCGGCCCTGAGCGAGTCAAGGCTGATGTTGAGCCGCTGGACACCCGCGCTCCGGAGATCGGCCGCCATCTCCGGCAACAAGAGACCATTGGTAGTGAGGACCAGCTGCCGAAGCCCCTCAATGGCGGCAATGCGGGCCAGGAACGGCACGATTCCCTTGCGGACCAGGGGTTCGCCGCCGGTGATCCGGATCTTCTCGATGCCTATGGCAACGGCGGCCCGGGCAATGCGGAAAAGGTCCTCGTAGGAAAGGATGTCGCCATGGGCGAGCTTTTCCACCCCCTCGGCCGGCATGCAGTAACTGCAGCGGAGATTGCACCTGTCGGTGACCGAGAGGCGGAGATAGTTGATGCGGCGACCAAAGCTGTCAATGAGTTCCATGGGAAATCCAGGCGAAAAGGTACGACGTTGCATTTTTGTTACTATAGCAGAATGACCCGTGATAGAGGTGAGCGTATACGGAACCGTCAACTCCGTTGCGTAAGAAACCGCTCCTCCACGAAGTCTGCCACCTGCTTCGGATCATTCAGGTCCAGGACCGGCACGTCCAGCTCCAGGGGCTCGTCGCTCGCCACCGCCAGCAGCGTCGGGTCATGCTGCTCGCCCCGGCAGAGCAGCGTTGTGCTCCGCTCCCGGCGGTGTACCTCGATCTTGGGAAGGCCGCTCTTCTTGAACCCCTCGGTTATGATGATGTCAACATCGCCGAAGTAGGTGGCGATCAACTCCTCGATGGGCGGAGAAACCTCGTGCTTCTTCACCACGGCCAGCTTTTCGGGCGAAGAGATGAGCATTGTGTCAGCCCCGGCAGCAGTAAGGCGATAGCTGTCCTTGCCCGGGTGATCGATATCGAAGCGGTGGGCGTCGTGCTTGATGGCGCCGACCCGATAGCCGCGGGACTTCAACTCGGCGATGACCTTCTCCAGAAGCGTGGTTTTGCCGGTCCCGGACTTTGCCACGAACGATATGGCCTTGGCCATTGGTGCCTCCTCCCGTTGCCTGATGTGCTCGAACTCTGATGGCGTATTGACATTGACGAACGTCCGTTCCGGGGCAGCGAGACCGGCCAGTTCCGCCATCGTAACCTGACGGGTCCGCACCTCGGGGTAGAAATCGTAGATTCGGCAGTTTCCCTGCCGCAGCATCCGTTCCACCGCCGGAAGACAACCCGTGCCGTACACGGCGAAGAGGGGTTCGAATCCTCCGTCGGTGCGCGGCACCACCACGTCGTAACCTGACCGCAGGGAGCAAAGATGCGCGATTACCCGGGAATCGGGCCACGGCACGTCACATGCCGCAACGAACACGTACGGCGTCCCGGCCCGGGCGAGGCCCGTGTGGAGACCACCAAGGGCGCTGCCGGGGTGAATATCGGAAATCACCTCTACACCGAACTCCCGAAAGCGCTCCCCCCGGTCGCCCACCAGCACGGTCCGGGCAAAAACCCGGCGGAAGGCTTCGATCACTCGCGCCACAAGAGGCGCACCACCCAGGGAGAGGAGAGCCTTGTCACGCCCCATGCGGCGGCTCCGGCCGCCCACGAGGATTACGCCGGTCACGTCGGAGAGGAGAGCATTGTCCATGAACGGATTGTACGGGGGCGACGGTCGAAGAGTCAAAGGGCAATGTAGAATACGGCGCCCCGACCCTCTTCGGCTTCGGCCCAGACCCGTCCGCCGTGGCGGCTCACAATCCTGTGCACGGTAGCCAAGCCGATGCCGGTCCCCTCGAATTCATCGTCCCGGTGGAGCCGTTGGAAGGGCCGGAATAACTTGTCGACATACCGCATGTTGAAACCGGTGCCATTGTCCCGGATGAAGCAGGCAGTAACACCGCCTACCTCTGCCGTGCCGAATTCGATGAGTGCCCGGGGGCGCATGCCGGTATACTTCAAGGCATTGCCCAGCAGGTTTTCCAGAGCGATCCGCAGCAACTTCCGATCTCCCCGAACAGTGACGCCGGCGGCAATGGCAAACTCCACCGAGCGGGCTGCCTCCCGCTGCTGCAGCTCCTCCGCCACCTCAGCCACCAGGGCGCTCAGATCAATCTCCTCCCATACCAGTTCGCTGCGGGTTACCCGGTACAGAGCAAGCAGATCGTCGATCAACTCCCCCATCCGCACCGCTGCCGCGCCGATCCGGGAAAAATAGACCGGAGAGGGCGGCGGGAGGCGGTCGTCGCACTCCTCACGGATGACGGCGCAATAGCCGTTGATGGCCCGGAGTGGTGCCCGGAGGTCGTGGGCAACGGTATAGCAGAACGCCTCCAACTCCTGGTTGGCAACCTCCAGCAGGGCAGCCTGCCGTTGTTCCCGGGCCAGGTGCTCGGCGTTGTGAATGCTGATGCCGATCACCGGCGCAATCCCCATAAGGAGGCTCAGGTCGCTCTGGAGCAGCGGCCTGCCGGTGCGTATCGTATCCACCGCCAGTACGCCGAGGGATTGCCCCTCGCAAACAATGGGGCAGCTGATGAAGGAACGAATGCCCAGCCGGCGGCCCAACTCCCGATGCAGCGGCGGGATGAGATGATTAATCTCATCAAGGTCGTTCACCAGGAATGGCTTCTGGTCGAGGAACGAAGCGGCCACGACGCCGCGGGGACCGACGCCGTCCAGCGCAATGGGCGTTTCGTGCATGACCCGCCGACCCGCCTCGTCGAACCCGTAGCTGGCCAGCACCCTGAGAGCGCTCCCGCCGGCATCGGCCATCATGATCACGCCCCGGTCGTAGTCGAGCCGCTTCTCCAGTAGGACGGCAATAGCGGTCAGAATGTGCTCAATATCGCTCTTACTGCTGACCACCTGCCCGATTTCACTCACGAGCAGCGCATTGTCGCTGTTTGACTGAGACTGGCCGAGCAGCTTTTCGGTAGAATCCCGCAGGTTGTCGACGGCCGCGCTCAAATCCTTGTTCTCGGCCCGCTCGGCGGCAAGAAAAAACAGCAGGACCAGGGGAATGGCCACCGCTGCCACAACGGGGAACAGAGAGGGGCTCAGGAGAAGAGTGGCAAGCCCGAGGACCGTCCCGCCGAGGAGCCCCCAGCGGCGCACCGTCCGCCAGAGATCGGCATGCCCCTTAGGCCAGGAAATTATGTAGCGACAGACCCCTCCGCCCTGAAAAATGCACTCGGGATGCTCGATTTCCGGAAGACACCGGCTGAAGATAACGACAAGCGCCTCGAGGAATCCCGTGCGGTTGGCGCACTGGTATGGCCGCTCACTCACCCCCGGCCTGAAGCGAACCGTGACCTCGATCCTGTTGTCCCCGATCTTCCGGGACTCGAACGTCGACGACCGGGTGAAGAGGGCTGCCGTGCGGTTGAGGAGGGCATAGCCGAGGGCAGGCCCCACCAGTCCGAGGACGTACTGCCGTACAAGGCCGAGCGCTTCGGGCGATGCGGCGTAACGGCCCGCCTCGCGAGCGATGCCGGGGTTGCCGGTCATCCGCGTGAGCACCTCGTGAAAGCGATCCGCCTGCTGCTGGGTGAACCACTGGCCGGGGTCCGCGACCTCGTGCTCAGACATCCCGGCATGGCTGAGCACCTCATCGGTCCGAACGTGAGGATACCGTTGTGCGAGGAGCTTCAGATAGGTATCGAAGATCCTGCTGTTATAGAGGGGCGGGCTGTCCATCGATGACGCGCAACTCCGAAAACGCCGGCCGGATGATGGCGAGAGGAACGGCGGGGGTGTTGCGGTCGAGCTTACCGGAACCGGGGTATGCGGGCAAGCTTATTTTACCGGGCCGGGCTCCTTACCACCACTGCTCCGGATAGTGTCGGTGCTGGACGATATTGTTGGTGAAGAGGGCCACCGTCAGCAGGATCAGCGCACCGGTCAGCACCGGGTCCACGAGAAAGGAGAGCCCGGCGTGCCCTTGGACGCCGATCAGGGCCGTGGCGCCACCGGGTGGATGGATGGTGCGGGTGAGGTACATGAGAAGGGTAGCCGCCCCCACTGCCAGGGCGACGGCAACGGGACCGGACCCGAGCCAGGCCGTCACCGCCACCGCGGTAACGGCGGAAACCAGGTGTCCCCCCACCAGGTTGCGGGGCTGGGCGAAAGGGGACTCGGCGGCCCCGAACAAAAGCACCGCCGATGCGCCGAAGGAGCCGATCAGCAGGGGATGGCCCGCCATGCGGGTCACCGCCATTATGGCAAGAACCCCTGCCATTCCGCTCACGCACCCCCACAGGGCGTATTTGAACGACAGGGGAGGACGCTCCCTGTTCCTCCCCTGCCCTTTCATCTTGCCGGGTAACCGGGTGATCCGTTTTTTCAAGCGCGCACGGCCTCCATGCCTGGATCAATGAACGGCGCGATCAGTGGCCGTGGCTCACATGGGCATCGCCGTGGCCGTGAGGCGCCTTCGTCCCGGTCGGACCGCCATGGTGGGCGGCGTGTCCTTCCGCGGCCTGGTGGAGGCGCTCCACGTAGTGAGTGTACTCCACGTAGGCTGCCACGTACTTCCGGCCGGCCGCCACGCTCTCGTCCTTGTGCTTCTTCGCCTCGACAACCCGGTCGAAGCGCTCGCGGATACCGGCGGCAACCGCATCGGTGACGATCTTCACGAGTTCGGTCGATGACCCCGACGCCAGGGCCTCATCGGCCGCCGCCACCGGGGGCTCCACCGTGCCGGCGGGTTTGAGCCCGGTAAAGGGAGCCCCTTCTGCGGTCCGGTGGACCTTCACCAGCGAGGTGAAAAAGCGGTGCTCGGCCGCCTCCTTCGCCTTCGTCCCCTTCTGCGCTGCGGCTACGGCTTCTTTGAAGGAAGCGCGGACCGTGGGCTCATCCTTCTCCCGGACCCATTTGAGGACCGGGGTGACGTCGTTCTTCTTCAGGGCGATACGGGCATCCTGGATGACCGGGCCGTCCATGGTGTCGCAGTGGGCCCGGGCGCTGCCGGCGGACAGGGTGACCCCGGCGGAGAGAAGGGTTAGATAAAGGGCGGGGATAACAATGGTCTTCCTGTTCATGGTTCCGGTTCTCCTTCACGTCGTTGTGATGGGTGGAGACTGCCTCACTCTCTTTTCCAGAGCAGGGCGGCCGCCGCAACGAGCCCCCAGCAAAGGGCCTGTCCTGCGATGAAATACTCCATGCGGTTCCTTCTTTTCGCGCCTACGCGCTACCGGCCGGGCCGGTCGGCGCCGCAGCACCGTTCCAGCTCCGCCAGGCGCTCTTTCATATCCTTTTCCTTCAGCCAGCGATCGGTCACGTCGCGGATCACGGCGCCGCTGCCGGCCATGGTACCGGCCTCGTCGCGCACGAGCGCCATGGAGAATTCGGTGGACAGGCGACTGCCGTCGGCCCGCAGGGCCGGTGCCGTGAGCAGCTTGGTGCCATAGCGGGTCGTACCGGTCTCCATGACCCGGCGGTACCCTTCCCAGTGACGGGCCCGCAGGTTTTCGGGAATGATGAGGTCCAGGGACTGCCCCACCGCCTCGGCTGCGGCAAAGCCGAACATCCGTTCAGCCCCGGGGCTCCAAAGACGGATGACCCCCTCCCGGTCGGCGTAGACAACGGCATCGGGAACTCCCTCGGCAACCAAGCGGTACAGGACATCGTTCGTATCGTCAGCCATGCAACACCTCCTGTTCTCCCACGTTGAATGATAAACGGTACCCCGTCTTGGACGGGGGTCAAGCCCCTCCCATCCTCTCAGTGGCTCAGGTACGGCACCATGGGGATGAGCTGCCGGTAGTCCTCATAGGTAAGTGAGCTCTGCCAGGCGCCGGTGGCCATACCGGTGCCGATGCCGGCGGCGAAGAGGAGCAGCACCACGGCAGGGAACACCCATGCCGGGAGCGGCTGTCGCCAGAGGGGTGGCGCCATCCGGAGCACCTCCCGTTGGGGACAGCTGGCCACGCAGGTGAGGCAGCCGGTGCATTCGGCGGAGCGGATTGTCTCGCGCTCGTGGACCGGAAGCCCGGACGGGCAGGCCCTGGAGCAGCTGCGGCAGCCGGTGCAGCCGGCCGCGTCGCGCCGGATCTTGAAGGGACTCAGAAAACTCGCCACCCCCAACAGCGCGCCGTAGGGGCAGAGATAGCGGCACCAAGCGTTTTTGTAGAGCAGCGACAGTGCCGTGAGTACGAGGAGAGTCGCCACGGTGGTGCCCGACATCCGAGTAAAGAAGTGAAGCATCTTCACGTCGCTCACGGCCCAGTAGGGGGTTTCGAGAAAGGCCGCCAGGGCAAAGACCGGCATGTCGACCAGGATGATCTTGACGAAAAAGAGAAGCAGCAGGTACTTCGCCCCCCGCAGGACCCGGTCGAGCCGGGGCCAGACCCGGAAGTTGCGGCCAAAGAGCCGTTGTCCCAGCTTCCAGGCCGCCTCCGACAGGGTCCCCACCGGACAGAGCCAGGAGCAGAACGACTTCTTCGCCACAAGGCTCATGCCGACGATGGTCAGGAAGATGACCAGGGCTGCCGGGTGGACCGGGTTGATGGTGCCGGTGGCAAGCCAGAGCTTCGTGCCGGCCAAGGCACCGATGGGAAGAAATCCCTCCACTCCCGGCGGGCGGGAAATCAGCGGCGTTGCGCCGCCGGTCTCGAAGTGGCGGACAAAGACGCCGAAGCGGATGCCGATGACGACAACCCAGGCGAAGAAGCCCCACTGGACCAGGGAGCGCCAGAGGGTGATACGTGCATGCTGATGCCGATTGTTCATGGGTAGTGCCTCGCGCAGCAGCGGTACCGGAGCCGGCAGGGACTGATACCGGCCCCGGCCCCGCTGCCATCGTGACTACTTTTCCTTGGCCGCCAACGGGTCCTTGATCTCGTGCTCGGCCTTGAACATGAGCTTCTTCACTCCGCGGTTGTTCGTGTACTTGGCCAGCTCCAGGTCGACCTTGAGGGGAACCGTCACCCCGGCCTTGGCCAGGGCCTGCCGCAGGAACCCTTCGGCCTTGCCCGCGTGGGCAGCGGCGTCGCCCGTTATTCGCAGAGCTTCGGTGGGATTATGGAAACCGATCGAGTTCTCGGCGCCGATGAAGACTACCCGGTAGAACGCCTCTTCGTAGTGATCCCTGGCTTGGTCATAGAGGGCCTTGTCGATCTGCTTGCCTTCGGCCTGGGCCTTGTGGGCCATTTCGAAGAGCTTGGCCACGGTGGCAGTGGCGTATCCGGCCCGGATGAACTGGGACATGGTCCGGTCCTGGATGGCGTACACCTGATTACGGAGCCATTCGGGACTCTCGGCATGGCACTGCTGGCACGCCTTGAGATCGTTCTTGAGGGGGCTCATGACCCGGTGGTCGGAGACCTTGCGGGTGCCCACCTTGGTGTAGGGCATGTGGCAGTCGCTGCAGGCGACCCCCGCCTGCCAGTGGACACTGTTGTTGGAGAAGAGCTCGAACTCGGGGTGGCGGATGAAGGCGAGTTTGAAGCCGGTTACCCCTTGGGTCCACTCGCGGTTTGCCGGGTTGCTCCGCAGTTTTGCGATGATGTTCTCGATGGTAATGCCGCCATAGCTGCTGCCATCCCAGGGGAAGAACACATCGGTCGACTTCATGTTCTCGTCCTTGGGAATGCTGTAGGTGACGTGGCACTGGGCACAGACCAGGGTCCGCTTGTCCTGGGTGGAGAGCTTCTCCTGATCCACGCCGAGCTTTTCCAGGGCCTTGCCGAGGGTGAACCCCCGCGAGACCTTCAGGGACAGGTCATTGTTGTTGTGGCAGTCGATGCAGGCCACGCCCAGCATCTGGTGCTCCTTGGGGATCTGGGCATGGACTTCCTTGTAGGGTTTGGAGAAGTAGTCCTTGCCGAGGCGCTGCTGCAGGGCCGGCGCATAGGGGGTCTTGCAGGTGAGACAGGAGCCTCCCGCCTTGACTCGCCCCGGGTCAACTTCGAACTGGTCCCGCACCATGTGGGCATGGCCCCTGGGCTCCTTGTACTCCACGCCGAACCCCCAACCGTTGTAGAGGAGCGCCAGGAAGGGGAACTCGTCCAGCTTGTCGTAGAAAACGCCGTCGTCGTCATACCCCTTCTTGTACCGGCTCTTACCCGCCACGGTGGGCTCTTCGGTCTTTTTCCAGAGATCGTAGTGGACCGGGTAGGCCTTTCCCCATTCGGCCGGGTCGATGGTACCGTCGGGGATGGCGACCCTGCCGGCCTGTTCCACCTTCTTGGGGGCACAGCCGGCTCCGGCCGCCGCCACCGCTGCCGTTGCGGCCAGGGCAGTCACGACGGCCCAACGCTTCATGCTTCTCTTACTCATATCGCTCTCCTCTCCTGCGCTAAATGCATGCTCTGTCCCGGCCCGTCACCGGGTGGCCATGGCGCCGGTCAGCTTGTGCCGCAGCTGCCGGTGACAGCCCCAACACTGGCGGGTCCGGTCCATGGTGGTCACCGTCGCCTCGTGGCACCGGACGCAGTTCTGCTGGACGACTTTTGCCCCATGGGACGACAGCTTGATCGGATCGGGGACATGGCCCGAATAGAAGGCCACCACATCCTTCATGCCGTCGATGGATTTCCAGACGTAGTGCGCGACCGGATTGCCGTTGGGAAGATGGCAGTCCACGCACCTGATCCTCCGGTGGGCGCCGGCGTGGCTCCAAGCCTCGTGCTGCTCACCCATCACGTGGCAGCCGGCGCAAAATGCCGGCGACTCCGAGTGCTCCAGCAGCCGGGGCGGCCCCACCAGCGCGAATGCCGCTACCGCCACACCGGCAATACCAGTGATAATCGTGGTCGCCAGGACCTGTCGTGACAACGAGATTCCCATTCCATTCTCCTATCGGGTGCGGCGCCCGCTCGGCCTGCGGCGAGTACCGGCGGTTGATATTTAGAATACAAACCATTGGCGCGGATGGTTTGACTCAAGTCAACAGCTCGAACATTCACACCCGTCAACTGACGGCACCGGCATTGCCCGCAAAAAATGCACTTTTTCATAAAGAATCTGCTTTGGTTGCCGATGTAGATTAGTAGTGGTTCAGTGCCAAACCGTATGAAGGTTTCCGTCCAAAGGAGGTACTACCGTGTTTTTTGTATCGGGGATGAAGAAGCAGTTGGAGGAAAAAGACGCCGAGCTTGATGTGCTCAAGCAAATGCTTGAAAATGTGAAAAACATTGTGATGCTCTGCGATGCAACCCCTGAAAATACTATCTTCTACATGAACAAGGCGGCGAGGGAGCTGCTGGCAAAATACCGTGGCGACCTGAACGCCGGCCTGCGCGGGGCCGACGTGGCAGCAGCCATGGACCATTCCATTCACCAGTTCCACAAGGATCCGAACCGCGTACGCATGATCCTGGGCAAACCGGGCGAAATGCCCCATTCGGCCGAAATCCCCATCGGGGGAATAACGCTCCGCACCACATCCTTCCCCATCTGGGACAAGAAGAATCCCGGCAGGGTCAAATGCTACATGGCATGCTGGGATGACATCACCGCCGAAAAGGAAGTGGTGGAGCGCAACCATCAGGAGCTGCAGCGCAAGGAATATCTGGAGGAGCGGGTGGCCCAGATCGCCACGGCCATGGAAGAGATGAGCATGACCGTGACCGAGGTGGCCCGCAACACCTCGAACGCTTCCGATTCGGCGGTCCAGGTTGCCCAGAACGCCCACGAGGGTCAGGAAATCGTCAACCGGTCGGTCCAGGAGATGCAGAAGGTTGCCCAGATCGTCCGCGATTCGGCTGCCATCGTCGACTCGCTGGGGGGCAAATCGGAGAAGATTGGCGAGATCATCAACGTCATCAATGAAATCGCTGACCAGACAAACCTCCTGGCTCTCAACGCCGCCATCGAGGCGGCCCGCGCCGGCGAACAGGGGCGCGGCTTCGCCGTGGTGGCCGATGAGGTCCGCAACCTGGCGGTCAAGACCATGAACTCCACCAAGCAGATCAACGCCATGGTGGCCGAAATCCAGCGGGAAACCCGCCAGGCCGTGGGTTCCATCGAGAACGCCAAGCAGGAGGCCGAAGTGAGCGAAAGCCTCTCGCTCCAGGCGGAATCGTCGCTGGTGACCATCGTTCAGGCCATCGAGGAGATCAAGAACGTCATCACCCAGATCGCCACCGCCTCAGAGGAGCAGGCAGCCACCGCCTCGGTGATTGCCGGCAATCTGGAGGAAATCTCGCGCAACGGCTGACCCCACGCCTGACTCGCATATCAGAGTGTTACGAAACTGCCTGCAATAGCCCGCTTCTGCGGGCTTTTTTTTGCCCAGCCATCGAGGTTGTTGCCCCGCGACGGCGCATTGGTATATGGTTTTCCCATTGATCCAATGACGATTGAAAGGAGACTCCTCCATGGAGGCACTCGTGAACGGCATCTCCCTCGCCTATGACGACCAGGGCAGCGGTCCGCCCCTGATCCTGATCCACGGCTTTCCCCTCCAGAGAAAGATGTGGCATCCCCAGATCCAGGCAGTGACCGGCGCCGGCTTTCGCCTCGTGACCCCAGACCTGCGGGGTTTCGGCGAATCGGATGCCCCGGACGGACCTTACTCAATGGAGATATTCGCCGACGACATCGTGGCGCTCATGGATCATCTGTCGATCGGGCAGGCGGTCATCGGCGGAATGTCCATGGGAGGCTACGTCCTCATGAACCTGCTGGAACGCTACCCGGAGCGGGTTGCCGGGGCGTGCTTCATCGTGACCCGGGCGCCGGCCGACGACGAGGCGGGCAAGGCCCGGCGGCTGCACCTGGCCCAGGAGGTGATGAAGTTCGGGCCTCAGCTGGTGGCGGACGCGTTTGTGGAAGTCCTCTTCGCCGAGCAGAACCTCACGGAGCGGCCGAAACTGGTTGAGGAGGTCTACGGGTGGATGAGCGCCACCGATTCGCGGGGGCTTGCGGGCGGGCTCCTGGCCATGCGGGAGCGCACGGACTACGGCGCGCTTCTGGACCGGTTCCGGGTGCCGGCACTGGCCATCGGGGCCGAAGATGACCGGGCCATCCCGGCCGAATTCTCCCGGGCCATTGCCGCCGGCGTTCCGGGGTGCCGACTCTGTATCGTGCCCGAGGCAGGGCATCTGGCCAATCTGGAGCATCCGGGGGCCTTCAACGACTGCCTGCTGGAATTCCTCACCTCGCTCGGCAGCTGGTAGCGGACATGAAAAAGCCCGCGGGATGCGGGCTGGTGGTGCAACGTCAGGCACATGCGCCTCTCAGGGAGGGCACTTGCCGCAAACCGACCGGAACAGGACCGTGCTGAGATAGCGGTCCCCCCGGTCCGGCAGGAGCACTACGATGGTGCTGCCTGCCGGGGCATCCCGTGCCACCTGGACGGCACCCGCCACGGCGGCGCCGCTGGACATCCCCACGAAAAGGCCCTCGCGGGCGGCCAGCTCACGGGCCGTGTCGAAGGCCGGCTCGTCATGGACCGTCAGCTTCAGGTCCAGGGCCTCGGGGTGGTAGATGGGAGGCACGATGGCTTCCTGCATGTTCTTGAGCCCCTGCACCTTGTGCCCCAATCGCGGCTCCACGCCCACGATGCGCACGGAAGGCTTCTTCTCCCGGAAATAGCGGCTCGTTCCCATCAAGGTGCCGCCCGTCCCCATGCCGGCCACGAAGAAGTCGACGGCACCGCCGGTGTCCCGGAAAATCTCAGGCGCAGTGGTCTCATAGTGAGCCAGGGGATTGTTGGGATTGGCGTACTGGTTGGGCATGTAGTAGCGGTCCGGCTCCTCTTCCAGGATGCGGTGGGCCAGCCGGATGGCTCCGTCGGTGGCCTCGTCGTGGGGAGAGAGGACCAACTCGGCGCCATAGGCCTCCAGCACGGCGCGCCGTTCAAGGCTTACGCAGGCGGGCATCACGAGCTTGACCCGGTATCCCTTGACCGTGCCGAGCATGGCCAGAGCGATGCCGGTATTGCCGGAGGTCGGCTCGAGGATGGTCTTCTCCGGCACCAACTCGCCGGACTCCTCCGCCTTGGCCAGCATGTAGAGAGCCGGACGGTCCTTGACGGAACCGCCCACGTTATTCCCCTCCAATTTGGCCAGGATGCGAACCCGCGGATTCGGGTTCAGGTGTCGCAGCTCAACGAGGGGGGTGGCGCCGATGCTGCCGGCAAGCGAAAAAGGGGGATGCTCCATGGCAGGATTCCTCTAAACGGAAAAAGGTGCTTAATGCCCCCTCATGCTATACGAACATGCCGCAAAAAACAACATTCGCGAGCCACCTCGGCTTTTGCCGCCAGGAAATCCCCATGACGAACCCGACCCTTGACGAGATCGAACGCACCTTGAAGGACTCCGGAGGGGAAAACCGGCCGGCCGCCGCCGCTTATACCCCTGCAGCCGTGGCGCTGATCTTGCGCCGGGACGCCAGCGAGGTGTCGATCCTCTTCATCGAGCGCTCCCCCCACGATGGCGATCCCTGGTCCGGCGACCTGGGGTTTCCGGGCGGCAAGGTAGAGGCGGGCGATGCCGGTCCCCGTGCCGCCGCCGAACGGGAGACTCGGGAGGAACTGGGCGTTGACCTGGCCTCGGCCCGCCTGTTGGGTCGGCTTGCCGATATCGAGGGGGCCCACCTGCCGATCCGGGTGTCCTGCTTCGTCTACGGTGTGACCGGAGCACTTTCCCTTCACCCGGGCGGCGAGGTCCGCGACGCCTTCTGGGTCTCCCTGGAGGCACTGTGCGATCCCGCCCGCCACGTAACTGCGCCGGTCCGCTTCGGCGGCGAACCCTTCGAGCGACCGGCCATCATCCTTCCCGTGTCAGGAAAGCCGGTCCTGTGGGGGATCACCTACCGGCTCGTGATGCAGTTCCTGGCCCTCCTCGGCAAGGCACGGGGATGAGCGCCGTGGAGATCCTCTTTCGCGACCAATACCTGGTGGCCGTGCACAAGCCGGCCGGGCTCCTGGTGCACCGAAGCCCCATCGACCGCCATGAAACCCGTTTCGCCCTCCAGGAGGTGCGCGACCTCCTCGGCCGCCGGGTCTATCCCGTTCATCGCCTCGACAAGCCCACCTCCGGCGTCCTGGTGTTCGCCCTGGACCCGGCAACGGCCCGTTCGCTCGGCGATGCCTTCGCCGGCGGCCGGGTGAACAAGACCTACCTGGCGGTCACCCGGGGGATTGTCCCGCCGGAGGGAATCATTGACCACTCCCTGAGCGAAGAACCGGACCGGCTGGACGGTGCGAAGAGCTCACCAGCAGCGCCTCAGCCGGCGGTCACCGTTTTCCGGCGACTCGCGGAAGCAGAACTGCCCGTGGTAACGGGGCGCTATGCCTCCTCCCGCTACTCACTTGCGGAACTAACACCCCACACCGGCCGCCGCCACCAGCTGCGGCGCCACATGAAGCACATCTTCCACCCGATCATCGGCGACACCACCTACGGCGAAGGGCGCCACAACCGCTTCTTCCGGGAAGAGTTCGGCTGCGGCCGTCTCCTGCTCCATGCCGCGGAGCTTTCGCTGCCGCATCCCGCAAGCGGAGAAACCCTGACCATCGCCGCACCGCCGGACCGGGAGCTCGCCCGCCTCCTGGATCGCCTCGGCTGGCTGGCTGCGGCGACCGGTCGCGGGCGGCCGGGCATGCCTGCGCCGCCTTGATTTTTGCCGTGGCGGCGCGTATGGTACGCGCAGGGACAACCATTGCGCGCTGTGTTACTCTTTTCAGGCAGGGAGGTACATGTCATGGGAGAGAATACGAGTCTTGAGAAGGCTACCTTCGGGGCCGGCTGTTTCTGGCATGTGGAAGAGGAGTTCCGCCGCGTGCCCGGAGTCGTCTCAACCCTGGCGGGATATATGGGGGGATGGAAGGAACACCCCACCTACGAGGAGGTCTGCTCCAAGACCACCGGCCACGCCGAGGTGGTGGAGGTGACCTTTGACCCCGCCGCCGTCACCTATGACCACCTGCTGCGGGTCTTCTGGGACTGCCACGACCCGACCCAGCTCAACCGGCAGGGCCCCGACATCGGCACCAACTACCGCTCCGTCATCTTTTACCACTCGCCGGACCAAGAGCGGGCGGCCCGGGCCTCCCTAGAGCACGAGCAGCGTTCCGGGCGCCATGCCCGCCCCATCGTTACCGAGATCGTTCCGGCTGCCACCTTCTGGTGGGCCGAGGAATACCACCAGCACTACCTGGAAAAACGGGGCGGCGGCAGTTGCCGCTGGTAGGCCGGCGGATATTCTCCGCGAGCCCGGCGCGTGAACTCCCGCCCACGGGCAAATGACCCGACGCACGCACACTATCCCCATCCCACGAGGATCCCATGAACATCATTGACCTGCGCAGCGACACCGTTACCCGGCCGAGCCCTGCCATGCGCGCCGCCATGGCGGGAGCCGAGGTAGGGGACGACGTCTATGGCGAAGACCCGACCGTGAACCGGCTGGAGGAACTGGGCGCCGCCACGCTCGGCACGGAAGCGGCCCTGTTCACCGCCAGCGGTACCCAGGCCAATCTTCTGGCTCTCCTGGCCCACTGCCGGCGTGGTGACGAATACATTGCCGGCCAGACCGCCCACTGCTATCGCTACGAAGGGGGCGGTGCCGCCGCTTTGGGGGGCATCCAGCCCCAGCCCCTGGAGGTGGAACCCGACGGGACCCTCGATCTCTCAGCCGTGGCCGCCGCCATCAAGCCGGACGACCTCCACTTCGCCCGCACCCGGCTCCTCTGCCTGGAAAACACCCATGCCGGGCGGGTTCTTCCCCTGGACTACCTGGCACGCGCCAGACGGCTCTGCAACGAGCAGAGCCTTGGCCTGCACATGGACGGTGCCCGCATCTTCAATGCCGCCGTAAAGCTCGGCGTACCGGTCCGCGAGATCGCCGGTCACGTGGATTCGGTGTCGGTCTGCCTCTCCAAGGGGCTCGGCGCCCCGGTGGGGTCGCTGCTCTGCGGGGGAAGGGAGTTCGTCGCCACGGCCCGCCGGTGGCGCAAGGCGGTCGGAGGAGGCATGCGCCAGGCCGGCATCCTGGCGGCCGCCGGCATCCTGGCGCTGACCGAAAACGTTGACCGGCTCGCCGAGGACCATGCCAACGCCCGCCGCTTGGCCGAGGGGTTGGCCGCCATCCCGGGGCTGGGCCTTGACCCGTCCCAGGTCCAGACCAACATGGTATTCCTGTGCCTCCCTCTCCGGACGGCGGACCGGCTCGCCTCATTTCTCAACGAACAGGGAATTCTCATCTCCGGCCGGGAAAGTATCCGTCTCGTCACCCACCTTGACGTAACCTCTTCGGACGTGGAACGGGTTATCGCGGCATTCGGCGCATTCTTCGCCGGCCACGGCGAGATGCAACCGGGAGCATCGTCATGATGGTCCGCAGTCTCACAGCCATGCTTGTCCTTGCCGCTACCGTGGCGCTCACACCGGCACTGCTCCATTCCGCCCCGGACAAGCCCGGCCGGACAGCCGAATCCCGTAACCCCTCAGTGGTCATCTTCGTCGGTGAAGGCTGACCCTACTGCGATGAGGTGGAAAGGTTTTTCACCGAAAAGGGCATCCCCTACACCTGCCGCGACATCCGCCGCGACCGCGCCGCGTTCCGGGAGTGGCGCGAGCGCTACGGCGGCGAGATCGTACCCATGGTAGTCCTCGATGGAGGAAAGAAGGTTATCGACGGCTGCGACATTCCTGCCATCGAACGCGCCCTGGCGGACATTCGCTCCTCCCGGCCGTGAGCACCCCGTGCGCCTCGCACACATCGCAGCAACCCAACCCCTTGTTATTCGACGAAAACCCCCACAGCTTTTTATTGACTTTTAATGTGAGCTCTTTTATTGTTTCGGCAATTCTCATGACAGAGGAGACCGGACTCATTCCCATCCGCTAGGACGGCGGCCCGCGCGATTCACCCGGAATCAGACCTTTCCTGGCATTTCCCATCACAGCGAACGGTGACTCACGGTAGCCGGAGTGCTTAACGGTACCGCCGTGCGTCCATGCCCCGTCATGCCCATCGATGCCGGGTTCGATCCTGCCTTCGGCCGTCGCACAGCAGCGGCCGGCAGAGAGGTTTATCCATCCATGCATCTGACCGACTGCTTCACAGACGTTATGGCCTACCTGAACCACTCCCTCCGGACCATCGGGGTCCGACAGCCCCCCTACGGAGAAATTCGCTGTGAAATCGAACGGTTCATGGCGACGGCGGATGCCGCAGCCCGCAGCGAAGGGCTCGACGGGGAGGAATTCGACCTGGCGCGCTTCGCCGTCTGCGCCTGGATCGACGAAGCGATTCTCTCCTCATCATGGGAAGAAAAAAACACCTGGCTGAAGGAACAACTCCAGCGCATCCACTACGCCACCACCGACGCGGGGGAGGAATTCTTCACCAGGCTCACGGCGCTCGGGCTCAATCAGCGGGAGGTGCGGGAAGTGTTCTATCTCTGCCTGGCCTTCGGCTTTACCGGCAAATACTGCAAGCCTGGCGACGAGTACCACCTGGAACAGTTGAAAACCGCCCAGCTGAAACTGCTGATGGGAAGTTCGGTAGGACTTCCCTCTCTGGAACGGACCGAACTCTTTCCCGAGGCATGGCCGTCGGGGCCGGCACCGGCAACCGTCCGCCCCGGACGCGGGCAGGGAAGCCGGGCGTTCCTGGTTGCCGTGGCAGCTGTGCCGGTGGCCTTGTTCCTGATTCTGCTCCTGGCCTACCGCTTCACGCTCACGGGCGTGGGTGACACGTTCCTGAGGACGGTACCATACTGAAATGAGCGAACGGATGATGAAATCGCTGAAATGGCTGCTGCTGGCGAGTGTCGTCGTGCTCACGGTATTCCTGGTGGCCGGGATCGTCCTGGCGCTCGACTGGCCCTGGTGGGTGACCTTCTGCCTGTTGCTGCTCCTTGCCGGAATCGCAGCGGGGGCCATACTGCTGCGGTCCCTACTGCTGCGGCGCCGGGAGCGACACTTCGTCAGGGAGGTTATCGAGCAGGAAAAAGACACCCTCTCCACCCTGTCAGACGGAAG
The DNA here is from genome assembly GCF_000007985.2 of Geobacter sulfurreducens PCA. Taxonomy (NCBI): domain Bacteria; kingdom Pseudomonadati; phylum Thermodesulfobacteriota; class Desulfuromonadia; order Geobacterales; family Geobacteraceae; genus Geobacter; species Geobacter sulfurreducens. Next base: position 3,470,943 of record NC_002939.5, read on the forward strand.
CCGTACGCATCTGGACCAGCTCGCTCAACAGTGGAAAGAAGGGGTGGGAGCCCTCAGAGGCTCGCACCTCAAGCGACGGGGCAACCCCCTCTACGTGCTCCCCTGGTACCTGGTCATCGGCGAGAGCGGTTCCGGCAAGAGCACGAGCCTTGCCAGCGCCCGTCTCCCCTCTCCCTACACCGATTCCCGACGGTCCGCCGATGATGCCGGTACGCGCAACTGCGACTGGTGGTTCTTCGAAGAGTCCGTCGTGCTCGACACGGCGGGCCGTTACGCCGTGCCGGTCAACGGGGAGCGGGACCGGGACGAATGGCAGAAGCTCCTGGCGCTGCTGGTCAGGCACCGGAGACGCGAACCCCTGAACGGTCTCGTCCTGACCGTGGCGGCAGACCGACTCCTTGCCGGCGGACGGGAGGAAAACGCCGAGGAGGGGCGTACCATGCGCCGCCGGGTGGATGAACTGATGCGCGCCCTGGGGGTGCGGGTACCGGTTTACGTGCTCGTAACCAAGTGTGACCTTATCGAAGGGATGAACTGCTTCGCCGAACTTCTGCCGGAAAAGGCGCTGCGCCAGCCCATGGGCATGATCAACCGAGATCTGACCGCCAACGTGGGCTCGTTCACGGCCAGGACCATGGAGACGGTAACCGAGCGACTCAGAAGTCTCAGGCTCCAGATCCTCCACCGGCCCGAAGCCCGCGACGCGACGCCGGCTCTCGCCTTTTTCCCCGAGGAATTCGCAGGGCTCCGCGAAGGGCTCACCGCGTTCATGGAAGGGACGTTCCGCGAAAACCCCTATCAGGAAACCCCGTTGCTGCGAGGGGTGTTCTTCGCCAGCGGCCGTCAGGCCGGCAGCCCCCGTTCCCGGTTCAGCGGGACACTGGGCACCGTTGCCGGGCCCCAACCGCTCCCCGACACCAGCCGTGGCATCTTCCTCCACGACTTCTTTGCCCGGGTCCTTCCCGCCGACCGGGCACTCCTGACCCCGACACAACGGTCTGTCCAGTGGCGCACCGTCACCGGCAACCTCGGGCTCCTCTCCTGGCTGCTGGTGGGGCTGGCCCTGTGTGGCCTCTTGTCGTTTTCCTTCGTGAAGAACATGGCCACCATTCGCGAGGTATCGCGCCAATTCGAACGGACGCCGCCCATCAATGCTGATCCGGTGAATAATCTCCTGGTCCTGGAGAGCCTTCGCCAGGGGATTCTGCGCGTGGAAGAGCAGAATCGCGCCTGGTGGGTGCCCCGGTTCGGCCTTAATGAAAGCCGGCGGGTTGAAGCTGTTCTCAAGGACAAGTTCTGCAACCAGTTCCGGGATGGCTTTCTCGCCCCCTATGACCGTCACCTGGCCGAAGAGCTGAACGGTCTCTCCGCGGCCACGCCGGACGAACTCTTTGCCCGGTACGCCATCCACCTGACGCGACGGATCAACATCCTTACCGCCAGCCGGGCAGGCAGGGGGCTCGATGAACTGCGCGCCCTCCCTCAGCCGGCGTCCCTGTCGTTCATGGCCGCTGAGACGCCGTCGGTCGCCGACGCGCACAAGCGGTTCGGAGAGCTCTATCTCCACTATCTTGCATGGCGATCCGACTCTCCCGACTTGGCCCGCGAGGCGGCCCAGCTCCAGGGCTGGCTCAGGCGGTCCCTCGCGCTCAAAACCGACAGCCTTTCCTGGCTCGCCCCCTGGGTTGACCGTCATGGGGGGCTATCACCCGTAACCCTGGCGGAGTTCTGGGGAGGAAGCGTGCCGGCCCCGGATGAGCCGACGATCACCCCGTCCTTCACCGGCAAGGGTAAAGACCGGATTGACGGGCTCATGCGCGAACTGGAGACCGCGGTGGGCGACTCACGACTTCTGGCGAAGGCACGGGCAGGGTTCGTCCCCTGGTACCGGGCCCTGTGCCTGCAGGCGTGGCAGGGATTCGCAGCCTCATTCCCCCGCGGCGCCGAGAGGCTTCGGGGCAGCGGCGAGTGGCAGCAGGCCGCTACCCGGATGGCGACCGAGCACGGTCCGTACTTCGCGTTCATCACCCGGATGACCCAGGAGTTGCACACCCTGGCGGGCACGGAGGGACTCCCTCCCTTTGCAGCACAGCTCTTCGCATTCCAGATTGCGCGAACCGGGGGAGCCGTCTCGCACGATGCAGCAGCCAACGTCACCGCCGAAAGCCGTCGCCTCATGGCCTCCATCCGCAGGAGGCTGGGAAACGAGGCTGCGGCCAGCACCATCGATCCGACCTTCATGGCATCGCGCAGCTGGCAGGAATACCAGGCAGCCCTGGCGGCCATCGCTCCAGCCGCATCATCGCGGCAGCAGGCCTTCCAACTGGCATCCCAGACCTTCACCGATGATCCCGCCACGGGGAAAACCCCATTCCATGCAGCCTGGAATGCGGCCGCACGGCTGAAGCGGGATATCGCCGGCGCCGGTGCCGACGACGCCTTCTGGCGCCTCGTCACCGGTCCCCTCGATTTTCTCTGGGGATATGTCAGGCGCGAAGCCGGTTGCCAGCTCCAGACCCTCTGGGAGGAGCAGGTCCTCGCCCCCACCCTGGGCATGCCCCCCCAACAGGCGGGGCCAATGCTGCTGGGCGCCGATGGCCTTGCCTGGCGCTTCGTGAAGGGCCCGGCCGCCCCCTTTGTCCGGGGCACGGCAGCGGGGTACGCCCCCCGGCAGGCACTGGGCGGAGCGCTGCCGCTGGAGGGATCCCTCTTCGCCTTTTTGGGCAAAGGGGCACAGCTCAATGCCATGGCATCCGGCCGGCAGTCGAACTATACCGTAGCAATCAAGGGACTTCCCACCGATGCGAACCCCGAGGCCCGGATCAAGCCGCACGGCACGCGATTGGAGCTCCAGTGCGCCGGGCAAGCCCAGGCTCTCGCGAACCACAACTTTCCTGCCGGCAAGACCTTTTACTGGTCGCCCGACAGCTGCGGCGACGTGATCTTCCAGATTGAGGCGGGCGACCAGGTACTCACAAAGCGATATGCTGGACCCCAGGCATTCCCGGACTTTCTACGCGAGTTCGCCAGCGGGCATCGCACGTTTGCGGCCGGAGAGTTTCCCGGCGAGAAAGATGCGCTGGCTCGCATGGGGATCACCTCAATCCGGGTAAGCTACCAGTTCACCGGCAGTCAGCAGGTGATCAGGCAGGGCGGCGCCATGGCCGGAGCCACGGCTCCACGGATGATCGCCCGGTGCTGGTAGGGCCACACTCTCTGTGGCTGTATCGCAGGAACAAGGAGCGGAACTGATGCCCTCCGTTGATCCGTGCTGGCGCTGGTCTGCCTTCGGCAAACATCCTGCCGCAGCTGACTATTTTCGGCTCGGTGAGGATTCTCCCTTTGTCGAAGGATTGGCCGCATGGGTGGAGAACGGGTACCGGCATCTCATCAGTCGGCACGAAGCGACAATGCCGTTCTGCTCCTGGCGCTTCTGGGCCCGCGGGTTCGGCCGGGATTCCCTTGTCCTTGGAGTGGTCCGGCTCTCCAGCGACAGCCTCGGCCGCTCCTATCCGCTGCTCATCATGGGAAGCGGCCCCCTTGAGGGATGGGAAGAGCAGTGGGACCTGCTCCCTTTTGCTTGTGAACCGTCATGGTGCCAGATCGAGTACTTGGCGACGCATTCCTTTGATGGTCTGAAGCACGTGGGTGAAGAACTCCGAAGGGTTCGCCCCCCCGGGTCGGACTGGGACGAGCTGGCGGAACGGCGCCGCGGCCTGAACCGGCTCGGTTCCCCCCTTGATCCCTATGCATCCTTCCTGGACATCCCCAGTCTCGAACGACTGGTCGCCGAACATTCCGGCCGGGAAGAGTTTTCCGTCAGACTCGACCGGGGGCCGGTGCATGACAAAATCACCCTGGTAAGCCTTTGGCACCTCCTGACCAAGAGGACCGTCAAAGGAGTCCCCCACACCCTTTTCATGGGCGGCAACCTGGAACACTCCTTTCTCGCCTCCTTCCGGCGGGCCCTGGCCCCGGGGGATTTTCTCCACCTCTGGTCCGCGCCGGAGGCAGGAGGATGGCACGACAGCATCGGAACGGGGCACGCCTTGGACATTGCATCTATCGGAAAAGAACCGGTGTGCCCCGAACGGCCGGCCGGCGAGGATATTCGCTACGATCCCCTCTTCGACGCGCTCCAGGCGGAGGTTGACAAGCTCACCTCCCCCGCCGTGGCCGGTGCCGTCGACTGGGAACGGGTGGTACATATGGCAGCCGACATCCTCGCCACCCGGTCCAAAGACCTCCTTGTGGCGAGCTACCTGGCAGTGGGACTCGTCCAGACCCGCGGGGGTGACGGCCTCGCTCTGGGGCTCACTGTCTGGCGCGATCTCCTGGAACGGTTCTGGTGCACCCTCTACCCCACCCGCACACGGGGGCGCCAACGATCGGTGGAGTGGTGGCTGGATCGGACCGTGATCGCCCTGCATCATCAGGGAAACTGGTCCCTTCCCCCTGAGCAACACGGCATTGTGCTGGAAACCCTTGGCGCCATAGACCGCTTTCTGGGAGAGCGCCTGGAGGATGCCCCCTCCCTTACGAAACTGAGGCAACTACTGGCGGACATGGCGCCGGAAGGCGGAGAAGAAACGGCCCCCGAAGCCGTGGTTGCTACGCCGGCTCAAGCCGAGGCTCCCGCCACTGGCCTATTCGCTCCGCCCCGTCAAACCGCCGCCCCCGCCGTGGAGCCCCCCTGTCAGGCGATTGCCACTGGCTCCTCCCTTCAGATGCTGGAGGAAGCGCTTCGCCAGGTGGGGGAGGCGGCCGGCGCCCTCATCCAGCAGGATCCCGCGGCCCCCGTATCCTATCGGCTCTCCCGCCTTGCCGCCTGGGGGAAGGTAACCGAGCTCCCGCCGTCGATAAACGGACGTACCCGAATCCCTCCTCCCGAGCGGCAGGTGCTGACCCTTCTCCAGGAACTGGCCAGCCACGGAGACGGCGAGGCGCTCCTGAAGGCGGCTGAGGCGCGGCTTCCCCAGTTCATCTTCTGGCTCGATCTGAGCCGGCTCACCGCCAAGGCTCTCTGCCGCCTCGGCGACCGCTTTGCCGCCGCCCGCGAAGCGGTCTGCGCGGAGACGGCCGCCTTTGTGGGTCGGCTTCCGGCCCTTCCTGACCTGACCTTTGCCGACGGCACTCCCTTTGCCGCCCCGGAAACCCGCCAGTGGCTCACGGGGCTCGCACAGCGCGGGGCATCCGTTGCAGACTGCCCTGCGGTGGGTCATAACGACGGCCGCGCCGCGGCCATTGCCCGGGAGGTGGAAGAGGCCCAGGCTCTCATTCGGGACGGCAAACTCCTGGAGGCGGTGGAGCGGTTCCAGAAACAACTCGGCAACGGCGCCTCCCGCAAGGAGAGGCTCCACTGGCGTCTCGCCCTGGCCCAACTCCTTGTGAACACCAATCGGGCCAAGCTGGCGCTCCCCCATCTAGAGCAGGTCGTGGCGGACATCGAGGCCTTCGGCCTCGAAGAGTACGACCCGGCCCTGGCCCTGCGGGGGCTGAAGCTCGCCTGGGCCGGCTTCGATTCCCAGATCGAGCCCCGCTTCAAGGAAAAGGCCGCCGATGCCCTCCACCGGATCGCCCGCCTCGATCCGGTGGAGATGGTGCGACTGACGAAGGGGTAGATAACGATGGAACAGGATTGCGAATCGATTGCTTGCGGAAAAGGCTCCAAAACCAGGGCCCAAAAATCCGGAACCGGCGGGCGGATCGCCGTGACCGGTTTCGGCCTCGTGACCCCCATGGGAGTTACGTCCTGGCGCTCCGTGTCAGCCGTGATCCGCAACCGCAGCCACTTCGCCTGGCACGAAACGGTTCTGGTGGCCGACGCCCCCGACGGCACCGCCCTGCGTGGTGCGACGATCAGCCGGGTTTCGGGGGAAGGCGTGCGGTTCGGCCTGACCGGGAGCGAGCGAAGTCTGGCGCTCTTGGCACCGGCGCTCCGGGAGGCCACCAGCGGCCTTTCACCCTCCCCTGGCGACGCGGTGCCGGCATGGATCATCAATGGGATCCCTTCGGAAGAAGTCGGGGCAATTCCCTGTCCGGCGGACATTCTTCCCCTCCTCTCTCCGATGGAGCATCTACCGGTTGGCCGGGAGGCAGGCTCCGGACGCTGCCTCTTTCTTGACCGGGTAGCCGAGGCGGCGAAGGCCCTCAGAGAGGGGAGATGTCCGCGGGCGCTCGTCGCCGCCGTCGACTCCCTCTGCTTCCTGCCGGTGCTCGAAGAACTCCTGGCGGCCGGCAGACTTCTGAGCGGGCCGAACCCCGAGGGGATCATCCCCGGAGAGGCGGCCGGAGCCATCCTCCTGGAGCGGGAAGAGTCGGCACGGAAGCGGGGCGCCCCCATCTACGCGTTCGTCTCATCACGGGGCCACGGCATTGATCCCGCTCCCCGCACCGGAGGCCGCCCTTCGCAGGGGAGGGGGCTCACCGAAGCGTTTTTTCAGGCCTTCGATGGACTTCCCACCACCGGTGGAGAGATGGGGCTGGTCGTCGCCGACCTGAACGGCGAACGGCAGCGTGCGCTGGGATGGGCCGTGACCGAAGAACGGGTTTTCGGCCCCTCACACCGGGAGCGGCAACTGTGGCTCCCCGCCTTCTCCGTCGGGGAATGCGGCGCGGCCCTCGGCGTGGTGCAGACCGTCGTCGCCGTCGCAGCTCTTGCCAAGGACCTCGCCAACGGGGAGCAGGTCGCCCTCTGTTCCTCCGATGACGGAGGAGAGACACGGGTACTCTGTCTCGATCAGGGGGACTTCGCCGATCGCCATGCCCTTAACCGGTGGCGGCGGGAGCGGCAGGCGAAAACGAACGAAAGAGTAACCTGATGGGAGCAACGCTTGTCGTCAACGGCCAGACCGTCGTCCACAAGGAAAGCGGCGGCGTAGTCACCACCACCGACGTCTGCAAGACGCCGGTGGGAAACACCGTGGTGCCGATTCCCTACACCAACGTCGCCCGGTCGGTCGATGTGGCAAACGGCAGCAGTACCGTGGCCGTGGACGGCCACCCGGTCATGCTGAAGGATTCGGTCTTCAGCCGCAGCAGCGGAGATGAGCCGGGCTCCCTCGGCGGCGTCGCCTCCGGGGTCACCGGCGGCAAGGCGAAGTTCGTCAACTTCTCGAACAACGTCTTCTTCGAAGGACGCCCGGTCTGCCGCCGTCTCGACCCCATGGTCAGCAACCTCTCCGGCACGGGGAACACCCCGCCGGCGCCTCTGATGCAGGAGAATATAGCCGTGGCGGCCGACGATCACCAGGGGCACCGGATACCGTTCACCTTCTCCTTCAGGCATCCGGACTTGAAAAGCGGCAGGGTCGAATTCCCCTCATTCACCGCCCGGCACGCCATGGAGGGAACGACCGATCCGGGGGATGACCCCGACGGCTACTGCGACGACGTCCACCTCGCCGGCGCGCCGGGGACCCACGACCTGAGGTTCGCCGACTTCGAGCGCGAACGGAAGAAACTCCCCCGCGAGGAGACCACCACATGACCATATCCGCCACCCTGCGCAGGGCGCTCCTCTTCCTGCTCATCACGCCGATCGTCACCCTGCTTGCCTGCACGAGCAGCGAAGGGACGCAGAAAAAAAGCACGCAACCCTCGACTGACAAAGGAGTACCACGGATGACCACCTACCCCATCGGAAGATTCGCCATCGATGTGCCGGCGGAGATGAAGCTGGTTCACCAGTGGCAGAGGCTCCGCTACGCGGAGATCGAGGAGTTTGCCTGGTCCGGCAGCGTTCCCCGCGAACGGGCCCGTGACGAGGCATGGAAGAAGCGCCTGACAGAGATCGGCAAACTCACTCCACCCAAAGGAAAGGAGCGGGTGATCATCGAGACTCGCGAGTTTCCCGGTGTTGGGGCGTGGGCGCGGGGAATCCTCTTCTACGGCAACAGAATGAGTCCAAAGGACGGGAATTGGCTGATTCTTATGGATGTGGGTCAAACTGCTGCATGGCTGGAATTAAAGGGGCTCGTTCAATACGAGCAGGATATGCTTCACGATCTGACCGAGATTGCGAAATCTTATCAAGCTCGTCGCTTCGGCGATCTCAAACTCCCCCCTGGCAACTGGTTCTATACCGAACGTGGTGCCATCAATCTCCCCTACCTGGAGCAGGAAACGGCCGCCGCCCGGTTCGAGGGGCACCCGCTGGGGTTGGAGATCGACATCGAGACAACGGAGACGCACAAGGTAGAAGAAGCCGGTCTCATCAAAAAGACCATGGCCGCCATGGCGACAGGATTCGCCACCGGTTTGGATATCGACAAAATCCGCTCCAGGAAAAAGACTGTTGCCGGCCTCGACGGAGAAGAAGAAGTTCTCAAAATGAACGATGGCAACAAAACCGTCTTGAACTTCGCATGGGAATACCGGGGAAGAAAGGATTCCGGAGAGTATCCGGAGATACGCATTACCATGGACAGCGCTGATGGCAAACTGGAGCAAAAGCTCCAGGTCTGGGACGCCATCCTTAACTCGCTGAAACCGATGTACGGAACCGGCAGATAACGGGGAGAACCACGGGTGAGTATTTCCTCGGAAATCAACCAGATCGACATCAAGTGGTGGGAGCTGTTCGACACCATACGGGGTCTCAGGACCGAGGTGCAGAACCGGATCGTCATCGAGCGGGAGGTGATCCCGATCATCTTCGTCCCCGGCATCATGGGAAGCCGACTGAAGTTCGCCAAGGGGAAGAAGCAAGGGACGAGAGCATGGGACCCCGACTCTTCTGGCTTCATGTTTTTGAATTACGGCAGATTCGACGTTTCCGCAAAGAAAAAGAAGGCCCTCCTCGTCGGCCCGGAGTTCGATCCCGACTACCTGGAGGTCGACACCAACAACCCGAAGCTCGACAAAAGTTTCCTGCGACGCTACCCGAGAGCCGACAAACGGGGTTGGGGCGGGGTCATGTGGGGGAGTTACGGACCGATCCTGCGGGCACTTCACGATCACCAATGGGAGGAACCGGTGGGACACTGTTTCGAGTTCCCGGTCCACGCCTTCGGCTACAACTGGACCGCCTCCAACATGGAGGCCGGCAGGAAGCTGAAGGAGTATATCGGTGCCACCATCGACCACTATGCCAAAGGATTGAGGGACGAAGCGGGGCGCCCCCTGGAACGCCTCTGCACTCGGGTTATCCTCGTGACCCACTCCATGGGAGGGCTCGTGGCCCGGTCCGCCTGCGTGCTCCACGGTGCCGCAGAAAAAGTGCTCGGGGTCGTCCACGGCGTGCAGCCGGCCACCGGCTCACCCGCCGCCTACTGGCGGATGAAAGCCGGGTTCGAACGCCCTGCCGGCGGACCCCGCAAGAGCATCTGGGATTGGTTTCTCAATCCCGTGAAGATGTTCGAGCGGCGGGCCATGGGGTATGCCTCGGCCTGGATCCTCGGTACCGACGGTGAGGAGGTGACGGCGCTCTTGGGGAACATGCCGGGGGGGCTGCAACTGCTGCCGAATAAGGATTACCGGGACAATAGCGGCAGCCGGCAGTGGCTCGCCTACCCAGGGGCCGACGGCCGTACCCTGAGCCTTCCCCGGAGCGACCCCTACGAGGATATCTACCGCGTCCGAGACAACGTACCCTGGCGGATGGTGAACCCGGACTGGCTCGATCCAGGGAATCCAACTGGCAGCTCCAAGAGCTATCGGAGCAAAACATCATGGGATCATTATGAGGAATATCTCCTTGAGGCCGAAGAATTCCACGACAACCTCGGCTCCCGGGTCCACGACGACACGGTCCAGTTCTACTCCACCACCCTCGACTCACCGGACCGGATCGTTTACACCCGCGAACCCCACGTGCATTCTACGCCCCACCAGTTCAGGAATAAGGGGGCATTCCGGGCCTATGTGGACAGTAACGACGAAATACGGGAAACCTTCGCAGGAGCAACGGCGGTGGTCGCCCTGGAACCCTTCTCCGGCACCGGCGACGGCACCGTCCCCGATTCGTCGGGCAAGGCCCTGAAGGTTCCCACGGCACGGATCGGTCGGGATTCGCCCGCCGATTTCTTTTCCATCGACCATCAGGGAATCTATGGGACGGATACAGCGAAGAAAATTGTCTTCACCACCGTCTGGAACCTGGCGATCAAGCGGATCGAGGAACAGGTGGGGGGGCCGGCCGGTGATTGAAGGCAGGCTGAACCAGTACGGTTGACAGAAGGGTAAAGCTAAATTCAACGGGATACACGCCACGGACGGCACGTTCCCATCACACACAAAAGGAGAACTACATGTCGAATGAAGCATCCGTAGCACCGAAGGAACGGGTGAACATCGTCTACCGTCCCGCCGATGGCGAAGGGCGCGAGGAAGTGGAGCTTCCCCTTAAAATCCTGGTGTTAGGGGACTTTACCGGGCAACCGGACGAGCGGCCCGTGGAGAAGCGGGACCCGGTGCCAGTGGACAAAGAAAACTTCAGCGAGGTCATGAAGGCCCAGAGAATCATGCTGAACATCGCCGTCTCCAACCGGCTTTACGATGCACCCGACGAGGAGCTGCCGGTGAAGCTGAAAATGGAATCCCTGAGAGATTTCGGCCCGGAGGCCATTGTGGAGCAGGTCCCGGAGATGAAACGCCTGTTGGAGTTGCGCGAGGCACTGCGGGCGCTGAAGGCTCCCCTCTCCAACATTCCGGACTTCCGGAGAAAAATTCAGGAACTGGTCACTGACGATGCCGCCCGCGCCAAGCTGCTGGCTGAAATAGGGATCGAAGGGTAAGGAGGAAACAATGAGCTCAGAGATGAACGGCACTGCCCCCTTTCAGGACCAGGGTGCGACTGACGTGTCGCTTTTGGAGGATATCGTCCGGGTCACTAAACTTCAACCGGCCGACGAAGCTTACTCTATCACCAGAAGAGGGGTCGCGGCCCTCATGGCCCAGCTTCTGGAGCCGGGAGCCGAAGCCCGGAAGGTATCCAAAGCAGTGCTTGATGACATGATCGCCGAAATCGACCGCAAGCTCTCCCTCCAGATGGACGAAATCCTCCACCACCCCCAGTTCCAGGCACTTGAATCATCCTGGCGTTCGCTCCACTTCCTGGTAGATCGAACCGACTTCAGGGAAAACAACCGGATCGAATTCCTGAACGCCACCAAGGAGGAACTGCTGGACGACTTCGAGGACGCGCCCGAGGTGGCCAAATCGGGCCTCTACAAGACCGTTTACTCCGCCGAGTACGGTCAGTTCGGCGGTAAGCCGTTCGGAGCGATCATCGGCAACTACGACTTCGGTCCGGGGGCCCAGGACATAAAGCTCCTCCAGAGCCTGGCTGCCGTAGCCGGGATGGCCCACGCCCCCTTCATGGCCGCCGCATCTCCCCAGTTCTTCGGCTGTGATGACTTCACCGCCCTGCCGAATCTCAAAGACATCTCATCGATCCTCGAAGGCCCCCAGTACGCCAAGTGGCAAGCGTTCCGCGAGAGCGAAGATGCCCGCTACGTGGGACTGGCCCTGCCCCGGTTCCTCCTGCGACTCCCCTACGGCGAGGCCACCAGGCCGGCCAAGTGTTTCAACTACGAAGAACAGGTCTCCGACAGCCACGACCGCTACTGCTGGGGCAACGCAGCCTTCGCCTTCGCCACCCGGCTCACCGAGAGCTTTGCCAACTTCCGCTGGTGCGCCAACATCATCGGTCCCCAGGGTGGCGGAACGGTGCATGACCTGCCGCTCCACCAGTACCAGGCAATGGGAGCCATCCAGACCAAGATCCCCACCGAAGTGCTCATCAGCGAGCGCCGCGAATTCGAGCTGGCCGAAGGAGGGTTCATTGCCCTTACCATGCGAAAAGGCAGTGACAATGCCGCCTTCTTCTCCGCGAACTCGGTCCAGAAACCGAAATTCTTCGGCAGCTCCAAGGAGGGAAAAGAGGCCGAGCTCAACTACAAGCTGGGGCTCCAGCTCCCCTATATGTTCATCGTCAGTCGCCTCGCCCACTATCTGAAGGTGATCCAGCGGGAGCACATCGGCACGTGGAAGGAACGGGGCGATCTGGAGAATGAGCTCAATCTGTGGATTCGTCAGTACGTCTCCGAGATGGACAACCCCATGCCCGGCGTTCGCAGCCGCCGTCCCCTGCGCCAGGCCGAAGTGACCGTTGAGGAAGTCCCGGGCGAACCGGGCTGGTACCGGGTGGGCCTCAAGGTCACCCCTCACTTCAAGTACATGGGGGCATACTTCACGCTGTCACTGGTGGGGAAACTGGATAAAGAGTAGGGACGCGACAGAATCCGAGACTGTGCCTGCAATGCGGACCATCAGGGGCCGCAATTTAACATCACAAGGAGGTAGCAGCAGATGGCAATGCCCGCCCACATGACCCTGACTGGAGAAAAACAGGGAAAGATCGACGGTTCCTGCGAACTGCAGGGGCGCGAAAACACTATCCAGCTTTACGAAATGAAGCACGACATCCACATGCCGCGCAATCCCCATGACGGCCTGCCCACCGGCAAGCGCGTCCATGGCCCCCTGTCGATCGTCAAGATGTTCGACAAGAGTTCGCCGAAACTCTATCAGGCCCTCTGCACCGGAGAGCACATGAAAAACGTGCAGATCAAGTGGTACCGTATCAACAAACAAGGGCTGGAAGAGCACTATTTCACCACCACCCTTGAGGATGCCATCGTGGTCGAGATGAAACCCTACATGCCCATGACGCTCCTTCCTGCGAACGAGCCCTACGGCCATATGGAAGAGGTGGCATTCTCCTACAAGAAGATCAAGTGGACCTGGGAGCCCAACGGTATCGAGGCTGAGGATTCCTGGAGCGTGCCCAAGTAGTTATTTTCTGATGGTATGCCCTCCTCGGCGACGGGGAGGGTGCATTTTCAGATAATCTCAACATTGCAACATGGCGTGTGCATTACCCGAAGATGGCAAAGCAATTGCGAGGTAGCAAATGAGATTCTGTGGCGTGTGTGTAGCTATCTATATGCTACTGCTCGGGGCTGTCTCGGCCCACGCTGACCAGCAGGTGACTTTTTCTGCCACAAAGCACGAGCGAGAGAGAAAAATCGTAAAGACACTGTTGAAGAAAGAGATCCGGGAAGCAAAGACCCTCTCGAAAGAACCTGTTCAGATCGATATTGCACTGGCCGACCTTAATCACGACGGTACACGTGAGATTCTGGCATATGTGCGACAGTCTCCCTATTTTTGCGGCACTGAAGGGTGCTGGTTCGTGATTTTTAGGCAAGAAGGCCGAACATGGCGTAACATACTTCAGTTGATAATTCAGGAAAATGTCAGCCTATCCAGCATTTCAACATCAGATTTTGTTGATCTGATTGTGGAAGACAAGTCAGTATGGAGTTGGCATGATTACAAATACGACTTCTCGCATAAACTTCCATGATTCATTCAACAACTTGATACCGAACAGTAATAATTTCCATTGAGGGCGTATGCCGTGAGTAAGACGTTTGAGGATTTTTTGACTGCTTTGGCACAGAAAGAGTCGAGCAGGAGATATGACATCGAAAACTACAGTGGCTATTTGGGTAAGTACCAAGTGGGGGAGTATGCCCTGATCGATGCGGGATATTATCTCCACGATGGAACGGGCGCCAGGAAAAATGCAGAAGGCAAATACGTTGACAACGATTGGATCGGTCACTGGACGGGACGGAAGGGCGTTAAGAGCAAGGTGGATTTTCTCTCTGCCCCTGAAGCCCAGGAAGACGCAATCCGGCACCACGTGGCCAACCTCTGGAAACAAATCAAAGCGTTGCATCTGGATTTGTACGAGGGCACAACGGTCAACGGGATCGTTATCACGAAATCGGGAATGATCGGAGGAGCCCATCTGAAGGGGGTCGGAGGGCTGAAAAGTTATCTCAAATCTGCAGGCCGCAACATTCCGAAAGATGGAAACGGCACGTCCATTGAACACTATGTGTCAACGTTTGGTGGCTATGATATTGAGAGCATTCTGAAGGAGGCATGCGGAGCAACCGACAACGCAGAGAATCACCGAGCCATGACCACTGTTGGTCAATCCCGATCAAAGACTAAATTGGCGAAAAAGCATGTTGGAAACGGGGGCAACGCTCAACATTATGTTGTAAGGCCTGGAGATACCCTGTCTAGAATTTCCCGCATGCATAACCTCTCAGTGGCCGAAATACTTACGGTTAATCCCTCAATAACCGACAGGAACCGGATAGCTGTCGGACAGAAGTTGGTAATCCCTTCGGACAAAACTGCCAGTCACAGTTACGGCAAGACACCCTATGCGCCTGCATCACATCCTCAAGTTGGCTCAACACCTCGGCAACCGTGGTGGGGAGAAACATTTGTCGGAGGATTCCGCAAGAAATGGAACTGAGGGGGTCATCGCCACCGCCTCTCTGAGCAATTCGTAAGTTTCACGAGGAAAACGCCATGACAATCCAAAAGGCCGCGGCAAGCCTCCTTTCTCAGGGCTCAACATCAAGCTTTCAGTTCGAGATTCCCGCCACCAGGCACTTACTGTCGGTAGCGGGATTCACCGTCGACGAGCGTATATCCCATCCCTATGACATCCACCTCACCCTGGCCACAAAGGACAATGTGGATCTCGACGAGGTGATCGACAAGGAAGCCGTGCTTTCCGTAGATCATGAGGGCGGAACGCGCTATTTCCACGGTGTTGTCCGGGAATTCACCTCTCTCGGGACGGACGGCGACTACGACCTCTACCACGCCCACATTGTGCCGGCCCTGTGGTTCCTTTCGCTGGAGCAGGATTGCCGTGTTTTCCAGTTCAAGAACGTTCAGGACATAGTCGCCGAAATCCTCGAAGAGAGTAATATCACCAGTGACCGCTACCGCTTCGCACTCTCCAGGGAGGACCGCCTGCGCAAATTCTGCGTCCAGTACCGGGAAACGGACCTGAACTTTGTCTCGCGACTTCTCGAAGAGGAGGGAATCTTCTACTTTTTCGAGCACTACGAAGACAAGCACGTCATCGTCTTTTCCGACACCGGCTCAGGCTATCTCTACATGCCCGGCAAGCGCCAGATCCCCTTCAACACCAATGACGGCATGGTGCCCGGAAAGGAGAGCGTCTTCGACTTCATCTACTCGCGCCGCGTTCGCCCCGGCAAGGTGTCACAGCGCGATTATTGCTACAAGCACACGAACCTCGACTTGACCACCCAGCGGCAGGGAAAGGTGTCCGCTCAGCGGGAGGTCTACGACTTCCCCGGCAATTACTTCAATGAGGAACGAGGTACCTATCTGGCCAACGTCCGCCTGGAGCGATTGCTGGTGCTCGGCGCGACCGCAGAAGGGCAGAGTTCGTGCCCTCGCATGATGCCGGGACACGAGTGGGAACTTTCCGGCCACGATTATGCCGGGAAGTATCTGCCAGTGGCAGTCATCCATCATGGCGCTCAGCCCCAGGTGCTTGGCGAGCATGCCGGAGATGGCGGCTTTCGCTACGACAACGAATTTATCGCCGTGCCGGCCGCCGTAACGGTCCGCCCCCAGATTGTCGCCGGCAGGCCCGCCATCGTCGGACTCCAGACTGCCGTCGTTACCGGCTCGCCCGGCGAAGAAATCCACGCCGACCCCGACGGCTACCTGCGGGTGAAAGTGCAGTTTCCCTGGGACCGGCGTGGCCGGAAGGATGGCAGGACCTCATGCTGGGTCAGGGTCGGCCAGCCCTGGGGAGGCGGTGGATGGGGAACCCAGTTTCTGCCCCGTGTTGGAGACGAGGTGCTTGTCACGTTCCTTGAAGGCGACCCCGACCGCCCCATGGTAATCGGCAGTGCGTACAACTCCGAAAATCAACCACTGTACGCTTTGCCCGCCAGTAAAACCCAGAGCGGCATCCGCACCCGCAGCTACCCAAACGGCGGTACTGACAATTTCCATGAACTCCGCTTCGAGGATAAGAAGGGAAGCGAGGAGATCTACCTGCAGAGCGAAAAGGACTGGAACATTCTGGTTAAAAACGACAAGGGGCAGACTGTCGGGCGGAACGAGAGCCTGACCGTCGGCAACAACCGCTCAAAAACGGTGGGGGTGGATCAGAGCGAGAGTGTCGGTGTCAACAAGTCCATCCAGGTAGGGGCAAACCACAACGAAAGCATCGGCGCCAACATGACTCTGAGCGTAGGCGGTTTCAAGAATGAGACTGTCGGCATAAATTCACTCGAAACAATCGGCGGTGCAAAGGAGCTAGCCATTGGCGGCCTCTACCAAGTTGCGGTAGGCGGCGTCATGAACGAGACGGTTGCCGGCGCCAAAACGGAAGAAGTCGGACTGGCAAAAGCGGTGTTCGTCGGCAACAACATGAGTGAGAACGTAAAAGGTGACAGAACCACCAATACAAACGGCAACTACACGGAAACCATCAGCGCCAAATATTACGCCAAAGCTGACGAATATGTCATCGAGGCGCCCAAAATCACGCTTAAGGCCGGTTCTTCATCCATTGTCATGGATGGGAGCAGCATAACGATCAAGGCGAGCAAAATTTTCCAGAATTGAACCCAGGGCCACGGGATATGCGGAGAATGATGTGAGAAAAAAGGCTTCAGCTATTTCGTTTGGAATTAACGGCACCCTGTCGGAAGGGTTTCGCGTCGGCCGCATCGTTTCCGCAACCGACAACAGGTTTATCGTCGATTACCCGGAGAACTCTCTGGGTCCCATCGCCGCCCGGCTCACGACCTCGGTGAAAAACCGGCTTCTGGACACGGGCAACCCGGCAGAGGAAAAGAAATTCTCCTGGCATTTGAGAACAACGATCCCGGACAGCCGATCATTGTCGACACAATGTACTCACTACTTGATGAGATCGCCGATGCGACAGCGGCCGAAACTGCGAAGGCCGTTCCGAACGAAGTGATTGTCGACGGGACGCGGATCACGTTTGATGCTCGGGAAGAAATCGAGCTCAAATGCGGAAAAGCCAGTATCGTTCTCACCAGCGCCGGCAAGGTAATCATCAAGGGAGCCTACCTGCTCAGCCAGTCTTCTGGCGAAAACAGGATCAAAGGCGCGTCCGTTGGAATCAATTGAATTATCACACTACTCAACTGATGAATCCAACAATATCATCCATATTACACCAACTTGCCGAGGAGGCAGCGTTTCTTTGGCATCTTCGAGGTGGCATCCTGCAATCTCCGCATTTTTCTCTGAGTGACCTCGAACGTTTCGATGAACGACTTGAAGCACAGGTCGATGGCTTGCGGGTGGGCGGCGACGCGTCCTGGGAGATATGCCGATCTGCGCTTCCGGGCGACACGGTCGAAGGACTCTTCGCCCCGGCGGTATTGGCCTTCGAAGGCGTCAACAGTGAGCACCTTCAGCAGGTCATGGACGCGATGGGGACGGATCGGGAGAAGGCCCGCGCCGTCATTTCCGCACTGGGGTGGCTTCCCTACGAACAGGCCAGGCCGCGCATAGAGCAATTACTGGCAGATGAATCGCCCTTTCATCGCTACATCGGCATGGCGGCTTGCGCCATCCACCGGCACGATCCGGGCCCACAGCTGACAAGAGCCGTGAACGATACCTCCCCGTTATTGATGGCCCGCGGGCTCCGTGCATACGGGGAGTTGGGCAGAGGTTGCGAACTGAATGATTTCAGGCTGCAAGAATACTTGACGGACCACGACGACGAAATCCGTTTTGCCGCCGCATGGTCCGCGTCCCTTGCGGGCATTGGCACAGCCGTCGGCGTGCTGAGAAGTTTCGTCGCATCCTCATCCCGATATGCCGAGAAAGCCCTGAACGTTTCCGTGCGGTGCATGCGCCCCGAAAGCGCACGTGCCTGGCAACGGGAGCTCGCTCAATCGTCTGAAACGATCAGATTTGCTGCGATATGCGCGGGGGCTCTGGGCGATCCGTCCCTTGTTCCGTGGCTCATCGACCGGATGGATACGCCGACGATCGCACGAGTGGCGGGTGAAGCGCTCACCATGATAACCGGCATCGATATCGAGCTCGAAGAACTGGCAGGCTCACGGCCCGAAGGCTTCAATGCCGGCCCCACCGATGATCCGAAGGATCTCAATGTGGCCATGGATGCCGATGAAAACCTCCCCTGGCCCGATGCCGACCGGGTTGCCGCATGGTGGGGCAAGAATAAAGGCCGCTTTCAAAGCGGAACCCGTTACTTTCTCGGGAAGCCGGTCTCGCCTGAACATCTCCGGCTGGCTCTCAAAACGGGCCTTCAGCGTCAGCGTGCGGCTGCCGCCCTTGAGCTGGCGCGAATGAATCCTGGGCGACCGATGTTTGAAGTGCGGGCACCAGCGGCCAGACAGCGCAAAGAGGTTGCGGCCATATGAGGACCCTGGCGATTACCGGGGCAAGCTGCGTTACTGCCGTAGGGCATGACGGCCCCTCGACGGCGGCTTCAGTCAGGGCGGGAATCTCCCGCTTTGCCGAGTACGACGACTATCGGGACGAAAACGACAACCCTATCACCGCGGCGCGAATCTGTGGGATTCATGACAGCTGGGATACCCCCCAGCGGATGGCCGGTGTCGCCGCTCTTTGCCTTGAAAAGCTCCTTGACGAGTATTTTCGTCGAGACGCACGTAGGCCTTCACAGATCCATCTCTTCCTTGGAGTAGCCTCCGACGAACGGCCCGGTCCGCGCTATGAAGAAAGCAGCCTGTTCCCGTTGCGCGGGATAATCGGGAAATGGACGGACAAACCCGGCCTTCAGGCTATCCGCCGGGGAAACGCATCCATGATGTGCTCCCTTGAACAGGCCGGTCGCCTGATCGACAGCAATCCCGACGCGGTGTGCATCGTCGGCGGAGTTGATTCATTGCTAAGAACCTCGACCCTGAATTGGTTCGAAAAGGACTGCCGCCTCAAATCCGCAAGCTATGGCCGTCACCAGGGGCTCATTGCCGGAGAGGCGGTCGGGTTCATGGTCATTGGAGAACACGCAGGAGCAAAGCAGGCAGACAGGCCGATCCTCGGGAGTATTGCAGGGCTTGGGCTGGCAGTAGAACCAGCGCCGCGGGCATCGAGCGCCCTCGGACGAAACAGCGGGCTCACCGAGGCCTGCCATGCCGCCCTGAGCGGGGTGCAAAAAAAGGCGATCCGCGCGATATTCAGCGATCTCAATGGTGAAAACTCCCGAGCAAGGGAATGGGGCATGGCCGAAATGCGCTGTTTCGACAAACCGGATGAAAGCAGGCGGCTCTGGACGCCGGCTAACTGCTACGGCGACATCGGCGCCGCCAGCGGCGTGGCCTTGGCAAGTATTGCCATGCAAGGGCTTGTTCGTGGATGGTTGCAATCGCCGATACTGGTAACCTGCTCCGATGACCATGGGCCA
Source organism: Geobacter sulfurreducens PCA (assembly GCF_000007985.2). Classification (NCBI taxonomy): domain Bacteria; kingdom Pseudomonadati; phylum Thermodesulfobacteriota; class Desulfuromonadia; order Geobacterales; family Geobacteraceae; genus Geobacter; species Geobacter sulfurreducens. Next base: position 3,490,252 of record NC_002939.5, read on the forward strand.
TGCGGTGCCTTGGTATTGGAGAGCGAGAAATAGAATCCCCAAGGAGGCGATCGTGGGAAAATCAACGGTTTTCGTTAACAAACAGGGAATGAGCAACAAAGGGAGTGGAGCTGTTGTCGTAAGCGGTCCGGATGTCTGTCTTACCCCGATGGGCACTACAGTCGTACCGATACCCTATACCAACGTCGCCAGATCGGCCAGTCTCGCCGATGGCACAAAGACGGTGAAGATCGACGGCACCATGGGCGCAATCGATGGGTGCTGCTATAAAAAAAGCAGTGGTGATGAGTCTGGCAGTAAAAAAGGAGTTGGGTCGGGCACGATACAGGACAAGGCCGAGTTCATCAACTACTCATTCGATGTCAAGATTGAGGGGAAAGGGGCATGCCGCAACTTCGACCCCATGACGCAGAACAATAAAAACGCCATGTAAGCACGAGGTTTCCTCGGCCGCATCGCCACAGTTTTCGGGAGAGCACAAATCATGGGAGTGAACAACGATTCCAATGCCGGGCCGTCGAGCGGCGAGCAGAAAGTTGTGCCCGATAAACGGACCTTTCGCCTTAAGGTGGTCGAGTATCTTTCGTGGGACACATGCGATGAGAACAGCCGGACTTTCAAACTCGGTCACGAAGACAACAAACCCATCGGCGGCAGAGTATTCAAAATCAAGATGCCGGACGGCAGCATCGTTGAAAAGTCTACCGACGAAAAGGGAATAATTGAACTGACTGATCAGGACGCCAATGCAACGTTCGAAGTCATCTTCGAACCGGAAGAAGCCGCCCTTAACAACAAATACACCCTTTTCTACAACCGGACGGCTGTAGTGCAAACAAAACTCCCTGGGGACACCCCGTG